>CAYPEJ010000041.1:0-31211 GCA_964409685.1 uncultured Anaeromicropila sp.
TTAGAGCGCCGCCCTGTCACGGCGGAGGTCGGGGGTTCGAGTCCCCCTTGGGTCGTTACAGTCGTTATGCATATGAATATGCATAAGAAAAAAGCACAGTCAAAATGAACTGTGCTTTTTCGCATAGTCTCATAGAGAGAGAGGAAGGTATTTTTCGATACGTTTCATATATATTATTTTTAGTATAACCTATAATATAATTGCAAAAAGATAATATTCGAGAGAATAAAATAAAAGATGACAAAAATTTCATATTCTGTTATACTGTTAAGCGTTAATTGACTTACGAACGAATAAGTTAAAAACAGACATAGGAAAAAGCATTCGTTAGACAATGCGGGTAAGGAGTTTTGAAAATGAAAATTGGAATTTTAGGCTATGGAAACCTTGGAAAAGGCGTAGAAAGTGCAATTAGACAAAATGATGATATGGAGCTTACTTGCATATTAACAAGAAGAAATCCAGAAACAATCGTCCCAGCAACAGAAGGCGTAAAAGTATATTCTGTAGATGAAATTGAAAAATTAAAGGGCGAAATCGATGTGTTAGTACTTTGTGGAGGTTCTGCGACAGATTTACCAGAGCAAACACCAGAATATGCAAAATACTTTAACGTAATCGATAGCTTTGATACACATGCAAGAATCCCAGAGCATTTTGCAAATGTAGATCGTGTTGCAAAAGAAAACGGACATGTTGCATTAATTTCTTGTGGATGGGACCCAGGAATGTTCTCCTTAATGAGATTATATGGATGCTCCGTACTACCAGAAGGTGAAGACTATACGTTCTGGGGTAAAGGTGTAAGCCAAGGCCATTCCGATGCAATTCGTCGTGTAGAAGGTGTAAAAAATGGAAAACAATACACTATCCCAGTTGAATCTGCATTAGAAGCAGTAAGAGCTGGAGAAAATCCTACTCTATCAACAAGAGAAAAACACACTAGAGAATGTTTTGTTGTAGCAGAAGAAGGCGCTGACTTAGCTCAGATTGAAAAGACAATCAAAGAAATGCCAAATTATTTTGCTGATTATGACACAACAGTACACTTCATCTCAGAAGAAGAATTCGAAAAAAATCATGCAGGTATTCCTCATGGAGGATTTGTATTTAGAACAGGTGTTACAGGATTAAATAAAGAACATAAGCATGTAATTGAATACGGCTTAAAACTAGATTCTAATCCTGAATTTACTTCATCTGCAATCTTAGCATTTGCTCGTGCAATCAATCGTTTATCAAACGAAGGAGTAAGCGGTTGTAAGACAGTATTTGATATTGCACCAGCTTATTTAAGTCCTTTATCAGGAGAAGAATTAAGAGCGCATATGTTATAGAAAAACAGCCGAAAGGCTGTTTTTTTAATTCATAGGAAATTTCGTTTCGCTATATTTCCTATGAATTAAAAGCTCCTAAAAAAGAGATGATTTTCCTACAACTGGAAGTAAGATTCGAGTATAAAATTCCAATAATGATTGATTTAGACCGCGATATCTGATATATTTTATATACATATATGGAATAATAGCCATCCCTATGGATTTATTTCATATATGTGGTATTGATATGTATTTATATAATAACAAAATAATTTGTAAATTGCAGTGTTTTATACTATAATACAGTTAGATATGTAAAAAATATAATAGAAAATGGAGGAATTTGAATGTCTTCAGAAATATTATTAGAAAGTGGAACAAACGAATTAGAGATCCTAGAATTTACTGTAGGCAATAATCATTACGGTATCAACGTTGCCAAAGTTAAAGAAATACTTCCATATAGGGTGCCAACACCAGTGCCAAATTCACATCCATGCATAGAAGGTATTTTTATGCCACGTGAAGAGATTATTTCTATCATTGACTTAGCAGAATGTTTAAAAATGCCAAAAAGTAATGAAATCGAAAAAGATATGTACATCTTAACTAATTTCAACAGGATTAATACAGCATTTCACGTACACAGCGTAATTGGTATTCACCGTGTGTCTTGGGAAGCTATCGCAAAACCAGATAGTACGGTAAACAGCGCAGGAAATGGACTTGCTACAGGTATCGTTAAGATAAACGATAAGTTAATAATTGTATTAGACTTTGAAAAAATAGTTGCTAACATTAATCCAGAAACAGGATTAAAAGTCTCAGATATTGACCATTTACAGGGTCGTCAGCGTAATGAAATTCCTATCTTGATTAGTGAGGATTCTCCACTATTAAGTACCCTTATCACAGAATGTTTACACAAATCAGGCTACAGTAATGTAACTGTAACAAATAACGGAAAGGAAGCATGGGATCTTCTTCAAAAAATCAAACGTGAAGGAAAGATTGCTGAAAAAGTTGCATGTATTATCACGGATATTGAGATGCCACAGATGGATGGTCACAGATTAACCAAACTTGTGAAGTCAGACGAAGAATTAAAGAGTATTCCTGTTGTTATTTTCTCTTCTCTTATCTCAGATGAGATGCGTAGAAAAGGGGAGTCTCTAGGTGCCGATGCGCAATTATCCAAACCAGAGATTGGTGAACTAGTAGAAACAATTGATCAGATTCTGTTATAAAACTAGGATATATAAAGTGTAAATTAATTTAGTTATATTGAGAATTACAATACTTTGTGTTAAAATGGACTAGAATTAATTCGGAAGGAGGTCTACCATGGAAAAGTGTAAGGATTGTGGTGCACCAGTAGCAGAAGGAGAAGAGTACTGCGAATCTTGTCTTTTGCTTAGGGATTTAGGCCTAACTGATGTGGGCGATCAGGATGAAGATCAATTTTTAAAAGATATTGAAGGATTACTAGCATCAGATGAAAATGGCTATGATGCACAAGAAGATAGTAACCTCTCGGAAGATCTGAACATCGACGATGATTTTTTGAGTTTAATAGAAGGTATGTCTAGCGGGGAAGAACCTGAATATTCAGAGCAGTCTGAACCAGAAGAAGAGATATTTGCCTTAGATGATAATTCAGAGGAAGAGGAAAAACCAATTAGTAAGAGCAGTGATGTAGGTGATATTTTATCGGATGCATTAGGGGTACTCAATGACCCTGCTATGGATGCGATGGAAAAAGAATTATTTGATTTAATGCCGAATGTAGATGAAGCAGAAGCACCTAAGGAAGACAACAAGGCGAAGAAAGCGGATAAGAAGTCGGCAAAGAAAGATAAAAAAACAGATAAAAAGCTCAGCAAAAAGGCGAAAAAAAATGTTGCCAATGAAGCAGAAACCGATGGTGAAAAGAAAGGATTCTTTAAAAAGGTATTTGAAAATGTACCTGGACCAGAACCTGATCCAGATGCACCAACGGAAGAACAGATAGCAGCAGAGAAAAAAGCGCAGAAGCTTGCTAAGAAAGAAGAAAAGAAAAAAGCACAAACAGAAAAGAAAGCGAAGAAGAAAGCTACAAAAGCAGAAAAAAATAAGCAAAAATCAGCGATCCGACAGATGAAAGCGGAAGAAAAGAAACGTAGGCGAGAGGAAGAGGCTCGTGAGGCGGCTCTTGATACAAGTAGGATTAACAAAGTTGGAGCATCCCTTGTGCTTTCCATTGCAGCAGCGTTAACAATTTTTGTGATTGTTGGAACAAACACTTTTACATATGCTCAAGATGTAAGTAGTGCAGAAGAATATTTTAGTAAAAAGCAATATACAAAAGCGTATAACAAGATTGCAGGAATGGACGTTAAGGAAAAGGATGAACCAATTTACAATAAAATTGTTACTGTTATGTATGTAAATAAGCAATATAATTCATACGAAAATTATTACAATATGGAGATGTATCCAGAAGCTTTAAATTCTCTTGTGAAAGGATTAAAGCGTTATGATAAATACAGCGACCAAGCGAAAGAATTAGACATCACAGAAGATATGGATTATGTAAAGTCTAATATTGTTGGCGCTTTAGATACTTCCTTTCATTTATCCGAAAGTGATGTTCAGTATTTAATGAATATGGATGCACAAGAGAAATATAGTGAAGAAATAAATCGTTTATCAAAAGAAAACTAGCCAAAAGGACGTGTTAGAGTGATTGCTATTATTGACTACGACGCAGGTAATTTGAAAAGTGTTGAAAAAGCATTGATTTCCCTTGGGGAACAGCCAATTATCACAAGAGATTATAAGGAACTATTAAGTGCAGATAAGGTGATCTTGCCAGGTGTAGGTTCCTTTGGTGATGCTATGGAGAAACTTCATAAGTACGACATGGTAAAGCCGATTCATGAGATTGTGGAAAAAGGAACTCCATTTTTAGGAATATGCCTTGGCTTACAGCTTTTATTTGAGTCAAGTGATGAAAGTGAAGGAGTAGAAGGACTTTCTTTATTGAAAGGACGTATTCTTCGAATTCCTGACCAAGAAGGATTGAAGATTCCACATATGGGTTGGAACTCATTAGAAGTGAAATCAGATGCAACATTATTTCAAAATTTAGAAAAAGACCCATACGTGTATTTTGTACATTCCTATTATCTAAAAGCGGATGATGAACGCGTAGTAGCCGCTACCACAGAGTATAGTACTACGATTCATGCTTCCGTGGAAAAGGACAATGTATTTGGATGTCAGTTCCATCCTGAGAAGAGTGGCGAGGTTGGACTACAGATACTTAAGAATTTTTCGGCTATTGGGAAGGGGGCAAAATAATTGTTTACAAAGAGAGTAATCCCTTGCTTGGATGTAAATAACGGAAGAGTAGTAAAAGGAGTTAATTTTGTAAATTTGCGTGATGCGGGTGATCCAGTCGCAGTTGGTGCAGCATATGATAAAGCAGGTGCAGATGAGTTAGTATTTTTGGATATTACGGCTTCTTCCGATGCACGTAATATTAAATTGGATATGGTTCGTAAAGTTGCAGAAACTGTATTTATCCCATTTACCGTTGGTGGTGGGATTCGTACAGTGGAAGATTTTAAAGTCATATTAAGAGAAGGTGCAGATAAGATAGCTGTCAACACAGCAGCTATTTTAAATCCTTCTTTAATCGCAGATGCTGCAGATAAGTTTGGTAGTCAATGTGTAGTCGTTGCTATTGATGCCAAACGTCGTGCAGACGGGAGCGGTTGGAACATTTATAAAAATGGTGGCCGTGTAGATATGGGAATCGATGCGGTTGAGTGGGCTATGAAGGCAAATGAATTAGGTGCTGGAGAGATCCTACTTACAAGCATGGATTGTGATGGTACAAAAAATGGATATGATATTGAATTAACACGTACAATCTCAGACAATGTATCCATTCCTGTTATCGCTTCTGGAGGTGCAGGAAAATTAGAACATTTTGCAGATGCATTCACAGAAGGAAAAGCGGACGCAGTATTAGCAGCTTCTTTGTTCCACTATAAAGAATTAGAGATTATGGAAGTTAAGAAGTACTTGAGAGAACAAGGAATTAGTGTCAGAATGTAAGGAGCATTTAAATGGGAGCAATTACGAATGATTGGCTAGAGGCAATTGGAGATGAATTTCATAAGGACTATTACAGGGAATTATATAATTTCGTAAAAGATGAATATAATCATTATGTCATCTATCCCAAGGCAGAGGATTTGTTTAATGCATTTCATTTCACACCGTTAAGTAAAGTGAAAGTTGTTATCATTGGACAAGATCCATATCATGGTGAAAATCAAGCACATGGGTTGTGTTTTTCTGTACAACCAGAAGTTGCAATTCCACCATCACTAGTGAATATTTACAAAGAATTAAATGATGACCTCGGATGTAAGATACCAAACAATGGTTATTTAAAAGAGTGGGCAGATCAAGGAATCCTACTCTTAAATACAGTGTTAACGGTACGTGCACATCAAGCAGCGTCTCACCAAGGAAAAGGATGGGAGCAGTTCACAGATGCCGTAATTCAAGCTGTGAATGCACAAGACCGCCCTATTGTATTTATTCTTTGGGGAAGACCAGCACAGATGAAAAAGAAGATGCTGACGAATCCAAAACATTTGATATTGGAAGCACCACATCCAAGTCCATTGTCCTCTTATCGAGGTTTCTTTGGAAGTAAACCATTTAGTAAGACAAATGAATTCTTGGTAGCACATGGAGAGGAGCCAATTAATTGGCAAATCTCTGATAGATAAGAATTACAATTTTAGAAAAAGTAAGCCCCGTAAGTATTTTAATCAAATACTTACGGGGCTTATTTTATAACGAAATATTATTTTTTCAGATTTTCATTGGCAGTTGATAACATCAGCTTAATACGGTTTAACTGATTTACTTCACTGGCACCTGGATCGTAGTCAATCGCAACGATGTTTGCTTTTGGATATTCACGTTTTAATTCCTTGATAACACCTTTTCCAACTACGTGGTTTGGTAAGCATCCAAAAGGTTGTGTACATACGATATTGGATGCACCAGAGTGAATTAACTCAATCATTTCCGCAGTTAAGAACCAGCCTTCACCAGTTTGGTTACCACAGGAAACGACAGAAGAAGCGTATTCGGATAATGTCTTAATATCCTTCGGTGCAGTAAAACGCTTACTTTCCTCTAAATATTTTTTCAAGTCTTTACGATAGCGTTCCATGTACCAGATAATCATATTGGATATCTTAGCAGACTTTTTACTCTTTCCAAGATATTCCGCTTTGAAATTATTATTATACAAGCAGTAGAAGAAGAAGTCTAATAAGTCAGGGCATACCGCTTCCGCGCCTTCTGCTTCTAGTAATTCTACTAAGTAGTTATTTGCCATAGGAAGGAACTTAACAAGGATTTCTCCAACGATACCTACCTTTGGTTTTACTAAATCTTCTTTTAATGGAAGATTGTCGAAGTCATCGATAATCTGCTTAATATTTTGTTTGAACTTTCTAGTTCTACCGTTGGTTAAGTCGTCTTGACAGATTTTAAGCCATTTTTGATGTAAAGCATTGGCACTACCTTCTTCTTTTTCATAAGGCCTTGTACGATATAAAACCCTCATAAATAAGTCACCGTATACCAGTGATTGAATTGCTTTCACAATCATTCCATAAGATATTTGGAAGCCAGGGTTTTTCTCAATACCTGCACTTAATGAAATAACAGGAATCTGGCTCATACCCGCATTCTCAAGGGCACGACGGATAAATCCAATGTAGTTACTAGCACGACATCCCCCACCAGTTTGTGTAATCATAATAGCAGTACGGTCTAAATCATATTCACCTGAAAGAAGTGCTTCCATAAATTGTCCAACAACGATTAAGGATGGATAGCAGGCATCATTATTTACGTATTTTAACCCAACATCAATGTTACTCTTTTGACTTGGAGGTGTTACGATGTTATAGCCACAAGAACGGAATGCTGGCATTAACAAATCAAAATGTATTGGTGACATCTGTGGTGCAAGGATTGTATAGTTTTTACGCATTTCCTTTGTAAATACTACTCTATGATGTGCAGCGTCATTTACATTTGGTAAAATGCCTTTCTTATCACGGACACGAACGGCAGCGATAAGAGAACGAATACGAATACGGGCAGCACCCAAGTTATTTACTTCATCGATTTTAAGTACGGTATAAATCTTATTCGCCTTAACAAGAATGTCATGTACTTGGTCTGTAGTAACGGCATCGAGACCACAACCGAAGGAGTTAAGCTGGATTAATTCAAGGTTTGCATTTTTGCGAACATAAGATGCAGCTTGATATAATCTTGAGTGATACATCCATTGATCCATTACAATCGTAGGACGGTCAACATTTCCAAGGTGAGCGATACTGTCTTCTGTTAATACGGCGATATCATAAGAAGTAATCAATTCAGGAATACCATGATTGATTTCAGGGTCTAAATGATAAGGACGACCAGCTAATACAATACCTTTCTTATTATGTTGTTTTAAGTATGAAAGAACTTTTAAACCTTCCTTTTCTACATCGTGCTGGAAGCGCTCTTGTTCTTCCCAAGCACTATGTACGGCTTGAATAATTTCTTTCTCTGGAATGTGATTTTCCTTACTAAAGAAATCGACTAAACATTTCTGGATAATATCTCTATTTTCAAATGAAATAAATGGGTTCTGATAAATGATATCACTTCCATATAGTTCATCTACGTTATTTTTAATATTTTCACCATAAGAAGTAACGATAGGACAGTTATAGTGGTTTTGTGCGCCTGGCACGGATTTTTTCTCATAAGGTACACAAGGATAGAAGATGTAAGGTACTTTATGTTTTATGAGCCAGGAGATATGTCCATGTACTAATTTAGCAGGATAGCATTCCGATTCACTTGGAATAGAATCGATTCCTAATTCATAAATGTTACGATTGGAGTATGGTGAAAGGACAACACGGTATCCAAGTTTCGTGAAAAATGTATGCCAGAATGGATAGTTTTCATACATATTTAAAACCCTTGGGATACCTACAATACCACGAGTGGCATTTACTTCATCAAGAGATTCGTATTGGAATAAACGATTTCTCTTGTATTCATATAAGTTAGGAACTTCATCGGATTTCTTTTCTTTTCCTAGTCCACGTTCGCAACGGTTACCAGAGACAAATTGTCTACCACCAGAGAAACGATTGATGGTAAGTAAGCAACTGTTGGTACAACCTTTACAGCGAGCCATCTTAGTTTCGAATTTTAGTGCATTGATTTCTTCGATAGTAAGCATAGTAGTTTCGGCATTATCTTCATAGTGTTCTCTTGCGATTAAAGCAGCACCGAAAGCCCCCATGATACCTGCAATATCAGGACGAACGGCATTACATCCAGAGATACGTTCAAAACTTCGAAGAACGGCATCATTATAAAAAGTACCACCTTGTACTACGATTTTTTCACCAAGGTCTTTTGGGTCAGTAAGTTTGATTACTTTAAGTAAAGCATTTTTAATAACGGAATAAGCTAAACCAGCGGAAATATCCTCAACCGTAGCGCCTTCCTTTTGGGCTTGTTTTACCTTAGAGTTCATAAATACGGTACAACGAGAACCAAGGTCAATAGGATTTTTCGCAAATAAAGCTGCTTTTGCAAAATCTTTTACTTCGAAATTCAAGGATTTTGCAAAGGTTTCAATAAAAGAACCACATCCAGAAGAACAGGCTTCATTTAATTGTACACTGTCGATGGTGTTATTTTTAATCTTAATACACTTCATATCTTGTCCGCCGATGTCTAAGATACAGTCAACGTTTGGCTCAAAGAAAGCAGCAGCATGATAGTGTGCAACGGTTTCCACTTCGCCTTCATCAAGCATAAGTGCAGCTTTTATTAGGGCTTCACCATAACCTGTGGAACAGGAACGTACGATACGGGCACTGTCTGGAAGGACCTCATAGATTTCCTTCATTGCTTTGATTGTAGTCTTTAATGGGCTACCGTTATTATTGCTGTAGAAAGAGTATAGTAAGGCACCATCTTCTCCTACTAAAGCAACCTTAGTAGTAGTAGAACCCGCGTCAATACCTAAGAAACAATTTCCTTCATAAGTACTTAAATCACCTTTGGTCACGGAATTTCTTGTATGTCGTTCTAAGAACTGTGAATATTCATTATTGTCTTTAAATAATGGTTCCATACGAGAAACTTCAAATTCAAGGTCTATGTGGGTATCTAATAATTGATTCAAAGAGGAAAGAGAAGTAGTCATTTCCAAAGTTGAATTCATAGCTGCGCCAGATGCTGCAAATAAGTGAGAATGCTCAGGTGCAATTACTGCATCATCTGCTAAATTCAAGGTGTTGATAAATGCCTTTTTCAATTCTGTTAAGAAATGTAAAGGTCCACCTAAAAATGCAACATTTCCACGGATTGGTTTCCCGCAAGCAAGTCCGCTAATGGTTTGATTTACAACGGCCTGAAAAATACTGGCGGATAAATCTTCCTTTGTAGCGCCTTCGTTAATAAGTGGTTGAATATCGGATTTTGCAAATACACCACATCTTGCAGCAATCGGGTAAATTGCCTTATAATTTTTCGCGTAGTTATTTAGTCCTGTTGCATCGGTTTTCAGTAAAGATGCCATTTGATCAATAAAAGAACCTGTACCACCGGCACAGATACCATTCATTCTCTGGTCGATACCACCAGTAAAATATATAATTTTAGCATCTTCTCCACCCAATTCAATTGCTACATCTGTCTGTGGAGCATAATCTTTTAATGCAGTTGCTACGGACACAACTTCTTGCACAAAAGGTACACCTAAATGTTTAGATAATGATAAGCCACCAGAACCTGTAATCATAGGTGCTATGGTCATATCGCCAAATTCATCGTAAGCTGTCTTGACGATCTTTGCTAAGGTTTCTTGGATATTGGCATAGTGACGTTGATAATCTGAAAATATGATTTTATTATTTGCATCTAGTAGTGCAATTTTAACTGTAGTAGAGCCAATATCAATTCCAAATCTAAATATCTCTTTATTCATACATATCAGCGGATGCTGTTCCTCCTTCTTATGTCATGTCAAAAACACATTTATGATAATTATATGACAAAGTGCATTTAAGTTCAATAAATATTTAAAAGTTATACAAAGCACATTTCTAAAATCTAGGAATATAATATAGCAATAACTCAGTTCTTATGGAAGGTTTTAACATGAATTATAGCAATAACAATAGTTATAGCAATAGTAGTTCCAACACTGGAAGTAGTAGCAGCTGTAATGGAACAAAATATGTTATAAAAAAGGGAGATACCCTATATAGTATTAGTCGAAGATACAATGTTCCTCTTGCATTAGTTTTAAGAGCAAATCCCTATGTAGATGTATATAATTTACAGATTGGCGATGAAATCTGTATTCCTAGTGAACAAGAGTCCTCTAGTCCATCCATGCGCCCTCCTGTAGTCACAGGTCCTGCGCCATCGATGAGACCACCTGTTATGACGGGTTCTGGTTCTACTGTTCCTCCTAATAATAATGCAAGAAGCACAGCTAACGCATATAACAAAAGTCAGACAACACAGCCAGCTACCACTTCACCAGTTCCAAGTACTAGCACAAGTATGGAAAGCACTACTCAGGCACCAAGTGCAGGTACTAGTACAGTAACAACACCAAGTTACGGCGGAACGAGCCAAGGTAGCACAAGTCAAGCAGAAACAGCAACAAGACCTAGAGTAAGAAGAGGTCCTTCTGGTGATGTTGCATCTAGAAATGTATTTAACATTAACTATTATGGTGGCGACACAAATACTGCAACTGGAAATAGTCAAGCAAGCATGAATTCTTCTTCCAATGCCGAAATGCGTAATGCAGCTCCAGCTGGAAATAGAATGCGTCCAAATAAAGTGACTCCAAGACAGACTACACCAGTTATGAGACCAAAACAAACAGCACCTGTTACTACAACACGTACTACTATGCCAGCAAGACAGGTAGAGCCAATGCCAGCTACAGAACAAGCAACACAAACAATGCCTGTTCGCCAGACAATGCCGGTACGTCAAACTGTGCCAGTACGTCAGACCATGCCAGTACAAAAACCACAGCCACAAGCTGTTATGCCAGTGGATGATACAGCTGACGATGACGCAATTGGATTCGTATTCGTAAAACCAGAGCAACAAGTTCAGACACGAAAAGTCGTTAAAAAGACTAGAACAGTTGCACCAGTTCGTATTATCGCACAGCCAGTTGATATGGATGTAGAGGAATGTTGTACATTTGTAGACGATGACGATGCTAAGAAGATTAGTGGATGGAATTGCTATCAAGATAGAGAACGATTTAATACGATTATGTATAATGCAGATCAGATGAATGCAAATGGAAATAGTTGTAGTTGTAATCAAAATGCATCTTGCGGGAATAGTGGATGCTGTAATCAAGGATGCTGCGATGGTAGAAAGAATTCAAGTTGTACACAAAGATTGACACAAAATGAAGTAGAGCCTATGAGAGTTAGTAGTGAAACAACACCTGTGATTGCTTATGTAACAAGGGATGATGATTCCTTACAGGATATTATGGATTACTTTGCAATTGGAATGGATGATTTGTTCCAATTTAATGTTCCAAATTCCATTAAGATTAAACCGGGTTGTATGATTCATGTTCCAAATAGTTGTAATGAGTATTAAGTGATAGTGACTAGGGGGAGAGAGCGTTGGTTTTCTTCCCTTTGTTGTTGGTAAGGGGAGATTTTAGAAAAAGAATGGAGAAGAGATATAGGTAGTTGGGTTTGTTAAAAATGTATCAAAAATTATGATGAGTGAATTAGATTTAGAAGAAAATGGTTATTCGGGAGGTTAAGAATGTGTTTATTTCGTTGGAAAATTCCAGCTGATTATTTTGTCGAAAGTTTGCAAAGTGGTTTGAAATGGGGAATTGAGCAGTAGTGGTTTAGATTGTTATAAAAATATCATTCGATTGGAGAAAAATTAGAAAAGGCTTGATAAATCTAGGTTATGTGGTATGATGGATTATAGAAATGTTGAATTTACGTTGGTTGAACAGGAACAAGAGTTGTATTGAAACGCTATGAAGAAACCTTTACTCTTAAGGACAATCCCTGTTGAACAGGAACAAGTGTTGTATTGAAACTTGTTTGCGAAGACTTCTTCTCCACTTTCTTGTATCGTTGAACAAGAACAAGTGTTGTATTGAAACTTCATTTTCTAAATCGTAAAACGTTGTGTATGCATGGTTGAACAGGAACAAGTGTTGTATTGAAACATTATTATGGATTGCTCTGGCACCCTCAACTGATGAGTTGAACAGGAACAAGTGTTGTATTGAAACCTGAGATATTACACCATCAATAGTATTTGGGAAATGTTGAACAGGAACAAGTGTTGTATTGAAACCCATAGGACGCATCCAACGATGCTGGAATTTTATATGTTGAACAGGAACAAGTGTTGTATTGAAACATTCTATAATTGAGATTGTATGGCAATAATGGTTCACTTGAACAGGAACAAGAGTTGTATTGAAACTTCATTTTCTAAATCGTAAAACGTTGTGTATGCATGGTTGAACAGGAACAAGAGTTGTATTGAAACGGTATAGTTACAGACGTTAAACTTGTACATCCTGCTGTTGAACAGGAACAAGAGTTGTATTGAAACTTCCCCAGTCTTCTTTTTGATTGAACTCTACTACAAGTTGAACAGAAACAAAAATTGTCACCCATCTTTTTAACAAATTTATAAAAAATAAAAAATTTTCCACTACCACGTATAATCTTCCTCAACCCCATCAATAACATATATATCCAGTAAACAAAATCTAACCAAGAAAAGAGGGATATCTGTTGAAAGTCACTGGTTCCTTAGTGAACTACTATTTTCATTGCAAACGGCAATGTTACCTATCTGGCAATCGCCTTAACATGGAAGACAATTCCGAATTCGTCAAATGGGAACAGCGATACATCAAGAGAAAGCCCAAAAGTCCAAGAAAGCCGAAGTATCAATTGAAAACATACGAATTGACAAAATCACAGATGAGTACCTAACGGAAATCAAAAAGTCCGATCCTAATACTACTTAACTTTACAAAACATGTGTTCATGTTATAATATTAGGTAGAACAAAAATAGTAGTATTTTATGTTCTATGGGCAGAAAAATGTGCTTTATAATAGGAGGAGGTTATATTATGCAATGGTCGATTCGTAACTTGCTGAATCCTGTAATCACTAGATGTTTAATCTATGATATCAGTCCGTTTGATCTGGAGTATGTCTTGAGAAAAGTTGAAGAGAAACCACTTTTAAATGGTAAAATGCTCGAGAATACGTGGATGTCAGAGTGGAAGCAGAAAGCTGATTACTTTAAAGAGTTAGCAGAGGGCGCACAAAAGAGAAATATGAAATATTCGGTAAGTCAGTATTATCAACTCGCAGCAAGATGCTATTATGCATGTTACCTTTTGAATTCGGATGTGGTGGAAGCCAAAAAGAAAATATACGATGATTTTTCCTTTGCTTATCGCCAATATGTGATGAATTCCGATGAACGTGTTGAAGAAGTGCGAATTCCGATGGGAGATGACAATTTTTTACCTGGATACTTACATTTCCCAAATGAGAATAAATTTCATGGACCTTATCCTTGCGTAGTAATATATGTGGGTATGGGAAGCTGTAAAGAAGAGGTGGAAGTCGAAGCAAGAGCTATGGTTAACCGAGGAATGGCAGTTTTGACTATCGACATGCCAGGAACTGGAGCGGCATTATTCCACAATGGACTTAAATTACATGGAGATCTTATAGAACAGGCTTTTGATGAAATTATGAAGTTTTTAAAGGAACATACAGATATTGATGATGAGCGTTTAGGCACATTTGGATTATGCATGGGCGGAGGAATTGCATACCGTGCAGCTGCTAAGTACCCATCCATAAAAGCATGTGTAAATTTATTCCCATTGTTTGTTTCGATGGTAAATCTCGATTCCATTCCAAGATGGATGCGAGATGGATTATGGGCTGATTACCAGATTGGATATCCTGATAAGAATGAATGGATTGAAACCATGCGTACTCTTGAAAAAGATAATGTAAAGGGACGTTATTTACTTGTACATAGTGAATTTGATAACTGGATGGAAATAGAGAAGACAAAATACATTTATGATAAAACAACTGGACAGAAGCAGGAGATAGTGGTGAAACAAAAGCCTGTGTATGCCACAGAGGAAAGTGTAATGCATGCAATGCCAGTAGGGGAGCAGATGCAATGGGTGAAGATCCAGGCAGCAGATTTTCTGGCAGAAACATTTCAACTCGTATAGTGCGGAGGATATCATGAACAAAAAGAACTTTTATCTACTAATGAAAGAGTTTGCAATGAGCAATCCCAATAAAAAGTTACTGACAGTGAATGAGAACAGCGTTACTTATGGAGAATTTATCGATAAAATTGATTGTATCGCAAATCGATTAAAAAAACTAGGAGTGCAAAAGGACAGTAAAATTGGATTAGTGCTTTCTAATAGTCTTTATTGGTATGAAATATTCTGGGCAGCACTTAAGATAGGTGCTCAGCCAGTACCTATGGATCCACAGAGTGGAATTCTGGAATTAGAACGTTTATTTGAGTTTTCTGATATTTCTTATGTATTTATAGAAAAGAAATATCGCAATAATCCAATCTATGAGATTGTGAAGGAACTTGCGCCTAAAGTAACACGAATAAAATACTTTATTCTTGTAAATGCAGATGAACAGGAATGCGAACAGCCTTTTATGTCTTATGAAGAATTTTTAGGCTTAGAAACTGAAGAAAATGCAGAAGTATATGATATAGAGAACGATCATGTGATGAGTTTAGCATGTACATCAGGAAGTACTGGTAATCCAAAGATTCTTTCAGTACCATATGAAGGATTTTTTGATGCCATTGTAGATATGGGAAAACATCTGGAGTTTAAGGATACGGATGTTATGATGGTAGGTATGCCGTTATATCATCAAGGAGGATTCGGAATGGGTCTTCAAATGGTTGTAAATGGCGGAAGCGTTATTTACCAGCCACAGTTTGACCCAAACAAATTTTTAGAGACTGTTGAAAAGTACAAAGTATCCGTTATTCAATTAACGGCTACTTTGGCCAAAATACTGATTTCACATCCAGATTTCTATAAATTTGATTTATCGTCAATTCGCATCTGCTATTTTGCAGGTGAAGTGCTCCCACAGGAAATTGCAAGTATTTTTGTGGAGAAGCTTGGCATCCGAGTAATTAACGTAATTGGCTCATCCGAGACGGCTACGATGGTTGTATGGGATTCCGCAATTGATTATGCGGTGGATCCGAGTGACTTTAATGAGCTTCCATTTACTAAAATCCATATTATTGGAGAAGATGGACAACCAGCAGAACTAGGTGAGCTTTGTATTTACACTACAGCAGTAATCTACAATTACTACAATAATCCAGAAGCTACTAAAAATGCAGTCGTTACGATTGATGGAAAACGTTGTTTTATGACAGGAGATCTTGTAGAGAGACAGAGTGATGGCAGAATTCATTTTCTTGGAAGAAGTAAGCGAATTATTAAGCGTGGCGCGAATCTGGTACATGCAGAAGAGGTAGAAGGATTTCTTTTAACCCATCCGCTTATCGAGGCAGTGGCGGTTGTAGCTGAAAAACACCCTGTAATCGGAGAACAAATTGTGGCTTATGTTCAGACGAGGGATAATCAGAACATCAGTCGTGGTGATATTGCGAAACATTTTGCAGGAAAGATGAGTGCATATAAAATACCAGATAAGGTAGTTGTAACAGAGGAATTGCCACATGATATCGGAAAAATACAGTTTAAGTACATTGGTGATCGAAAAAAATGATGCTAAGCATTATTATGCTAATAGGAAAGGATGATTAGAATGAATCAGTTAGATTTTAATGAATTTGCAAAGAATATCGCAGATTACGTAGGTGAGGAGGTAGAAAAAATTACACCGGAAACGGATTTATATTCGGATCTATGTATTGATTCACTTGGGCTGTTTAGTATGGGTATCTATCTTACTGGAATCTACCACTTAGAGGTGCCACTTTCTAGTGTGGCAATTGTAAGCAAGATTGGGGAACTTTTTGACTTGTTGTGCAAAGAAGGAGTGCCTGTAAATGAGTAAAATTAAGCTGTTCTTTATTCCACATGCCGGTGGTTCCGCTATGGGATATATGGTGATGAAGCGTTTTCTAGATGATTCTAGAATTGTTCCAATTCCCTTAGAGTTAGCAGGCCGAGGACAGAGAATGAAAGAATCATGCTTTACAGATATTGCAGCATGTGTAGAGGATCTCTATCAAAAAATAAAACCAGAGATTGCGGATGGGGAATATGCAATCTTTGGACATAGTTTAGGAACTTTACTTGCCTATGAGTTAGTTCATTATATAAAAAAAATGGGAGATAGGCTTCCAGTTTGCGTATTTTTTTCAGGAAGAGTTGCACCAGGTGCTGATTTCCCTGCTAAAGAAATTTCAAAAATTGAAAATGATGATGAGTTCTTGACACAATTTAATAATTTGCAAGCTTTACCAAAAGAGATATTAGCGAATACACAGATTAAAGAACTGCTCCTTCCTGTTATGAGAGCAGATGTTGGAATGGCAGAAAAATATCAGTACCACAAAAGAGAACCGTTGACACAGGATATTTATATTTTTGGTGGAGAAGATGATATTTTGCTGACTAAAGAAGGATTAGATGCATGGGGACAAGAGACTGATAAACATGCGACGAAGGTATTGTTTCCAGGAGACCATTTCTATTTTCGGGAAAATGGTCAAATGGTGATGGAGAAGATAAATGAGGTATTATTGCAATATAGCTAAACAGAATGGAGGCACGCCGAATGATTAAATCTTTTAACCAAATGTATGAAATGTTCACAAAACATACTAGTGAGGACTACACAGCAATGTGTTTTAATGAATCGACGGTTTCATTTAAGCAAGTTCAAGCACGTGTGGATGAAATAGCAAGACATCTGATTCGATTAGGAATTTGTGAAGGCAAAGGTGTTGGTTACACCATGGATAATTGTATTGATGTTATACCATTACAGATCGCAGTAAGTCGTATTGGGGCTTATGCAATGCCTTTATTTACAGGACTTCCTCCTATACATAAGATGGATTTGTTTAAAAAAGCGGAGATTTCCTTGATTGTCACCAATACAAAGTATGCAGAAGGATTGAAAAAAGCATCAGAAGAGGCTGATTATAGTGTGAAACTGGCTGTAGTAGAAGAAAGTCTAGAATATGAAAGCATTTTTGGTGATGTGGAAGAGGATATTCTTTTAGAAAATTACCTTGTGGATCCAGAAAAGATGGATATTCCACTTTTGATTGGTTCTAGTTCTGGAACCACAGGCATTCCAAAGATGGTTGCAATGTCGCAGAAAAATGTGGGGGCAGAGATGATTGCTATACGTTCTCTAGTGGATCATGCAGATGAATTTACCTTGGATGATTCTTTTATTCTAGCATTTCCGTTCTCAACCAGTGTTATGCTTACGGTTATTGCAGCTATGTTATATGGAAACCGAATTATTTTTACAGACGATATGACGCCTATGAATTACCTAAGAAATATAGAAAGATGGAACGCAACTGTTATTATGGGACCTCCAGCATATTTTGAATCACTCCTGCTTCTAAAGGGGCAGATGGATTTTGATCTTAGCTCTGTAAAATATGTTATGGGGGGAATGGATTTCTTCTCGCCATCTCTTCTCACAAGACTGACGACGTTATTCCCTAATCTGGAGTATCACTCAGGAGGTTATGGTTTAGTAGAAACCTGTAATGTGTATATGGAGAAGACTGTTAATATTTTACATGATGATTTAACACATGCAGCAAGATTTAATTTGGCAGAGAATACAGAAAATCAGATAAAGGTATGTGATGAACAGGGACAAGAGATTGCAGAAGGCGAAATAGGAGAAATCTATGTGAAAGGTCCAAATGTTGTTGCTGGATATATGAAGACTCCAAAGGAAATTCTTGAGGCATTTCCCAACGGATGGTTACGTACAGGTGACATTTGTAGAAAAATAAGTGATACCACGGTGCAACTGATGGGAAGACAGAAATATTTTATCAAACGTGGTGGTAAGAGTGTTTCTCCTATTGTGGTTCAGAACGAGATCAATAAGACAGAAGGAGTAAAAGATTCAGCTGTGGTAGGTGTTCCACATGCTTTATTTGGGGAAATGCTATGGGCATTTGTTGTTAAGGAAGCAGGAAAAGATGTGTCTTTAAAGGATATTAAGAAAACTTGTAAAGTAAGTCTTCCATATTACATGCTTCCTGATCAAGTTACTTTTGTGGATGATATTCCTAAGAACGGCGGGGTCGGCAAAGTAAACTATGAGAAGATTAAGGAAATGGGTAAAGAAGAACTTAAGAAAATCACCCATCAATAATACTAGAACATGATAGATATAGGAAAGGGGCTGCTGCTTTAACGATTGAAAGGTCATGAAGCGATAGCTCCTTTTCGGCTGTTTAGGAGGCAAAATTCCTTATACATCAGACCATTTATTATTGCGACAGACCCATTTTGCGAAATAAACAGAAAAAGGTTGTAAATTCTGGATTTTATGTTATGCTATTTTAGGAAATAGAGATGCAGCAGGATTACATAGTTTCCATTAGGAGGATATCGAATGTTCGTATTTCAAATATCATTTGAGCTATATCTAACTCAGGATATAGACGAAAAAGATGCACTAGTCATTCTTGGAAAATATCTGGATAGTGCTTTATGCAAAAACAAAGAAGGAAAGGAATTCCATACAACCAATCAGTATAAATATTATTGTTATAATTCCCTTTACCCAACCGAGCGTGACAAAATCTACAAGCGTAGCAAGAAATACCGCTGGCAAGTTCGCACTGTGAACATGGAATTCGCAGAATTTCTGTCCAATCAGTTAGTGGAGCTTGGAAGCAGATTTTTTAAAGTGGTCGATGCCCAGCTCAAAATTCTACCAAAGAAAAATATCGCCAGTTTGTATTCCATAACTCCTTGTATTGCGAAAATCGACCGTGTAGACGAGAGTGAGAGTCCGTATTGGAGAGACACCATGACAGTTGAAGATTTTCAAGAGAAGATTAAGGCGAATTTAGTTAAGAAATATAATCAGTTCACAGGAGCTAGTTTGAATGAAGACTTCCAGATGTTCCAGAGAGTTGAAGTGGTTAATCGAATGGCGATTGGCTGCAATTATAAAGGAAAGAAGTTGCTTGGAGATAAGTTGGATTTGTTCATTGAGGAAAATGACCGTGCGCAGGAGTTGGCTTACTTTGCGTTGGGAGCAGGGATATTGGAAATGAATTCACGAGGGTATGGGTTTGTAAATGATAAGTGGAGAAAGAAGTAGTAAGTGAGGCTGTCATATGAAGGTATGGCAAATGGATGGTGGTAGTAAGTTTGTTAAGAAAAAACGTTGTTTTGGTTTTTATGATTGCTTATGGAGAAAAATGGAATATCATGGTCGGGAGAATGGCTTAAAATCGTTTTGAAATTCCAACTGTGAAAGATGTCGAATGTTTGCAAAGGGTTGCTAGCAGGGTGTTTAGAGGTAGTGAGAAGCGATTGTTATAAAAATATCAATCAGTTGGAGTAAAATCGGAAAAGGCTTGATAAATCTAGGTTTTGTGGTATGATGGATTATAGAAATGTTGAATTTACGTTGGTTGAACAGGAACAAGTGTTGTATTGAAACTCATCACTAATAAATGACTGAATTTTTGCTAATGCCGTTGAACAGGAACAAGTGTTGTATTGAAACGATTGATTAATAATCTCACACCCTGTAGCAAAGTCTGTTGAACAGGAACAAGTGTTGTATTGAAACAACCTTTTCTCGTAGATGTGCAATACTCCATTTTGTGTTGAACAGAAACAAGAGTTGTATTGAAACGGGGATTTTTTTGTATTCATTCTTCCTCATCATCTCGTTGAACAGGAACAAGAGTTGTATTGAGACTATCAAAGGGTAAAGCAAGAGATTGATGAAAAAATGGTTGAACAGGAACAAGTGTTGTATTGAGACATTGTTATCTTGGAGATAATATAACTAATTATCTTTGTTGAACAGGAACAAGAGTTGTATTGAGACTTTCGAGGTCTTGCTCAGAGTTGATTGTATTACGAGTTGAACAGTAACAAGTGATGTAAATCTTACAAACATTGTTTTGTGAAGAAAAATGTGCTATTATGTTGTAAAACATAATGAATACAAGCATTAGACAGAAAAAGACAAATTTCCATCTATTTGCACAAAAGAGCAAATTAAATATTTTACATAAAGGAAAAAGAATATGAATGTACACAAAAAAGTTTTGATTACGGTGATGATAAGAATCTACCATCTCTATTTCAAATCATTTCTATTAAAGATAAGCCGCAGGAGGCGGATAATATATACGAATGTATGGTCAAAGTTATAAATTCCCTTAATGATGAAGATGAACTTTATATTGATATAAATGGCGGATACCGTGCTGCAAATACTATTCGTTTAGGTTTGTGTCGTATTTTGCGGGTAATGAAGCCAAAAGTAAAACTGGAACAAAAAAATAATCAGTAGAAAAGAATTAAATATATGATAGATGAAAAATTTAGAAACTGATAATCACAAGAAATAGGAACTATTTAATGTGACAGGAGGATGAGGATGTATCGTATTATATATACCTGTAAAGTACTAACTCCCATGTGGCTAAAGGGAGTTAATAAAACTGAAATGCGTGCTGCTTCTATTAAAGGAGCTATGCGGTACTGGTGGAGAGCAATTGGCTCTTTTGCATCGGAGGAAGAGATGCGACTTGAAGAAGGAAGAATTTTTGGTTGCGTTGGGGAATCTTCTTTGAAAAGTAATTTTAAATTGCGTGCATATATAGAGTCAAAAGATTATATTGAAAAAGAGAATCCACTTCCACATAAAGATAATATGAAAGAACAGCCAATGATTAAAGTAGGTACATATTTCAAAGTCGAGATACTTGTGAATAATTATTTGTATCAGGCAAAAGAAGAAAAGAAAAATACTACGGTTAAGCAATTGTCTGATGTTTTGCAAGAATTGTTTGAGATTACTTCTATATTAGGAAGTCTAGGAGGCAGAGCAAGAAGAGGATTTGGAGCATTTTGTATTGAATCAAAAGAGGTCATGGAAAGCATATGCAGTGTGCCTGAAAGAACAGAATTTAATTTTGAATATAATATTCAATCTATATATAAAAAAATCAATCATTTTGTACCAGATACATATAAATTGAATTTATCAGCACAAAGCATAATTCGAGTGAAAGAGTTGACATCCCTTACACAAGTAAAGGAAATAAAAATAGGCAGGGATCAAAAATTTTTTGTATTGCTAAAAAAAATAGGACAGGCTAGTCGTGAATTCAGAAATAACAAGGGATATAAAGACCAACAGATCGACATTAAAATAATTGGTAAAGCATTAGGAAAGGCAGGGAATGAAAGATTAGCATCGCCTCTTTATATATCTGTGATACCTGGGAACTCAAATAATCAAGTAAAGGTAATTTCTGTTTTTCTAAATTGCAAAGGGAATGAAAAACTAACAAAAAAAGTACAAGAACATTTTTTGAGCAAGGTAGGTGCATTTAATGGAAGATAGATATCTATTTTTATTTACAGTTGGACCTGTTCAGTCTTATATAGAACAAGCAAGAAAAACACATGATCTATATGCAGGAAGTCGCATATTAAGTCAACTAACCAAATGTGCGATAGAGTCTGTTTATGAGTTAGATAGTTCAGCAAAAATTATTTTTCCATGCTATCAGAAGGAAGATGAGAATCCATCCTACCCTAATCGCTGTGTTGCAAGTATTTGTACGAAAAATGTAAATGAATTTGGAAAGAAAGTAAAAGAAAATGTCTTGAAGTACTATGTAAATTTAGGTAATGATTCAGAAAAAGCGATTATGCAATTAGAACAGCAGTTAGAAATCTATTGGATAGCTCTTCCATATGAAAATGACAATTATGGATCACAATATTCTATCTTAGAAAATATGTTGGCTGCTGTAAAGCGAGTTCGCATTTTTAAAAGTGTTGAAGATAGAGGAAAAGATAAGTGTACTTCTTGTGGAGAACGAAGCAATGTGATTGATTATTCTATACTAAAAGGAAATCCGTATCTTTTACGAAAAAATGAAAAATTGTGTGCTGTATGTTATTCCAAAAGAAAATTTTTAAAATCATCAAAAGAACCTTTTCCATCTAATTCTGAAATTGCATTAGCATATTGGATATCTTCCTTGAAACAAGAAAAAAGGGGAGAGGAACTATATAGTAAATTTAATAATTTGTTTTCTAATCCATATTGGTCAAAAGAATTTTTGTTTATTGAAAATATAAATAGAAAGGAATTAGTTGATGCAGATGAAGATAAAATCAATGTAGCAGAGGCAAAAGAAAAACTGCAGAAAATCTATGATTATATGAAAACAATGAAACAAACAATGCATAAATATTATGCACTTGTTGCATTTGATGGAGACAGCATGGGAAAATGGATTTCGGGTTCATTTTTTGAAAGTGGAAGGACATTAGAAGAAAGTCAGGATCATTTATCAATGTATTTGCGAGACTTTGCATGTTGGTTAAAAGGGTATTTGGTTTGGAACAGTGAACAGGAAAATGATGAAACAAATCAAATGTGTGAAAAAACAAGTTCCTATGGTAGTGTAATTTATGCAGGTGGAGATGATTTTTTAGGGATGATTCCACTTGATCAGTTATTTACAACACTTAAAGAAATTCGTATAGAATTCAAAAAGAGAGTGAGCGATCAGTTAAAGAGTTTTGTAAAGGACGAAACAGAACTTACAATTTCAGCAGGAATCTGTATTGCACATTATAAAACTCCATTGAATAGAGTGATTAAAGAAGTAAAGATACAGGAATCTATTGCAAAGCAAAGTAGAGACAGTAAAGATGCTGTTGCTATAAGTATACTTAAGCGGTCTGGAGAAAAAATTCAAGCGGTAGTACCGTGGACTGCAAAAGATGGCACTTATATTTTTGAACTTTTATCCAATATTCAAAAAAAGATAGAGAAAGACATCTTTTCGGCAAATTTTATTAAATTAGCAGAACGGGAAATTAGTGTATTGTGCCAACTGAATGAACGTAAATTTGTAGAAGACTTACGAGTAAAAGAAATGGTAAAAAGTGAAATTTGTCGTTTGATTGAACGGTGTTACATGGGAAATTATAGTACGGATTTGGATTTTGCAGGGAGTGAGGAGAGCAGAAAAAGAGAAAGTACAGAAATGTGTAAATATGTTACCAAGTTTATGGATATAGTTAGTGAAACAGGATATACATATCGAGATTTTATTCATGGGTTATTAATTATGGATTTTATAAGGAGGGAGATAAGTGAAGATTAGATTAAAACCGATGGATTTGCTCTTTTTTCGAGATTCTAAACCATTTACAAAGGGAGAAAACTATTGGGCAGAAAGTTTGCTGATGCCTAATCTTTCGACCATATATGGTGCAATAAGAAGTGCTTATTTTTCACAACATCCAGAGGAACTTATAAAGGCTAATGAAGTGGATGATCCAACAAGGAATTTGGTCATTAAAGATGTACATTTCATCTATGAAAATACTCTTTTATATCCATTGCCTTTTGATTTAGTTTATGGTGAACAGTATAAGAAAAAGGATATAGTGAAACATAGAATACATAATCGGTATCCAGTTATAAAATTGGAATGTAGAAAAATTGACAATTGTGCTTCTAATATACAAGAGGAATGTAGAATTAGCCATTATTTTGTACAGCCAGAAAATCAAGATAACATAAGAGTACAGTCATTAATAAATGGTTATTTTGATGAGGTAAATTTTTCTAGTTATATAGAGCATATAGATGATTATCCTTATGAAGCAAGAGTTTTGTCAAACTGGATAGTAGAAGAAAGTAAGATAGGAATTGCGCGTAACGATCAAACGCATGGAGTTCAGGAATCTATGTTATATCGTATTGGACAACTGCGATATGATGATAAATTAGAAATGCAAATAGAATTTGAAGGATTAGAATTGCCACCTTATGGATTTTTTAAAATGGGGGGAAAGGGAAATTCTGTTTCCTATAAATTGGATAGGAACGAGGATTTGACTATTGAACAAGGAGTTGTGGAGAATGCAAGATTTTTAAAAGTTTATTTAGAAACTGCGACCTTTTTTCAAAATGGATGGATACCAGACGGTATTGCTCAGGATACATTGGAAGGCTTTATTGATAATAGGGAAGTAGTATTATTAGGAGCATGCGTAGGCAGACATCAAATGATAGGTGGTTTTGATTTGAAAAAACAGGTCTCCAAACCGTTAAGAATGGCGGTTCCAGCAGGTAGCATTTATCTTTTTGAATTAAAGGAAACGGTTACAACCTGTAAAAGTAAAAGGATAAGATTTGGAGAAGAAAATGATAGAAAACAGGGGTATGGAAGTGCTTATGTAATCTATTATTAGGGGGTTGAAGATATGAGCGAATATACCATTTATACATTTGTAGGAGTATCATTGATTAAAAATTATATGCAATTTTATCATGAAAAAAAACAGTTGAATGATATAAAGTATGGATTAAAAGATTTATCCAATAGTTATAACAAATGTTTGGAATCCAAGAATAATAAAAACAACAGAGAGAAATTAAAAAATGATATAAAAAATATAGAAGAAAGTTTAAAAGTATGGCTTACTAATGTTAATGGAAAGTCTTTGGATGACTTGGACTATTGTGACAAAGGCATAATCAATCCATTTGCAAGTGCAGAGATTACGAGTATATTGAAATTTGTAAAACGAAAGAAAAATAATGTAAGAGTGATTCTTCTAACATCAGATACACTTCTCTCAAATGTAATGGCTGAGGTAATTTATGAGCAATTAAATGAGTATTGTTTAGATGAGTGTACGATATTGGTTGAATATAATGAAGAGAACAATTGTATTAAAGGATTGCAAGTAAGTGATTGTACGGAATTCAAAAAAGAGGGTTTAAAGTCATTCTTAAAATTTTACCAAGATAATATAGGAGAGAATACCTATAATTTATATTTTAATATTACAAGTGGATATAAGGCTTTTATCCCTTATATAACCATTATGGGACAGGTGTATCAGTTTGACTGTTTCTATTTGTTTGAAAAGCAGAGTGAAATTATTGAAATACCAAAATTGCCAGTAAAGTTTGATGAGTCCGTAATTGAAGAATACTATCATACATTTTATAAAATTGATATGGAACAGAAAGCTGATGGATTTAACGAAAATGAATTGAAAGACTTAAAATTTATAGAGGATAAGAGGGTAGAAGCCTTGATTGAAAATATTGATGGCTATCTCATTTTAAGTGGACTGGGACAGATCCTATGGAATAAGTGGAAAAGTAAATATGTACTTTTTTATGCTCCTGATAAGGTATATCAAGACATTTGTTCAGACAGTAAAAAAAGAATTAGAAAAATTTTAAGAGAAAATGATCCGAATAGTAAAGAATGGGATAATCATTGTAAATCAGAAGCAAATGGAAAACAAGTATTCAAAAAAGGGAGAACAGAGGATAGATTATTCTATTTTAAGTTAGACGAAAAATATCCTTATATTTATAAGGTGTTTAGTGAAGGACAACATAATGGAGAGTATGACAGGTACAATCAGGAAACAAAATTTAATAATAAGTTTCGAGAAAAAATAGTAGCAGATTCAACATTGCAGAAATTAAGTAAAGAGGAGGAAAATACATGTATCAATTAGTAACACCTTTGTTTATAAGAAATATTACACCAATGCATGTGGGAAGCGGAAACGATTTGGGATTCGTTGATTTGCCAATTCAAAGGGAGAAACATACACAATATCCTAAAATTGAAGCATCAAGCTTGAAAGGATGCATTCGGGAATATTTTGAGGATAATGCAAACAGCTTAAAGGATGTATATATGGTACATAATTTATTTGGATATGACAAGGACAGCTTAAATCGTTGTTTGGATGTCAATGTAAAAAAGGAAGATATCGCTAAGGTCAAAACAGACTTTGAATCAGATAAAAAACGTTCGCAATTTGCAGGGGCGGTTGGTTTTACAGATGCAAGAATTCTCTTTTTTCCTGTTAAATCTGTAAAAGGTGTATTTTCCTATGTAACCTGTCCAGCAGTTTTAAATAAATGGATAGAGGAAATGAATTTAGGCAAAAAAGATCAAAATGAATCAAGATTAAGTTTCATTAGTCAGGTGGAGGAAGAAGAAGCAGCGTGCTTTAAAGGAAGTGAGCTGGCAGTTGAGCAAACTAAAGAAAAGAAAAAATATGTAATACTGGAAGATTACATGTTTAAGTATCGCGAGTTATCGGATGAAAAAGAATTTTTAAGTAATTATATGAAAAAATATTTAGGAATGATTATAACTAATATAGACTCTTTTATGCAACATGTTGCTATTATAAATGACGATGATTTTAAAGATTTTGTAAATTTAAGTACCGAAGTTATAACTCGAACGAAAATAGACAATTCTACTGGAACAGTGAAAGATGGAGCATTGTTTAATGAAGAGTATCTTCCAACTGAGACAATTATGTATTGTCTGGCAATGTATTCTCCAGCATTTTCATCAATTTCACCAGATGGTGAACAGGGAAAAATAATTACTGCTGAAGAAGTGAAAAGTGAATTTGAGAGAATATTTAACACAAATGACGAGCAATCAGCTATTTGTATGCAAATCGGTTCTGGTGCTACCATAGGAAAAGGATTATGTAAATTGGGAAAGAGTGGTGACATAAAATGAGTGTAAAGTCTCAAGAAAGAAAACGTGCCATGTTTGCATATGAAAAAGTGTGTAATTATAAAAATTGGATTAATCAAGATATGGGAAAAAAATCAGAAGATGATAAAAAGAAACTTAGAACTTGTTTCATCTCATACGCAAAAGATATTCCTTCCTATGTTAAAATAAATGGACTGATTGCAACACTAGCATTTGTGCAGAATAAGAAAGCTATAAAAAATGATAACGATAAAAAGAAAATGGAACCAAAGGTATATAAGTATATTTACAATATTATTAAGGAATGGTTGATAGAACAGGAATTAGTTACAGAAATGGGATCTGAAGATTTTATTGAACAAGTTTTTAAGATGTCTTCTAGTTCTTACAAATTAATCACAACAGAAGTATTATCGCTTTTTGGTTGGATAAAACGTTTTGCAGAGAGTGAACTTACAATTGATTGATGTGGAGGTATAAAAGTGAGATATACAATTCCAGGCTATTTAAATGATTTTGTTGGGGATAATTTAGAGACATATGACAATGCTTATCTTTTATATCATAGGGTGCTTGATGAAGATAGAAGAAATAAGGATCGATTGAAACCATTTCGTCACATAGATGTTATAAAAAAGGCGATGAATTGCGAGACAATAAATCCTGGTATATGTGAAGAACAGTTTGATTTATTAAAACAAGATAGAAGTTTAGTACTTTCGGGGAAACAAGATTTTGCGATAAATGGAAGAATGGTGGTTGGTTTGGGGATAACTTCTGTATCAGAGGTATCTATGCAGTTGCATCATATATATGGAATACCTTATATTCCTGCTCAAGCAATAAAAGGATTGGTACGGAGTTTTGTGATTCTAGAGCTATTTGAAGGTGATGAAAGGAAGGCTGAGAACTCAATAATATTTCAGAATATATTTGGAATATCATCGGATGATAATGGTACAAGTAAACAGGGAAAAGTGATTTTTTATGATGCATATCCATGTGATACTATTAAGCTGAGGAAGGATATCATGACTAGCCATCATCAGCAGTATTATATGAATGCTGAATTGAATGACTCGGAAAAAACGAATCCTATCAAATTTTTAACCATTGAAGATACGAAATATCGTTTTTTATTAGGAATTAAGAAGATTGACTGTATTAGTGAATTTGAACAGGATTTTAGTAAAGATATTATTTCGAGTGGGATAGAATTGGATGGAACCAATAGTAAACTGCTTACTGTGAGTATTTTTTGGTTAAAAAAAGCGTTAAAATATGGTGGTATTGGAGCGAAAACAGCAGAAGGATATGGATACTTTCAGTGTGAAGACAAGTAAATATGCTAAGAAATATTTAGGTTTAAGGGAAGACTTTCAATTATTCGATTCGGTAGAAGTTATTAATCGTCAGCCCATTGCTTGTGCTTACAAAGGAGTGAAACTACTCGGTGACAAGCTTGACCTATATATCTCCAATAACCAGATTGCTCAGGAACTTGCTTACTTTGCGCTAGGAACAGGCATTTTAGAGATGAATCCTCGCGGTTATGGCTTTGTCAATGACAAATGGAGCAAATAAGATAGTGTATTTAAAATTGCCACCAAAGGGAGCGTACTTCCTCTGATGGCAATTATTATTGGTCTGACAAATAGGTGATTTCAGTAACTTTGTTAAGAAAAAAACGTTAATTTGGTTTTTATGATTACTCATAGGAAAAAATAGAATTATATAGTAGAAAGAATGGCTTAGAATCGTTTTAAAATTCCAACTGTGAAAGATGTCGAATGTTTGCAAAGGGTTGCTAGCAGGGTGTTTAGAGGTAGTGAGAAGCGATTGTTATAAAAATATCAATCAGTTGGAGTAAAATCGGAAAAGGCTTGATAAATCTAGGTTTTGTGGTATGATGGATTATAGAAATGTTGAATTTACGTTGGTTGAACAGGAACAAGAGTTGTATTGAGACATATTAATGTCATATAAAACGGCTGTAATACTATAAGTTGAACAGGAACAAGAGTTGTATTGAGACTAATGTAGTCGTTCTTTTATGAACTTCGTTAGAACGTTGAACAGGAACAAGAGTTGTATTGAGACTCCCCAATACCCACTCTCTGGAAGTTGACCGCCACTGTTGAACAGGAACAAGAGTTGTATTGAAACTTATTGAGTGCCTTATAATTGTTTCAAATGTAGTAGGTTGAACAGGAACAAGCGTTGTATATTATTTCCATTAGCAAAACAAAAGGAAACTCACAAGTTTTATTAGCATTAAAACAATTGTTTTGTAATTTGGGTAAACAAGTTTATGTAACATTTGTAATATTGGCTGTAAGTATACCAATTGTTTTCGTGGATGTGCTATTTTACAACTGGTCTATCATAGTGATATTTTTCATCAGAAATTAGTAGGTGAAGAAATACTATTTTAGAGTATTTTGTTCCGATAATTGTAAATGGCAAAATATTTACAGGGAGATAGGCATGAAGTATAGTAATTAT
This sequence comes from uncultured Anaeromicropila sp., assembly GCA_964409685.1. Classification (GTDB taxonomy): domain Bacteria; phylum Bacillota; class Clostridia; order Lachnospirales; family Lachnospiraceae; genus Clostridium_AI. The sequence goes on from CAYPEJ010000041.1 coordinate 29,804, forward strand.
GAAATTAGAAAGATAAAAAATGAAGAAACATATGTATTAAGTGATTTTTTATATGAAGCAATCTTTTAAAGAGATGAAAATAATCTGGCACCAAGAGATATTATAAAAAAACCAGAACTTAGTGTATATATTGATGATTTTGGTCAGGAAGATGACAATTGTCTTGTGACTGTATGTGATGGAAAGATTGTGGGTGCAGTTTGGACACGTATTATAAAAGGATATGCTAGTGTAGATGAGAATACACCAGAATTCGCAATCTCATTGTATAAGGATTACCGTGGAAGAGGCATTGGAACTAATATGATGCTGAAAATGATTGAATTGTTAAGAGGAAAGGGATACAAGCAAACATCTTTAGCAGTTCAAAAGGATAATTATGCATTGAGAATGTATAAAAAAGTTGGATTTGAGATTATTGATGAACTAGAAGAAGAATTTTTAATGATTTATAGCTTTTAATCATTATTTGGAGTCTTTTACGATGGTTTCAATAAAAAATTTTATTATCTACATTTCTGTCCAGTTTTTCATTTTTTTAGGAGACTTAACCACACCTCATAGGTCTGATTTTCCCTTGCACTAAAAATGAGTTAGTGAGAATTATTTTTACCTGTTAGAACTATGGCAGTAATTTTGTTAAGAAAAAAACGATATTTTGATTTTTGAGATTAGTTATGGAATAAAATGGACTTTTATAGTGGAGAGAATGGCTTAGAATCGTTTGGAAATTCCAACTGTGAAAGATGTCGAATATTTGCAAAGAGTTGATAACATGGTGTTCAGAAGTGGTGAGAATGGATTGTTATGAAAATATCAATCGGTTGGAGTGAAATCGGAAAAGGCTTGATAAATCTAGGTTTTGTGGTATGATGGATTATAGAAATGTTGAATTTACGTTGGTTGAACAGGAACAAGTGTTGTATTGAAACGGCTTTTGAACGGCGGCACCGTTGTTTTTTACAGATGTTGAACAGGAACAAGTGTTGTATTGAGACACCTTATCAATATTCGTTTTTAAAACTCTGTAGCCGGTTGAACAGGAACAAGAGTTGTATTGAGACTCTGTTGCTGTTACCCCTTTTAGGTAATTTACTTTTGTTGAACAGAAACAAGTGTTGTATTGAAACCGCATTAAGCCGAACGTAATCTCTTCTAGTCCTTTCGTTGAACAGAAACAAGGGTTGTATTGAAACTTGGTAGTTGATTGCGCTGTTTCATCCCATATATAAGTTGAACAGTAACAAGAGTTGTATTGAGACGTTCTTTCCTCTGATTTAATAGTTGCAGATTCCATAGTTGAACAGGAACAAGTGTTGTATTGAGACGTTTCAAACACCTTTGTGCAAAATGGTGGTCTTAGGTCAAGACTTTAGACATAAAAAGTTGAATGGTTTATGCTACTAAA
>CAYPEJ010000042.1:0-30598 GCA_964409685.1 uncultured Anaeromicropila sp.
AAAAAGACAACTAATCCCACCAGAATGGTGGGATTAGTTGTCTACAGCCTGAGAGGAGTAATTCTACTCCTCTATCATGTTAATTCTCCTGATATGTCTTTCATCATTTGAAAACTCTGTATTTAAAAATGTATCTACAATCTTCACAGCTAAACCAGGTCCAACTACTCTTGCCCCCATAGCTAGAATATTAGCATCATTATGTTCTCTAGTTGCTTGTGCGCTAAAACAATCATGGCAAAGTGCAGCACGAATACCTTTTACCTTATTTGCAGCGATAGAAATTCCAATTCCAGTCCCACAGATTAAAATTCCTTTTTCACATTCACCATCTACTACAGCATGTGCAACTTTTTTCGCGTATTCAGGATAATCAACGGATCCTTCATTGTAACACCCATAATCCTTATATTCAAATCCCTTTTCTTCTAGATATTGAATAATCTCCTGTTTCAATGCATATCCTCCATGATCGCAACCTAATCCTATCATTGTTACGCCTCCTCGTTTAGTTTAATTATTGTTTTCTTTATTAATCTAGATAATTCTGAGAAACATTCCTCATAATCTAACACTGTACCACCATAAGGGTCCATAACATCTCCCTCTTCACCAGCAAATTCTTTGATGGTGAAAACATTATCTGAAATTCCAAACTCCTCTGCAATCTTAACTTTCTGCGCAAATGTCATACATAACACAAGCACATCTTCTTTTAGATCTTCTGGTACTAATTGCACTGATACATGATGGTCTAGTGATAAATTATGATTTTCAACAACCATCTCCGCTTTTTGATTAGACGGTTCTCCAAATAACACAACTAATCCTCTTGAAGCAACTTCTAACGCACCATCTACTACCATCCCACGACAGATTGCTTCTGCCATAGGACTCCTGCATGTATTCGCCGTGCAGACAAATATTATTTTATTATACTTCATTATCTGCATCACATCCTTCCCCATTTGAAACATGTACTACATGATATCCAGCTGCCTTGAGCAAACGATTCATAATTGCTTGTCCCAAATTCTCTTTTGCAAAACACTCTCCATAGATGTATTCCACTTCAAGATGGTCAAAGTCACGCAATATGCCATACAGATGTTTTGCAATGGTTGCTTCATCATTTCTTGAACCAATGCACATTACAAAATCTGCCTGATATTTATGTTGCGTTTCTTCTGTTGCAATTATCCCAACTTTTTTATGCATTTTCTGTTTTTCAACTACATGTTCATTAATCACTCGAACAACATCATCCTCTGCACCTTCAAATAGAATCAATTCCCCTTTTGGCGCATAATGCTTATACTTCATACCAGGTGCCTTTGGTTTTAGCCCCTCCTTTACACCTTTCGTAAGAATCGCCTTATCTACACACACTTCTCCAATCACTTGTTCTAACATCTGTTTTGTAATAAAACCAGGACGTAAAATAGTTGGAATATCTGCTGTCATATCCACGATGGTAGACTCAATTCCAATGCCAACTTCTCCACCGTCGATAATCATATCAATCTTACCGTTTAAATCTTCAACTACATGTTCTGCCTTTGTTGGGCTTGGTCTCCCTGATGTATTGGCACTGGGTGCAGCAATAAGCACTCCTGAATATCGAATTAAATCCAGTGCTACAGGATGATTTGGCATTCTAACTGCAACTGTGTCTAATCCTCCCGTTGTCCCATACGGAACACAATCTTTCTTTTCAAATATTAAAGTAAGTGGACCTGGCCAAAACGCTTCCGCTAACTTTCTCGCCTTTTCACTGACATGTTCCGCAAGACGATTTAAATCTTCCATCTCTGCGATATGAATAATTAGCGGATTATCGGACGGTCTGCCTTTCGCTTCGTATATCTTTTTAGAAGCTGTTGAAAGCAGTCCATCCCCACCTAGTCCATACACCGTCTCCGTTGGAAATGCAACTAATCCACCATTTTTTAATATTTCTGCTGCCTCATCATAATCCTTTTTACTACAAGTACCTTCTGTAATTTTCTTTACCTTTGTTATCATTTATAAAGACCTCTTTTATGCATTCTGTTCTAAATATTTCTTTATACCATCCAATATTGCCGTCGCCATTTTATCTTGATATTCATCTTCCGTCAAAAGTTTCGCTTCTTCATAATTGGATAAGAAACCACATTCCACTATTACTAAAGGACATTGTGTCTTTCGAAGCATATAGTATGAATCATTTGATTTTGCTACACGATGATTACCATCTGCAATTTCACTCTTAATAACCTCTTGCAATGTTTCACCTAACACTTTTCCTTTTTCGGATGACTCATGATAAAACACCTGTGCACCTTTAGAACTTTCCTGCGAAAAACTATTTTGATGAATACTAACTGCTATGGTAGCATTGCTCGTATTGATAATTTCTACTCTTTTCTGCATATCCGTTCGCTTTTTGTTGCTATCTGTACTAGAATACAAACCACAATCCTCCGAACGAGTCATTAGAACTTCAATACCTTCTGCTTCTAGCTTTTCTTTTAATTTTTGTGAAATAGATAAATTAATATCTTTTTCTAAAACATCGTTTACACCAACTTTTCCAGGATCAAAACCTCCATGCCCTGGGTCAATCACAACTATTTTTTTATTCTCATCCTTTTCAGAATCATTTGTAACAATATTTGTTGTGCCAAAGGTAGCAATACTCTGTTTTAAAGCCAAACCAAATGCTACGATTAAAAGGCAAATAACAACAATTCCAAAAAATTTTTTCATTTTTTCCAACCTAGAAGTATCTTTCTATCATTTTATGAAAAAGTCTCGTTCTTATTCTTACTAATTCATCTTTGCAAATGGTTTTTGCTATTTTTCTTACCCTACGATCCGCTTTATTTAATTGACAAACTTCTGTATTACATTCCAGATACTTGAGGATTCCATACCAAGTTTCCAGTATGCCATTCCTGCTACACCTGCTTCAGAAGCTGCCTTCATTTTCAATTCAATTGACTTATCGTCCTCAATCCAGATTCGATTTAAACCTTCCTCTGTCTTATATTCTGCATAGTATTGTCCCGTCTCTTCATTCCAAACCTTCTCCGCTTGATGCGCTTCTACAAACGCTTTAATCTGTGACATAGAATATGCAGACGTAGCAATTGTTCCATCTACTTTTTCAACCCATACTCTTGCATAGAATGGAAGTCCAATAATTACTCTATCTTTGTCTACCATTTCTAACGTATTCTTAATCGCATCTGTAAAGAAGGAAATGGAAGATACCGAACCACTTTCTTCTGAATTGCTATGATGTTCATCATATGCCATAATTGCAACATAATCAACAATCTCACCTTGTTCTCCTAAATCATAGAAGCTATTATAAGGTGCTGGAACATAGTTATCTACAGATAATACAATTCCGTTGTTTCTACACTTAATAGACAATTCTCGTAAAAACTGAATATAATGTTTTGCTGATGTTGCAGTAATATTTTCAAAATCAATATTTAATCCATCTAAGTTATATTTAATCGCACTTGCAATTAATTCATTGGCAAGCTTTTCTCTTCTTGAGGTATAAGATAATAATTCATACATATCAATCTCTTTATTAAAGTCATCACATAGTGCCCACACCTCAACTCCAGCATTATGTGCTCTTTCCACATATCTTTCACTTGCAAGAGAAGATATCGTTCCTTCATTGCTTACAATCGAAAACCATGTTGGTGAAATCGTATTAATTCCTTTCGATTGGTCTAATACGCTTAACAGATTATTATTTGCTTCTTGGTTCGTCACTTGATGCCATCCAAGAGAAATCGTATAATCTTTTGTAATATGAGAATATTCCTTTTCCACATAATCATTGGATAATGTCTCATATTCGGCAGTAGATAAATTCTTTGCTTTTACATAACCAATGATACCATCTACTGTCATTACTTTTCGAAACTTCGCGTCTTCTACTATTTCTGTATCAACATAAGTTAGCACATCACCTACTTGTAACTGTGCTAAAACTTCACTTTTAATACTTGGTTCATAACGAAGCTGTGTTGCTTTCTTTACATTTGAGTATAAGTAATCATTGCCCCAATCATATTGAATGACAACACGATTCGGTTCTTCATATACTTCATATTCGATATTAGAAAATAGTTTGACATAATCAAGTGCAACATACACCTTTGTTCCAATTGTCTTAACAATCTGATAAGATACACTACTCTTGCTCTTATTTACATAATAATCACTAGTTCCAATCTCGGTCTTCACAACTTCAGATTGTGTTGTATAAATTAATAAGTTTTCATTTGCATCCCAGTAAAATCGATGATTTAAATACTCTTCTACTGTGTCATAGCTTACATATGCAACTCCATCTAAAAATAATCCCTGCTCTTCAGCCACCTGATTCTGCAAGACTACTAATATTTTATCTGAATCAACTTGATAGTACTCTGTCAAATCCATAACGTCCTTATTCGGTGTAAGCTTTTTCACTACAAATGCTGCTACAATAATTAGAACAATTGCTGTTACACAAATTACACCCATCATAAGCTTGTTACGCTTGATTTTCTCCATCCTGCTTTCCTCCCATATTCCTATTCGCGAATAAAACTACTAAAACATAAATACTGTATGAGGATAACAGTGTAAATAGTGCAATCCATATAATAAGCACTTCTTTTCTCTTAGCCCCCGCCTCATCAATTACAATCTCGGAAACATTGCATTCTTCCATAAAATTCTCTGAAGTAACTTCATAATCTCCTGCTACTGTCTGTATGAGCTGTTCATCCTTTTTTATCCTGCCAACCAAATCATAATTGGTTATTGTTTCGATTGTATTCCCATCTTCGTCTAATGTCCGTTGTACCGGAAGAAATACAAAATATCTTGTCTCATAGTTTGTCGTAACATAGCAGTTATACGTGATATCACCATCACCATTCATCCTGTAATACCCCGTAAAATCCAAATCCTGCTTTGTCATCTCAACATAACTGATATGTTCTTCATATGCAGATATGATATCCTCTTCTTCTTTCACTACCTTAATGCGAAATGGATTCAAAACTACACCTGAACAAAGGAGTATAACAGCTACTATCAGTAAAAGTAATGTTCCTGCTAATTCTAAGAAACGCTTTTGACGAAACGTATTTCCCTCTGATTTAATAGTCTTTTTCATATCTCTCCTAATTAATGTGTAATTCTTTTTTTTACTTAGTCCTAACCATTATAGCACTAACCGTAAAGATTGTACAAGGAAAAAGGAAAAAGAATAGAGAGCCTCAAAAAGCCCTCCATTCTCCTTTCAATGAATGGTAAGTCAGGAATTGGCATAGAGGTATTCCAATTAGATTTTGTTAAAATGAATTCCTACAACTTTACCTTGCTCATCGTAAACATAGTCAGACATATAATCTGCACTTTCTTTGATGATTATATTCTTCTTTTCTCTAATATCTGAATAAGTATATTCTTTCCCATCCACACATATCTCAAGACCTAACTTGCTTGCCCTTTCCATATTCGCTAAAATCCACTGATTCTTATTCTTCATAAACGTCATCTCCTTACCAGATATTCAGAGGTGCTGGGAACGATTTACATAGTTCGAGAACATATTTATTTGCTGTGAAACATTTTATATTGTTTCTCTTCTATCTGTCATACTATTCAAAATATAAAAGTCCTTCTTGAACGTTCACCTCTCCTTCCTCTTCACTTGCCAAATGTCCACAAGTATTTTCATAAATCTTACTTCGCAATTCTAGTGTCTTTTGATTCTGTGCAATTGAGATAATATTTGGGTCCTTCTGAATCAATTCTTCTACTACTTCATTCACTGGATAATTTACGATAGACTCCTCCTGCATTTCATTTAAATACAAGGTGGCATAAATATAAGCACCATCAAACAAATACGCATCTACCACACCACTTGACATTCTCAGTATCTCCTCTTCCGTCAAACTCATCCAGAGTTCCTGACTTACTCCATTGTCCCTTTGCTTCACTTGAAGTACTTCTTTCTTCGACAATAAAATAAAATCAGCACCATTTGGAAATGAAATTCGAACATCCACAAAGTTCCCTTTACTCAAAGCGTCTGTGTTCTTGATATACTCATACGATATCTTTCTTACCCTCTCAAGAGTAGCATTTTCTTTGCATATTAAGTCCTCACTAATAATAGTCCCTTTTCTTAATGACGTCTTAACCTGCTTTCCAACACACTTTTCCATCTGCATTGGTGCAATCTCCTCTTCTTCACTTAACACAGATACTTCTCTTACATCCGACTCCTTTAACACACTGCCTGCTTCTACATCATGCTTCAATAAACAAAGATACGTTCTCTGCTCTTGGGAAACCTTTTTATAGTTCACCTTCATAAGAAGCACTCCGATTCCAAAACACAATAACCCACAAACTACTATCAGTACAACTCGACTAACAAGCTGAACATAATACTTCTTTTTGCGCCTAACAATCTTCATAGGCACCCCCTTACAAGAATGAGCGATAAGTCTTTTTCAACTCATCTGAAACGGTAAAAACATCTTCAATCATTGGCATCCGCTTTAACTTTCGCTTACCCTTAGTAGTAAAAAAGTGCTTACTACCTTGGGATGGCGTAACATCTACATATTCAAATTTCTTTGTATCATTCCATATCTTATCTTCTATCTTATTCCTTATCTTAGCTTCTATCTTTCTTTCATTCTCTTTATATTCCACATCTTCCAAGAAGGTATCATACTTGCCTATCCTCCATTCAAGATGACTTCCCAAGACAATTCTTTTACTACAACTCATAAATTCCGACATATACCTTCTATGGTTTGTCCCCATATCAAAGATAATAAAATCGTATTGTTCCATAAGTAGTGAAAAATAGCCTTGCTTTGATACACCTTGAAAAAACGATATTCCTCCTATGCTAAAACCATAGTCCGTCTTTTTATACTGCCTGGCATCTTGCAATTGCAGCTCCAATTCAGAGAAATCTCCTCCAACTCCAAGGGCAACAACTGCAACACCTGCCGCGTACTCTTCATACAAAAAGCACGCAAAATTAACACTAAAAAGCGTAGCCCCTACTCCTGCAAATGTTCCTACTACCGCAAATGAATGATTATGTACATATACGCTCTTTTTCTTTCTACAAAAACGTCGTCTCATCAACTCCTAACTATACCTTGATACAACATAATTAACTATACTATCTAGAAAACACTTTTCTTTTGAAATACTTTTTGAAATACTTTTCGACTTAATAATAAAACCAATATGAAATTGAAATTCCCGCGAAAGATATGGAACCTCCATCCAAGGATTGTCTGACAATTCTTCATAACAATGTTCTTGTGATGTTCCATCAGAGAAATTATACAACAATAAGATATGGTTACAATCACATAACCACTTAAGACAACGAATGGATGCTTGATATTCCCACGGCTTCGTTCCTAGAACTAGGATAGGACACGTCTCCATAAGAAATTCCTCCACATTATCCTGTGTCAACACACCATAATCCTTTACATAAAAATGTATCTGCTCCTGATTTTGTTCTGACACCCAATCTTTCCTTGTCTGCATCCTTACTTGAAAAGCCAAAAGATGGGTTCCATCCCTCTTCGCATCTGAACAGTACGCCTCCATATGTTTCATAAAATCGCCATCATTCCATTCCACATACAGTGCATTCTTATTCACACTTCCAATATAGCGCACTAACGCCAATGCAATATGCGTTACACCAATATGGTGTTCACTTCCTGCTATTGCAACATGATATGACATAACGGCTTTCTGATTCCCTACTCTCCCTCGTTTTTTTATCTTTTCCAAATACCTTACTAATTCATCAATTGATTGAAACCTTTGCTCCGGCTTCTCCTTAATACATCGTTCTATGAGTTTAAATAACTTGTGATTCCTGATATAGATCCACATCCACTTTTTTGAAACAATAGACGGTTGATAGATTGTTCCCGTTATAAGAAAATAGAGCAGACACCCAATACTATAAATATCACTCCGCTTATCTGCACAGTGCCTATATTGTTCTGGTGCCATATAAGCCTTCGTTACCAAATGATAATCTTCCTCTTTGTAACGTTTGGCATACACCGCTGATCCAAAATCCAATAATTTTAATTTCCCCTTAAAAACTAAAATATTATCTGGCTTTAGATCTAAATACAGTATTCCATTTTCCCTTCTATGTAAATATTGAATCAAATCACAAATTTGAAATGCATAATTCAAGACACTGTCTTCGTCAATATTCGAAAGACGTAATCGATAATTCTTTAAAGATTCACCCAATAAATATTCCTCAATAATATACGAATAATTCTCATCTTCCTCAATATCATATATTAATGGAATGTTTGGATGCTTTAGAGACTTTAGAATGTGAACTTCCTTCATAAGCTGCTCGTAAGCTTTATGATTTTTCGCAATGCGCTTCACTGCACGGTGTACTCTAAGAGAGACATGTTCCACCAAAAATACAACTGAAGTGCCACCACGGCCAAGTTCACGAATAACACGATATTTTGAAAACCATATAACCTCGATATATCTACCCTCCTTTTTACAAAATTGTTATGTCATAAACAAATTATAGCGACTTTCATGCAAATATTCAAATACTTTTTGGTCGAATAATTTCACAATCTTTTTCGCAATCTTTGTACAATTCTTACAGAGTCTACAAATGGATTGACTTTATATTTTTTTTAACTTATACTTTGAATACAACATAAAATTTAGCTTACACTATCTATGTAATGAAAGCATCGGAAGGATGTGATTAAGTGAAAATCGAAAAGATAAATGAAAATCAAATACGTTGTACATTAAGTAAAGCTGACTTAGCTGACCGACAACTTCGAATAAGCGAACTTGCTTACGGTACAGAGAAAGCAAAAGCCCTTTTTCGCGAAATGATGCAACAAGCATCTGCCGAATTAGGTTTCGAAGCAGACGATATTCCTCTTATGATAGAGGCTATTCCAGTATCACCAGAATGTCTTGTCCTTGTAATTACAAAAGTTGAAGATCCTGATGAATTAGATACTAGATTTTCAAAATTTTCACCTGATCAAAGTGATGAATCAGATTTATCTGACACAGATGAAGCTTATGTGGATGAAATCATCAACTGTTTTGATCAAATAAATGAATTGTTAGATGACAGAAAATCCTCCAATTCAGATGACGCTTTCTACCCTGATTCTTGCGATGATAGAGGCAAAAGTGGAACTGATAGTTCTAATGTACATTGCGAGAGCAAGAGCAAAACGGAGATGACGAAAGTCTTTACTTTTAAAAATCTAGAGGAAATCATCTCTCTAGCTTCGCATCTAGCACATTACTACTTTGGTGATAACAAGGTATACAAAAACCCTGTCGACGGCATTTATTATCTATGCGTAAGTAAATCCGAACATTCACCAGAAGAATTTAACAAAATATGCAATATAATATCTGAATACGGAAAATCAGAAAAAACGACTTATGCAACATTAGAATATTTCAAAGAACACTTTGAGTGTATTGTAAAATCTAATGCCATCGCTGTTTTATCTGAGATGTAAGTAGAATAAAATAAAAGCTAATATTTACTTCTTATCATGTAAATATTAGCTTTTTATATATTATTTCATTGTTTCATCTAAATCTTAGATATCTATTATGCTTCTTCAATAGAACCTGTTGGACATGTAGCAGCACATGAACCACAGCTAATGCACGCATCTGCATCGATTTCGAAATGAGCATCACCTTGAGAAATTGCTCCTACTGGACATTCTCCTTCGCAAGCTCCACAGCTTACACAACCATCACTAATTTGATATGCCATATTCCTTATCCTCCTTCATCATCATTTATACCTATATTTTAATATAATACTCAAAATAATACAAGCATTTAAAATGATGTTTTGGAAATAATACATATGTATACCTTGACGCAAAATAAGCGAAAGAATATAATAAAACTAATTTTATTTTTCAAGGAGGAAGAACCATGGAAAAAGTAACAAAAGACATGATTATTCATGATATTATTGGAATTGACTCCAACTTAATTCCTGTATTATTAGATGCAGGTATGCATTGCATCGGTTGTCCATCTGCACAAGGTGAATCTTTAGAAGAAGCTTGTATGGTACATGGTATCGACGTAGACGAATTAGTAGTTGCATTAAATGCAAAATTAGAAGCTTAATCGTTGGACACAACTGTTCTAATAAAATAGGGCAATATAAAACAAAACTCATTAAAGGACATGCCCTTAATGAGTTTTATTTTTTTGCTACCATGTTAGTCTGCCTTTTTCCTAAATAATTTCTTTTTCTTTCTTTTCTCCTTTGTCGCTGAAACCTCTTTTCTTGCCTTTTGTTTCGAACGAATCGAATCATCCAGTCTTTTAAATCGTTCTTCCTCACGTTCTTCCTTCATACGCATCATGTAGTCCATTTCCTTTAATACACTTTCAGAAACGCTTGTACTAACGGCCTTTGACAGTTCTTGATTATTTTCACGTAACGCATCCATAATGATATTGTTCATAATAACCTTAAACTGCGCAATCTTAGGTTCACCTTGACCCGAAACAGAATGATTGGTTACAGACTCTGGTTTTGTTGCACAAACTTCTTGAACAACTATCTGCTTTTGTTTATCGAAAGCTTGTCCAAGTATGGAATTATCTTTTTCATCTACATGTTCACTAGCAGTCTGTTCCATGCATAAAACTTGAGCATTTAACTCGTCTTTTAGCATAGACATCTTCTTTTTATCAAGTTGTCCAATTTTCTTTACATCGGATAAAACCATTTTGATTGCACGTAGCTGGAATCCTTGTTCTTTTAGTATTTTTATGCTCTTAAAAAGTTCGATATCCTCTTCACGATAGTATCTATGTCCCATCTCATTGCGAGGAACCTTTACACCAAGCTCTTCTTCCCAGTACCGTAATACATGTGGTTCCACATCTATTTTCTTTGATGCATCCGATATAATGTATCTAACTTGACTCATGATACTCCTCCTAGTATATGTAAATTGTTTCCATGCATTACATTATACCATAGGGTTTTCTGATTTCAAATAGAATTTCCATTTTTATACATAAAAGTTGTAGACACAACCTTACCTCAATCGGCACTTACCTTGTCAATCTGACGGCAAAGCGCCTAAGAAGTAAAATTGTGTCTACTCAGAATCTCTCTGTAAATTAACAAACTTAGTATATTGAGATTGCCATCCAAGCTTAACTGTTCCCGTAGGACCATTTCTTTGCTTACCTATGATAATCTCAGATACACCAGCATCTTCAGAGTCCTTATTATAGTAATCATCTCGATAAATAAACATAACCACATCGGCATCCTGCTCGATAGCTCCAGATTCACGTAAATCCGATAGCATGGGACGTTTATCTGGTCTTTGTTCTACCGCACGACTCAACTGAGAAAGCGCAATCACAGGTGCATGAATTTCTCTTGCTAATGCCTTTAGAGAACGTGAAATATCAGAGATTTCTTGTTGTCTAGATTCAACCTTTTTACCACCTGACATAAGTTGAAGGTAGTCGATAATGACAAGACCAAGGTCTTGTTCTAGTTTAAATTTACGACATTTGGAACGCAACTCACCGATTGAGATACCAGGAGTATCGTCGATGATTAATTTAGAATTACCAATTGCATTGGCACTCTCTACTAACTTAATCCAGTCCTCATCTTTTAGTTCACCACTACGAATGGCTTGAGAATCCACTTTGGAATTCATGGCAAGGATACGCTTTACAAGCTGTTCCTTTGACATTTCCAGACTGAATATAGCCGTTGTAATACCAGACTTTACCGCTACTTTTTCCGCGATATTTAATACAAATGCCGTTTTCCCCATAGAAGGTCTGGCCGCAACCAAGATTAAGTCTGATGGCTGTAGACCTGACATTTTATAATCTAAGTCATAGAATCCAGTTGAAATACCTGTAACAGTACCTTTTGTTTTAGAAGCTGCTTCAATATTTTCAATCGCTTGAATAACAACATCTTGAATACTAACAAAATCTGTAGAACCACGATTTTGAACAATATCAAACACTTTCTTTTCTGTCTCTTCAAGCAATTCTTCTACTGACTCTTTTCCTAAATAACAATCATTTGTGATACTTTCTGTCACATGTATCAGCTTTCTTAATATTGCTTTTTCCTTCACAATATTAGCATAATGTCGTACATTTGCGGAAGTTGGTACTGCCGAAATTAAATCACGAATAAATTCAATACTGCATAATTCAGGTGGAACACTTTTTTCCTTTAATTTATTCTGCAAGGTAATTAAGTCAACTGGTTTCCCCTCATTATTCAATTCAATCATAGCATCAAATAGAACCGCGTATTGTTTTTGGTAGAAATCTTCGTCATCTAATATTTCAGATACCGAAATAATCGCATCTCTATCCATAATCATAGAACCAATAACTGACTGTTCTGCTTCTAAACTATGAGGTAGTATTCGTTTTATTATTGCCTCTTCCACTTACGTCACCCTTACTATAATTCTTGTACTTTCACTTTTAACTCACCCATTACTTTTGGATGTAATTTAATCGGTACATTGTAAACACCTAAAGAACGAATTGGATCCACAAGATGCATTTTCTTTTTGTCGATATCAAGACCTAATTGTTCTTTTGTAGCGTGGCAGATTTCTTTTGTGGAAATAGAACCGAAAGTCTTACCATCGTTACCTGATTTTAATTTTACAATGACTTCTTTTTCTTTTAATTCCTCTGCAAATCTTTGCGCTTCTTCTAATACCTCTTGCGCTTTCTTTGCTTCATTTGCCTTTTGTAGTTTTAAATCATTTAGGTTTTTAGCGTTAGCTTCAACTCCTAATTTCTTAGGTAAGATAAAGTTTCTTGCATAACCATCGTTTACCTTTACCTTTTCACCTTTTTTTCCTAATGACTTAACGTCTTGTAATAAAATAATTTCCATATCTAGAGCTCTCCTTCCTTCTTCATCTTTTCCAGTGTTTCCTTTAAAATATTGATTGCCTCTTGTACCGTTACATTTGGAAGTTGTGCACCAGCAACGCTCATATGACCGCCACCTCCTAGCTGTTCCATAATTACTTGAACATTCACTTCATCAATGGAGCGTGCACTAATGTAAACCTTTCCAGCAAACTCAGTTAAAACAAAGGAAGCTTTTATATTATTAATATCTAATAGCTCATTTGCAACTTGTGCCCCTACTACTGTTGGGCTTTCTGTATTCTGTGCATTACATTCTGTAATAGCAAATACATCAGAATAAATCTCTACATCACGAATCGCTTCTGCCTTAATCTGATACTCTTCTGCATCGGAGCGAAGTGATTTTCGAATCTTGGTAATATCCGCACCATTTCTTCTTAAAAATGCTGCCGCTTCAAATGTACGAACTCCTGTCTTTGTCTGGAAGTTATTTGTATCTATTATGATACCCGAATATAATGCGTCTGATTCTAAAGAACGCAGTCTTAAGCCATCTCCAATATATTGAAGCATCTCTGCAACCATCTCACATGTGGAAGATGCATAAGGTTCGATATAAGAAAGAACTGCATTTTCAATAGCCTCACCTGTTTGACGATGGTGATCGAATACTACAATGGTTTTTACCATTGTAAGAAGTTCTGGGCACTCTGTATAACTTGGTCGATTGACATCAACAACAACTAACAATGTATTGTTATCCACAATTTCCTTCGCCTGCTGGCCATTTATAAACATATCTTTCTCATAATCTGTGGCATCTGTGAATCGTTCCATAATCGGACGTACCGATTTGGTTACATCATTGATAACAATGTGCGCATTCTTTCCAAGTGTCTTGGCAATACGGTAAATACCAATAGCAGCACCAAAAGAATCAACATCTCCTATACTATGCCCCATGATTACCACTTTATCCTTTGCCTCAACCAATTCTTTCAATGCATGAGCCTTTACACGAGCCTTTACACGAGTAGTTTTCTGCATCTGGACACTTTTTCCACCATAATACAGAAGCTTTTCGCCTTCTTTTACAACCGCTTGGTCACCACCACGTCCTAGCGCAAGGTCAATCGCCGCCCTTGCAAACTCATAGCAATGGGCATAATTATCACCATTTACACCAAGGCCGATACTTATGGTTACCGCCATCTCATTTCCGATATTAACAGCTTTCACTTCATCTAATAAAGAAAATTTAGTTGCTTGAAGTTCAGGTAAATATTTTTGCTTAAATATCAATAAATATTTATCCTTTTCTAACTTCTTAACTAGTGCATCTATATTTTGAAAATATTTATTAATTTTACGATCAATCAATGCAATTAACAGAGAACGACGGACTTCATCAATACTTTCTAAGGCCTCTTCATAGTTATCAATATAGAGTAAACCAGCAATCATACGCTGTTCTTTATTTTCCTTGATACATGCTACCTTTTCTGTCTCGTCGAATAAATACATAGCAATCAATGAATTCGAGCCATTGGTGACTTCTTCTGAGATATAATCCTCTTCCGCTTCAAAATCTCCTACATTTATTCTTCTCATAACAACGCGATAGTTTGCATCACGAAATGTAATATTGATTTCCTCGTCTTGTGTATCTTCTGGAAATACTTCATGACTAATTCCAGGAAGAACATTCGATATACTTCTTCTTGCTGCTGATTCATGCTCAATAATAGATATAAATTCACTATTTCCCCATAACAAATGTCCTTCATTATCTAAGATTGCATAAGGAAGTACCATATCCTTAATGAGCCTCTTTTGAACTTGACCATAATTCGATGCAAAGTCTACAAGGTCACTGCTTAATTTAGAATTTCTATATACAAGTATGGAAACTGCAACTATTACGTATAGAATCGTATAAATTAACATAATGATGCCAGCTTCCTTATCTACACAAAAAATGCTAATGTCCATACAAATTAACAAAATGGACAGCGTCAATGGCCACCGCAGATACGACTTTAAGGTGCCATTTAACTTAACCTTTGATTTCATCTCACTACTCCTTGTTCGATTCTTACAATACCTTATATTATATCATTATGTGTAGTATTTTTAAAGATATTTTTCCAGTGTGCATTTTGTAGTGAAATTTTTAAAATGTAAAAAATAAAAACTAAAATCACAACAAAAAAACCCGCTACATATGATAACACATGTAACGGGTCGAATAATTCATCTTATTCTACTGTATATGGCATTAAAGCGATATGTCTTGCTCTCTTAACAGCAACTGTAAGAGCTCTTTGATGTTTTGCACAGTTTCCTGTGATTCTTCTAGGAAGAATTTTACCTCTTTCAGATACATATCTCTTTAACTTATTTGTATCTTTGTAATCGATGCATTTGTTTTCTTTATCTGCGCAGAATACACAAACTTTCTTTCTTCTACGTCCGCCTCTTCTCTTCATTGGAGAATCGCCTTTTTCATTTCTATTTGCTGGCATAGTATGACCTCCTTACCTAAAATCGGTTTTCTATATAAATCGTTCAAAATTCAATTCTATTTCTTAGTTAAATGGTAACTCTTCATCAATTCCATCAGGAATATTCATGAAGCCGTCGCCGACTGCCTGACTTGGTTCTGGTCTAGATACTGGCTGATAGCCACCACCGGAATGTTCAGCAGCTGCCGCTTTACTTTCTGCAAATTCAACCTCTTCTGCAACAACTTCTGTTGTGTACACTTTTTGGCCGTCCTTGTTTGTATAGCTTCCTGTCTGAATTCTTCCACATACCACAACTTTACTTCCTTGGTGTAAATATCTCTCCACAAACTCTGCTGTCTTACCAAATGTAACACAACTAATAAAGTCTGCCGTCTGCTCATCGCCTTGGCGTTTAAATCTTCTGTCAACTGCCAATGTATATCTTGCAATCGCAAGGGAATTTTCCCCTTGGGAATATCTCACTTCAGGGTCTCTAGTCAAACGTCCCATTAAAATAACTTTATTCATGAGGACACTCCTCCTTTATTTATGCTTCTTGTCTAACGCATAAATATCTGATAACATTTTCCATGATACGAACAGATTGTTCTAATTCGCCTGGAACTTCGCTAGCAGATTCGAATTGGATGAAATAGTAGAATCCGTCTTTCATTTTTTGAATTTCGTAAGCTAATCTTTTCTTACCCCATTCATCAACGTTTGTGATATTACCACCGAATTTAGTGATGAGTTCTTTTACTTTTTCTACTGTTGCTACTCTAGCATCGTCTTCGATTTTTGCACTTACAACTAAAGCTAATTCATATTTGTTCATAGCTACGTGCACCTCCTTTTGGTCTCTGGCTCTCTAAACAAAAATAACGTTAGAGAACAAGGAATTTAATATAAAATGTTTCACAAGTAGGTATTTTATCATAGTTTGTCCGAAATTACAAGGACTTTTTAATTTATAATTTATTGTTCTGTTAGAAGTTCTCATTCTATCCTTCGCAATTATTCTCCACTGCGAATTCCACGGATATTCTTTTCAACAAGCTTTCTTGAAAGCATCACCTGATGACCACATCCCATACACTTCAATCGAAAATCCATGCCAGTTCTTAACACTTCCCATTCCTGATTTCCACAAGGATGTGGTTTTTTCAGCTTTATAATATCTCCCAAATTAATTTCCATAGGATCTCCTTTCCTTCTCACCTTATTTTATCATTTTTTACTTTTCGCAATTACTCTTATACATAATTGGTATTATAGCACGTTTCATTCTTCCCTCGCAATATCACATTATTTTAAAGTTTTGAATATACTATTGACTATAAAAAAAATATGGTGTAATATCAACTTATACATTATATAGTTTTAAAAACTATATAATGTAATTTACATTACTAAAACACACAGTAAGTATAAAATAGCAAATTTATGAGGTGATTATCATGAAAAAAGTAAACAAATTAAAAGATCCTGGAAGTGCAATCACACATTTCATCGGAATGTTAATGGCACTCTTTGCTGCAACTCCATTGCTGATTAAAGCAGGTCGACAACCTGATTGTGTACACTTGGTTTCTCTAACCATTTTTATTGTAAGCATGATTCTTTTGTATGCTGCAAGTACCATTTACCACTCGCTTGATATTTCCCCTAAGATAAATAAGTTACTAAAGAAATTTGACCACTCAATGGTTTTTATCTTAATCGCTGGTTCTTATACTCCGATTTGTTTAATCGTAGTTCGTGGGACTCTTGGCTTAAAAATATTAGTTCTTATCTGGAGCTTTGCCTTATTAGGAATTGTGATTAAGATGTTCTGGATTAATTGTCCAAAATGGTTTTCTTCTATTATATATATTGCTATGGGATGGTCTTGCGTACTTTGCTTCACACAAATTTTGAACAACTTAGGTACAAAGGCGTCTGCTTGGCTGTTAGCTGGTGGGATTATTTATACCATTGGTGGTGTAATTTACGCATTAAAACTGCCTCGATTTGATGAGAAACATAAAAACTTTGGATTACATGAAATCTTTCATTTGTTTGTAATGGGAGGAAGTACATGTCACCTTATTTTGATGTATCAATTTGTTTCTACTATGGCGATTTAATTTATAGTAATTTAATTATAAAAGCATAAAAAAGAATCTAACGGTGTGTTGTCAGATTCTTTTTTTAATATGTTCTTATTTTGTAGTAATTTTTACTTGTAAAATTCCAGATGTCTTATTGTCTAACTTGTTAAACTTCACATAATAAGTTCCTTTTGGAAGTGTCTTAACTGAGCTACCACAGGAATATACATATGTCTGATAGGAATTCTTTTCATTGATTCCATCGTAAATGTATCTTGTTCCAAAACAATCTCCCTTTGAATCATAGAATTGGAATTGTGCTTTTCCGGATGAAAAGCTTGATGTTACATTTACAAAGATTTTTTGTTTCTTCGGATTGTAGAATTTAAAATAGTAATTTCTCTTTGTTGTTTCACCTAGAAGCATTAGAACACTTCTTGTTTTACCATTTACTTTAAGTGTACCTGCTTTTGCTTTACTTGTACCAGATGCATTAGATACCGTAGTAAGGACTGCTTTTGTCGCAATCACACCTTGTGAAGATTTCACTTTAAAGTAATATGTTCCTTTTCCAACTACATATACTGCCTTTGCACCTTTTTCTGTATCAGAGGAATATAAGTAGGCATCGTTTGTAATCGCCTTTTTCTTACTATTGCAAAGTGTTACTGTTGCACTCCAATCTGCTGTAACAGTAAATGTCAACTTTGTTGGTTTTGTTGTTACTACTTTATAGTAAATTGGTGTGCTAGATTTTACAATTGAAGAAATAACTTCGACTTTGTTCTTTAACTGAACATCCGATCCACTTACAAAGGAACAACCTGCTAACATCATCGTATCTTGTTCATCGTACAAATAGTAGTGTGGCAATTTGATATAATAAGTTCCTGCCTTTGGAACATAAGCAACATTATTACTTGTATATATACTTTTTGTACATGCAACATCACTATATAAACGATAGTTGCTCATTTCTTCTGCTGTATAAGAATCTACTAAAACATAAACTAAGGCACCTTTACTTTTTACTTTAACTGGAATTACTACATCTTTTTCATAGTTTGCAGATACCTTGATATCAAAGTAATTAACAGATAGTTTCTCTAATTGAGAACGCTTTGTGTAGTAAAATGGAGTAAGAACCTTAACTGCCTTTCCATCTTCATTGTAATATGTAACGGTTGGTGTTGTTGTTGGAGCCTGTGTTGGGCTTTCTGTTACAGTTGGTGTCTCTGTTACAACTGGAGTTTCTGTTGTTACTGGGGTTTCTGTAAGTGTATCTGTTACTTCGCATAAACTAGCTTTATTTTCTGCATAAGATACAACATTCTGTACGACAGATTCTACTTGTTCTTCCATATGTACAATTGGTTCACTCTGACTTTTGCTTACTTCAGAAGCAGATACCTGACTAAAAGGGGTTGCCGCAAGTGATAAACTTAATATCACAGATAATATTTTCTTTTTCATCTTCATAATTTTCCCTCCTCTTTCGTACTTATTTTATCACTTTGTATTTACACATACAACAAGTGTTTCACTACAGAATGTTTAATTTGTTGATTATTATGATAAAATTTCTGCACTATTCTACAAAAAGTAAATTGCAAACGCAAAATATTAGACAGCGAAACAGTCACTCTATTTTTCCAATTGGCGATTTACCATGTTGTAATATTGACCTGTATCATTCCTGAAGTCTTTTTTTCTACTTTCTTAAATTTAATATAATACGTTCCTTTTGGAAGCATCCTTTCCGAATATTCATCTCCCACATATACTTCAAAGGATTCCTCTTTATCAACACCACTATAAATATAATCCACTCCAAAACTTTCTCCTGCTGAATCATATAGATCGAATAACATAGTTCCTGACGAAAAGCTTGAAGTTAAGTTTACATATATTTTCTGTCTCTTTGGATTATAAAATTTTAAATAGTAATTCTTCTTTGTTGTGTCACCTGGAAGCATTAAAATATTTTTGGTTGCTCCATTTACTTTTAAAGTTCCAGCCTTGGATTTACTTGTGCCTGATGCTCCTTTTACAGTTGTAAACTTAGCCTGCGTTGTAATAATTCCTTGTAAAGATGCTACTTTAAAGTAATATGTTCCTTTTCCAACAACATATGAGGCCACTGCCCCCTCTTCGGTATCATAAGAATAGAAATAGGTTTCATTTGTAATTGCCTTCTTCTTACTATTGCAAAGTGTTACAGTCGCAGCGTTATCTGCACCTATTACAAAGGTCAACTTAGTAGGTTTGGTCACTACAACTTTATAATACAACGGTGTAGAAGCATTTAAAATTGCAGAAACAACATCGGATTTATTCTTTAATTGTGTATTTGCTCCACTGACAAAACCAAATGCTGCCGCAATGAAAGAATCTCCAACTTCAGACAAATAAATATTCGGAATCTTAATATAATAGGTACCTGCTTTTGGAATATACGCAATAGTTTCATCCGTTGAAATAAAATTTTCACATGCTGCATCACTATATAAGCTATAGTAACTTAGTTCATTATCTTCATATTCTGCTGCTAATGCATAAACCAAAGCACCTTTACTTTTAATTTTAACTGGAATAATGACATCCTTTTCATAATATAGTGGAACTTTTATTTCATATGCATTAAAATTTGATGACTGAGACATTTTTGTATAATAGTATGGAGTAATTGTTTGTACTACTTTTCCATCTGAATCGTAATATATAACATTTGAAGATTCTGTTGTAACAGGAACTTGTGTATCTGTTACTTCATATGTAGTTGCTGAATTTTCTACTGAAGATACTACTTTTTGTACAATAGTTTCTATATCTTCTTGCATTTGAGCAGATGGATTATTCTGAGTATTATTTACTCCTGAGGCTGATATCGCACTAAAAGGCGCTACTGCAAGTGATACTGTTAAAATAATAGCTAAAATCTTGTTTTTTATTTTCATAATTTCCCTCCTTTTTTTCTTATTTATTCTATCACTAAACTAATGTAGGTACAATGATTGTTTTCCTGTGAATCAAAAAAAGGGAGCATCTCTAACAAAGACACTCCCATCTATATAAAGCAACCGAAGAAAAAGTATATTACCTACTATGAGACAGATTTGTAAAATGATATCGGTTGCAAATTGTCTTATGTAAATCGAATGTAAATCTGCCCCTCTTCTTCTGATGCTTCCTTAACTTAATTTATTATACGCACATAGAACCAAAAGTTTACTTGTACGAAAAAAGGAAACACGAGAAAATAAATTCATTTTCCCGTGCTTCTATCTAGCTGTTATTTTAACAAATACAAAGGATTTACTGATTTTTCTCCTTGTGTTACTTTAAAATATAAGTTGCTTCCTTCTACTACAAAATATTTGGAAGGTTTTGCGATATAGCCTAGTAATTGTCCTTCGTCTACTGTATCGCCTTCTTTTACTGCTAAATCTTTTAGCTGACCATATGTTAAATTATAATCGTCACCAATAGACATTTCTAATGTAACACCTGTCTCTTCATTTTCAAATATCTTAGTTACAACGCCTTTTGCTGCACTGACTACTTGAGCGCCTTCATCAGCACCAATCATGATAGCTGGATTTACTTTGTAATTGCCTAGTGTTGCAAAATAAATTCCTTTGTTATCACTATAGTTCATGATGACATTTCCACTAGCTGGCCAAGTTAATCCTGCTTCTTCGTCAAAACTAAGGTTATTTAAAATATTGTCGTTACTCATAACGGATACTGCTTCTGGTTCTTCGGCAACTTGTTCCTCTGTGCTGTCATTTTCTGCGAGTTGCGCATCATTTACAATATCATTTTCTAATAAATTGACTTCTTCTTGTTGTGGTTCTGTCTCTGTAATTTGTAATTCGTCTTCTACTACATTATCTACATTTGGATTTAAGTTTTCTACAAAGTTCTCAACCTTTGGTTCATTTAGGTTTTGACTGTCCTTGCCTCCATTGAGATCACTTATGTTTAAACATACCGCACAGATACAGATAACAACTAATGCTCCAGAAAGCATCCAGATATAAAAGGATTTGTTTTTTATCTTTTCAATTTGTCCTTTCACCATTTATCACCTCTGTTGTTATTTTCTCCAACTGAGGTATGTTTATACACAATTTTTGCTGTTTTATAAAATATTTTCATAGTTGCTTTTGATATGACCTGCTCAAAAACAAACTAAATTTTCTTAATATCTAAATCTAATATAAATATTCATGTTCTAAATATTAATAATTATCTTTTTGCATTAAAGAAGGTGCACTAAATAAATAGTACACCTTCCTGATCTTTTAATTATAAATCTACTTTCACTTTATCTAATTTCCAGATTTCTTTTGCATATTCTTCAATCGTTCTATCAGAGCTGAATTTACCAGCCTTAGCAACATTTAAGATAGCGGATTTTGCCCAAGCTTTTTCATCTTGATAGTATTCGCCAATCTTCTTCTGTGCTTCTTCATAAGAACGGAAGTCTTTTAAGATAAAGTATTGGTCAGCACGTTCGCCACCGTTTTGTTCTAATAGAGAGTTATATAATTCTCTAAATAATTCTGGATTTTCTGGTGAGTAGAATCCGTTGATTAATTGAGTTAAGACAGCACGGATGTCTTGATCAATATTGAAGATTTCTTTTGGATTATATCCACCGTTTTGTTCAAATTGAATTACCTCGTCGGAAGATAAACCGAAGATAAATGCATTTTCTTCGCCTACTTCTTCTACGATTTCCACGTTTGCACCATCCATAGTACCAATTGTTAAAGCACCATTTAACATGAACTTCATGTTACCTGTACCTGAAGCTTCTTTACTTGCTGTAGAGATTTGTTCGGATACGTCTGCTGCGGAGAAAATCATCTCTGCATTGGATACTTTGTAGTCTTCGATAAAGATTACTTTAATCTTATCTTGGATAGATGCATCGTTGTTGATTACATTTGCAACACTGTTAATCAATTTGATAATCGCTTTTGCACGACGATAACCAGCAGAAGCTTTTGCACCAAAGATAAAAGTTCTTGGGTACATATCCATATCTGGATTTTTCTTTAATTGATTGTATAAATGCATTACATGTAAAATGTTAAGTAATTGTCTCTTATACTCGTGTAGACGTTTTACTTGTACGTCGAAGATGGATCTTGGATTGATGCTTACACCATTGTGTTCTTGAATGTATTTTGCAAGACGAACCTTGTTTTGATACTTGATATTCATGAACTCTTTCTGGCATTTTTCATCATCTGCATAAATGGAAAGTTCGTTAATATGAGCTAGGTTTGTAATCCACTCATCACCAATCTTACTTGTTACCCAATCTGCTAGTAATGGGTTTCCATGTAATAAGAAACGTCTTTGAGTAATACCATTTGTCTTGTTGTTAAACTTAGTTGGGAAGTGTTGATAAAAATCTTTTAATTCCTGTTTCTTTAGTATCTCTGTATGTAATCTTGCCACACCATTTACTGAGTAACCGCCGACAATTGCTAAATGAGCCATCTTTACTTGACCATCGTAGATAATTGCCATTTTTTCGATTTTGTGATAGTCGCCTGGATATGTATTCTGAATTTCGATAATAAAACGACGGTTAATTTCTTCAATAATCTGATAGATACGTGGTAATAGTCTGGAGAATAGCTCGATAGGCCATTTTTCCAAAGCTTCTGACATGATTGTATGGTTTGTGTAAGCACAAGTCTTGGTTGTAATCTCCCAAGCTTCATCCCACTCTAAATCATAACAATCCATCAAGATACGCATCAATTCAGCTACTGCTACTGTTGGGTGAGTATCGTTTAATTGGAACGCCACTTTTTCATATAGTTTACGAATATCATTATGATTCTCCATGTACTTAGAAACTGCTCTTTGTACACTGGCAGATACGAAGAAATATTGTTGTTTTAAACGTAATTCCTTACCTGCATAATGGTTGTCGTTTGGATAAAGTACTTCACAAATTGTACGTGCTAGATTTTGTTGCTCTACAGCTTTTTGGTAATCACCTTTGTCAAATGAATCAAGATTAAAGGTATCAATTGCCTCTGCATCCCAGATACGTAATGTGTTTACAATGTTATTGTTATAACCTACGATTGGTAAATCATATGGTACTGCTAATACAGATTGATAGTTTTCTTGAATGAAACGGTCTTTTCCATTGGCATCTTTACGAATTGCTACGTAACCGCCAAATTTGATTTCTACCGCATATTCAGAACGTTTGATCTCAAATGGATAGCCATTCTTCAACCAATCATCTGGTACTTCTAATTGATAACCATCTTTGATTTTTTGTTTAAACATACCATATTTGTAACGGATTCCACAGCCATAGGCAGGATAACCTAATGTAGATAATGAATCCAAGAAACAAGCTGCTAAACGTCCTAGTCCACCATTACCTAACGCTGGATCTGGTTCTTGGTCTTCAATGCTATTTAAATCTAGTCCTAACTCAGCAATCGCTTCTTTAATCATCTCGTTTGCGCTTAAGTTGATAATCATGTTACCTAATGCTCTTCCCATTAAGAACTCCATGGAAAGATAATACACTGTCTTCACATCTTGCTTTTCATATTCCTTATGTGTTGCCATCCATTGGTCAACTACAATATCCTTTACAGCATAGGATACTGCTTGAAATAACTGTTGCTGCGTTGCTTCAGATACTTCCCTACGATACAATACTTTCAAATAGTCTGTAACATTCTCTTTGAACTCCGATTTGGTTATTTTGTCCATAAACTGCCTCCTTCTTTAATATATCTGCAATTCAAATCTAGCTGTGAACCATTATACTACATTTTTTTAAGATGGGGTAGATGGATTGTTAAAAAATTAATAATTTTACTATGTTGCCTATCTTAATATTATTAATTTACTGTTAATCTCTGTCTTTGCGACAAGTACAAAATCCATACTTAATCTGACTAAAATATTCATAATTCTGAGACATTACACTATTATAATATATTTCAAAAATTTCTTCTAAGTCTCTTCTTTTTGATAGAGGCATACAACGAGACTCTTGTTTTAAAGCCGCAATTCTATCTTTTCTGCTTAAACGATAGTGACTAAAATGATAGAATACCAAAGGGTAGGTACCATTTACATAATACATCCCATCCTTTTGACTAATATAGCGTTTTTGAATATTCCAAAATGCTACATTATATCCGGGATCTCGTAATACATAGACCCCACCAAAAAGAGCTGGTGCAAAGTCCATCCATTTTTGATCCCATGCAAGAAACCTTTCTGGCTCTAGTAGACTCTTTTCTCTTAATTCTTTTGCCCACCATTTTAGCATATCTCTTCCATTTTCATCATTTTTAACTGCAACAAAACCAAGATTGTAGATTCCATATTGTAAAAAGTCATCAAGTTTAGATATCTCGGTATCTTCATCCTCTTCACTAGAAATTAAATGTGGTGTTAAAACAATCGAATGATTTTCTAATAATTCATAAATCTTACTAAGTGGTTGAAACAGTAAAATATCTGAATCGATATACATAGCATTTTCATATGCATACTTTTCTAATAAATATTCTAAGAAAAATGGTTTTACAGCAGTATTCAATTCAACTACACTATAACGAGTACACATTTCTTCAAAACCATCAATTCCCACATCTTCTACATAAATAATATTTGCTACGCTTTCTTGTTCCTTTACTGCCCTCTTGACTTCCTCGTCCTCTGTGGTATCCACAAGCAAAATAAATAGTTCCACATCCTCATGTTGTTTTCTTACACTTTTCATTAGGCTAATCGCTTGTGCAAAATAATTTAATGATACGATTGTACAAATTGCTTTTTTCACAGTATATACCCCTTTTCATTTTTCTTTACTTCTTATTGCTTTTCCAAAGAAATTGCTAAGATATTAATAAAAGGATTGTTTGGCAGACAAATGCCAGCCACCTCTTTTCCTTTGGTTAACGTATATCTTTTTCCATATATAATTGCTCTTCTTCTCTCATCTGTCGCTTCATTATTCTCCCTCTTTACAACTTTCCCCCTCCACATAACAGTTCCCGTTTTTTCAAAACGGTACTCATTTTCAATCCAGCCATCAAAACCAATACAAATAGATTCCTTTGTTCCATCTGTGTATAAAATATCCATGTAATCATATATCATTTCATTGTATAGAACAGTACCACATAAGCAAATGGACCGATAAATCTCTTTTTGCATAGCTTCATCGAATGCTATCCTCTGACCTAAACAGACAATGCTATCCCCTTTATCATTTGCCTTTGGATAATAGAAATACATATCTCCGACTGCAAACTTACCTTCTGGTACCTTTCCTTCATAAAAATATCTTCCGTAAACCGCCTTACTTTCGTCGATACTCTCCCAATTTTTATGATCAAATAAGTATGCGTTAAAATAATTTGGTAACATAACTACATCATATGTATCTTTTTGCCTATCACATTTCTCATAAAGTTCCTTAAACTCTTCTATTATTTGCTTCTCGTGCTCTGCAATCTCACGAATCACAGATGACATATTTTCCTTAACCGCATGATCTAACTTATTATTATGGTAGCAATTGGTAAATACCATTCTTAGATAATTCCACTTGGAAGATGACACGATAAGCCTTGAGATTATATTTTGAAATATGCTCGTTTGCTTATACTCTGCAACTTGACAAAGTGCTTTTGTAAAAACAAGACGTGAACGATATAACAAAAGTAATGCAAAATAAAACGGAACCCATAACGCACCACCTAAACCTTGCACCTCTTGTTCTAAATCCATTGTAAGAACATCTTCTGCCAACATAAGCATTTCCTTATAAGGATCCTCTGTTTTTCGTGTTTCAAACATATCCATATTGCTACTTATGCTTGAAAATGATAAATCCACATCTACACATCCATGTTCTGCTGTAACTGTGTTATGGTAAGTATCTAATATAAATTGAATAAACTCCTTTATACTAATCTCAGATATTGGTATCACGGATTTCTTTCGGAATGTAACTCCCCAGCGATAACTTTTCCGAAAAGTTTCTTTCGATACAATTCTCCTTATCCCTAATTCATGAGAATCTATCACTTCTACACTATCGTCTTCCTTCACGCCTACAATCATAAATGGTAAGAGCTTTACATCTTCTTCTCCTACTTTAACTGGCCACACTCCAACATTTTGCAAACCAACTGCAACAGGTCTTCCTTCCGAAAGCTCCGATTTACACTTTTCAAGAAATGCATCTACTCCATATTCATAAGAATACTTATGTACCTCTACTCCATAATACTTTTCTAGAAGTTCCCTTTCTTGAAAATATTTAACCGTAATTCTACTTCCTATATTTCCGTGTCTCTCATCCCCTCGTTGATATCCAAAATTAAATCCCCCTGCAAACATTAATTCATGTCCACATCCAAAGAAATTTGAAATATTAGCTAGAATTTTGTCCTCACAAAAGTAATAGTCATCTATCCAATACCTTTCAATTCCCTCATAATTTACCTCATAATTCACACTATCACCCCTCTGTAATGCTTATATTAAAGCTCTTATGATATTAGTAATTTTTTCCTTATAATATACCACTTTAATACATAATTGTCAATTTTCCACTTCATTTTGTAGCCCTTATATACTTATTGTAAATACTTCCATTTTTAATCTTACTCAACAATACCACTTTTATATATTTCCATCTTTTCAATCTATATTATGTGCGTTAAAATAAAATAAAAGTCTTATAAATAAATGGGGTTGACATTATGATACAATCTAAAGATTTAACTGTAGGTTCTCCTTCTAAGTTGTTAATTCATTTAGCTATGCCCATCTTAGTTGGAAGTTTAATTCAACAAGCTTACACACTTGCAGATACATTTATCCTTGGCAAATTCGTAAATACAGAAGCCCTTACTGCTGTAAGTTGCACAAGCTGGATTTACTGGCTTATTATTGGAATCTTCACTGGATTTACGCAGGGGTTTTCCATTCTAATTTCTCAAAAATATGGTGCTGGGGATATGGATGGGATGCGAAAAAGCATTGCTATGTCTTATTTATTAGCTCTACTTTTAACAATTGTTGTAACTACATGTTCCATTCTTTCTATACATGGCCTACTTATTCTATTACATACACCGGAAAATTTAATTGCCATGGCCGAACGATATTTAATGATTATTTCAGCTGGGCTTATTATTACAACACTTTATAACCTCTTATCCGCTATTTTGAGGGCAGTTGGAGATACCAAAACAGGGCTTATTGCACTTATTATTTCTTCTATTGTTAATATTATATTAGACATTGTTTTTGTCGTATATTTTCATGCTGGAGTAACTGGAGTTGCTACTGCAACTTTAATTGCGCAGATATTTTCATGTATTGTTTGTGCGATCTCCATGCACAAAATACCTGATACTAAGCTTAAAATAACAGACTGGTACTTTGATAAACAAAACTTTAAAGCTTTGTTTCAGTTAGGTGCACCTCTTGCGTTGCAAAATGTTGTTATTTCTATAGGTGGACTGATTATGCAGAGAATTGTAAATTCTTATGGTTATTTATTTACAGCTTCCGTCTCTTTAACTAGTAAGGTAACTTCATTAATTCAACAAGCTGGTGTTTCTTTCTCCGTCGCTTTGGGAACTTATGTAGGACAAAATTTAGGTGCAAATAAAATTGATCGTATTAAAAAAGGCGTTGTGAAATGCTTAAAGATAAATCTAGTTTTAGGAATACTTACTAGCATCCTATTTATTGCTATTGGCAAACCAATACTTGCTGCATTTCTCTCTATGGATAATACTTCTGCTGCTTCCAATCAAGAGATTGTAGCAATGGCTTATCAGTACCTAGTAATACAATGTATTTTTCTTTTTACCGTATACCTTCTTTTTACTTATCGTGCCGCTTTACTTGGTATGGGATATACCTTTATTCCTATGCTATCAGGATTTGTAGAACTAGCAATTCGTTTAGTAGTAGCTATCTTTCTTCCGATGTGGCTCGGTCGTACAGGAGTATTCTATGCGGATGGGTTAGCATGGGTCGGTGCTGGATCGTTGTTAATGATAAGTTATTACTGGAGAATGAAACGAGTTCGTTCATAGTAGAGATTTTCTCTACATAAAAAACGCCACTTGAATGTCACGTTACATTCAAGTGGCGTTTTTTAATTTCACGTTATATGTATTTTCTATTTCACAACAAAGTTACTTGGTTCTTCTTCTAAGTCTCCTGCTGCTGTAAAGTTAACGGTATGTTTTTCACCAGCCTTAATTACACTATCCCAATCTGGTGCTTTTACAGAAACTTTTTCGTCTACTTGTTCTAATAATGTGCCACTCCATAAAGACTCAATTTTATTCTTACAATCAAAATATAACTTCCAATCTTCAATATCATGTACTGAATTATTGGTAATATCAATTTGTCCCATAAAGCCGCCTGTCCATGTATTCACTGCTTTGAAAGCAACTACTACATCACTAGGTGTTTCTGTTACTATAGGCTCTTCTGTTGGGTCAGGTGATGGCTGAACAGTAAGGTCTGTGCTTTCTGGATTATCAAGACAAATCCAACCTTTTTGACAGCAGATGTATGGAACATAAGTCCATCTCATTCCATTTTCATCTGTATATAAATAATCACAGTAGATATCTTCTATATTCGCCCTCGATATGATATAAGAAACAATACCTGAGTTTGGATATTTCCAAAGAACGATTTGACTTACGTCTTCGCATTCTTTTAGACTGTCATCATATGTTAAAAATTCATCACTATGTTCTTCACAAAATGATTGGTGATCATAGATAAGTTCAAGGTCATCCATTCTAACCCATTTATTATCTGAACCACTGATAATTCCCCAAAGTCCACTCTCTGTTGCAGTCCCCTCTTGTTCATCATATAAAATCCCACTATAAGAATAACCAATTGTTAATACATCACCTGCTACAAAACGATCAACTTCTACATCTGAAAATGGATTTTCATACGCAATAAGCTCATCGCACATTACTGTATATTGTCGATTCACATATTTGCAATCACTTGCATTAATCTGGAAAAAAGTATCGTTTTCTGGACTCCATATTACATCAGCCTTAATAATTCCTTTTGTTACAAATGTACTTGCGATACAGCAAAATGCAAGTACTAATATTTTTAAAGCTACATTTTTTTTCATAATATATTCTCCCTTCTAATATATAAAGCAGCGTGAAATGGTCTGGCAAAACACCCTAGTTTCTCTCTGTCTTACTGAAATAAGCCTGCCCTATCACCTTGTCAATTTCCTAAAATCACCTCCCACACACTAAAATGACTCCGCTGCAGTGACAGCAATCTTTATGCTTTCTTCTTCCAAAACTTCGCTATCAATACTCCTGTAGAAATAATTAATGCCACTACTAAGATAACAATTACAACTACTGCTTCCTGCTGTTCTGCATCTTTCTTATAAGTAGATGGTTCCGTATCTGTTGGATTTTCTTGATTCGCTGCACTTGGTAGCCATCTATTATCTGGTTCACTGATACAAACCCATCCATTAAAATTTTCATCCTTTACATTTCCCCATAGAAGCTCATTTCCCTCTGGATCAAGGTACAAATATTCAAATGAAAGTTCACCAATGGAACTCACTGTCTTGTCTAAAATATTTCCCGAAAAAGGATAAGACCATATGTAAATTGTTTTTTCTTCTAAGTCTTTTTCAAATTCTCCACGGTACTTGGTAAGATCCTCTTTGTGTTCTTCCATAAACTGTTCACTTTCTGAATTTGATTTTGAATCATCTTCAAAATCCACTATCACATCTGCATATACTTGTTGACTAGGCATCGTGCTAACTGCAACCATGCAAAATAGAATTGTACATAGGTAAACTATATATTTTTTCATCTTCCTTCTCCTCGTATAATAAGTTTATAGCCAAGAAAAATTGGTTATAAACCTATTCTT
>CAYPEJ010000043.1:0-29068 GCA_964409685.1 uncultured Anaeromicropila sp.
AAGAATTCAAAAAGTGCCTATCAATTTTTTTACCTGCACTTTTTGAATTCTTAAAATCTTTAAGAGGGCTAAAATAACCCCCTAAGTTTTCATTTATTACAAAGATTTAAATTGATTGAATATTTAAAGCAATCATCCTCTGACCAATCCATCTCAATATGGTCCAAAGGCTCTAGATGAGGAATTTCAAAACTCCCTGTTTTAGTTTTTGGTTGAACTTCCCTCAGATAATTTAATTTAGCAGATGTTAAAGCTTCTTTAAAACATTCGGATATTGTGTCTCTAATCCTGTTTCTTATGTCTTCCCGGAGCCCACTTGTTTCTGGTGGTGCATATTCACCAAAAATTTTAACAAAAGTTAAACTGGACGCAGTTATACCTTTTCTGTTAGGAGCACCATTGATTACTTTAACATTACAACCCGAGAGAGACTTACTTTTAACATATTCTTTAACAAGGTTATCAGGCCTTTTTAGAATAGTTTTAAATTCCTTACCACCCAGCATTTTTGGAATATAAAAATTATTATTAAATTCTATCTTTTCTATGTCCTTAAAGAGAAGAACCTTGCTCAAATAGATATCTATTCCCTGGGTTGCTGTCGCTAGTATATGTGTAAGAATATTATTATAAACAAAATAATTTAAAACATTAGTTTTATCTTGAATATCATCACTTAACATTGAACTTAAAACTTTCTCATACCTGTAATCCAGAAAAGTTGAGAAAGGCATTTCATAGGCATTACCTTCATTTTCCATTAAATAGTCTGAAAATAACATTTTTTTTCTCCAAACTTTATTTCTTTTCTAAAAATATAGTAACACTATAGCTTAAGTATCCTCTTGAAGAAACCTCAATTTCTGTTTGAATATCGGTTTCTCTAGGAATTTGATAATCAGAAACATCTAAAATAGGCTCAATGTTTGAACTCCAAAAATGTTTAGCTACTTCCTGGTCTTCTTTAAGATGTTTCTCAATCTTTTTATTTATTAAATCTTTTATTTTTTCTTTGTTTTCCGGAATTTCATATTCACCAAAAACTTTACAATTGAATAGAACTCTAGATGTTATGTATAATGAATTTTTTCCATTTGCTGTTACTTTAACTACATTAAAATTTTTCCTAGCGCTTTTCATATAAAAGTCTAAAAGTTTCTCAGGATTTTTTAAGATTTCCTTAAAATCTTTCTTTCCTATTTTATCTGGTGTATAAAATACACTACTGCATTCTGCTTTTTCTACCTTATTAAAAACATTGTTTTCAAGGAACTCATTTATTTCTGGAACTGCCTTCCCCAGTGTATTAGTTAAGACATAGTTGTAGAGGAAAAAACTTATAACATTAGTTTTGTCCTGGGCATCATCAGTTTCCATAGAATTTACAACTTTCTGGAATTCCGAAGTCCAGGTAGTTGAAAATGGTTCTAAAAAGTTTCGACTCTCACTCATTAAATAATCTGAAAATAACATTTTTGCCACTCTTTATTTTAAATATTATAGAATATTTTTAATTAGAAATTCAAAACTGCCCTCAAATTTATTTTAATTTCTTGTATTAAATTATTAGGTTTATATATAATGTCTAAATATAAACCATTTGGGTCAGTTGAATTTTGATTAGAAATATCACAAATAATTTTATAATCTGTTATGAGATTATCCATTTTATACTTCTCACAAATGACAGCAATTTTATTTTTAAAACTTTGTCTTGTTATATCATCATTGAACTCAAAAACAAAGTTTAATGCTTCATTTCCAGTATCTTTACATAATCTATTATGTATAAACTTATTTGTAAAGTTATCACCATCAGCACATATTTCTGTATTAGAAAAATATGAATACTCACCTTTTGCTAAAGAATTTATGTTTTTTGCATATAATTCCTTTAATTTAGGAACTTTAAAAGAAATAACATTATTGATATTATATATTCTTTTACAATGTGAAACTCCTGGACTCCCAGTATTTGCTATGTTTGCTCTCATACCAACAATATCACCTAAAACAGGAACATCTATAACTTTTCCTGAATAAATATTAGATTGTTTCTTTTCACCAAAATAATATATTGTATTTTCTGATTTATCCAAAGTATTAACTAAAGTTAAATCTTGGATATCACAAAAAGCAATGGCTTTCTTTTCTTCTGCTAATTTTATAGCAGGATATTGATAATTAGAATTTGCAATAACAAAATCTAAATCAATATTTTCTGTGGTTTCAACTTCTTGATAAGCATCAGCAATATCTTGTGTGCTAGGAAGTTCTGTATAGCCTGAACTTAATTGATATTTTGTTTGTGTTAAATTGTTATAAAAAATATAATTACTTTCTTCATTGTATTTTATAGTTTCTACAATTTCATTGTTTAAAAGAACTTGAATATTATTATTTTTAAATAAAATAGTTAGTTCATTACCCCAATATCCAGGAGTTTTTGCAATGATTAAATTATCTGTATTTTTAGAAACTTCCAGATTATCTTGTGTAATGATTTTATTTTGAGAATTTGCATATTGTGAGTTTTTGCCTGATGCTCTTGTTAAGTAAATTTTTGTATTGTTATAAGAAAAATAATTATAAATTTGGAACCATTCTTTATAATTGTCTTTTGTAGGTTTTCCAAAAGTTAGTTTAAAATCTAAAAGTGAGAAAATTTCCTGAATTTCGCCTATAGGCCCTCTGTCAAAATTACCAGCATAAAAAACATTATAATTTTGTGTTAAAACTGGTATAGAACTTTCATCAATTGAGGATACCTGGATATTAGGATATTTAATCTTTAAGCCTTTTATATGTTTAATTATAACAAATATAACAAAATATAATACTAAAGTATAAGTTTTGTTATATTTTTGTTACCACCAAAACTTATAGGAATATTTAAGTTTTTGAAATACTTTTATATATTTATCCTTAAAGTTTTCGCCCATATAATCTAGTTTTTGTATTTCTTTCAAAAGTTCATAAATTTCTTTTATTTGTTTTAGTTCTTTATCAATGTAAGCATATCCTGAACCAATTTCAAATGATTTTACCTTTATTTCATATATTTTAACCAAAATATCAATATCATAGGAAAAATCCCAACCTTGATAATTTGCTAGTTCTTTTCTAAAAATCCAGCAATTTTTTAAGAAATTTTTAAGTTTATATAATTTTGCTTTAAATCTTTCATAAGGTATTAAAATATAATCATACCAACTTAATTTAATTTCTGGAATTTGCATTTTTAACCTTTTATAATAAAAGTATTTAATACTTTAGTATTATATGTCAATTTAAATCAATGTGCCAAAATCCACATTATAGGATTTCCAATCAGTTACTTTTGAAGTTTTTAAACTCAACTCACTAAACATTTGATAGCAGGTATTTAGATTATAAAAATCAAAATATTTCTTTAAAGATTTTAAATCAATGCTTTTCTTTTCTTTAGAAAATTCTGCAATTATTTGTGCTTCAATATTTGCTGGTATTTCAATATCTAAAACCAATTTTTTATTTAGTTCATATGTTTTCCTTAAAATAGGATTAGAATCTAAATAATTATCAATTCCACCAAATGCCTCTATTGCTTTCTTTAAACCAGTTTTACCAAATCTTATTTTAACAAACTTATCACCATCAAAAGACTCCATAATTTGGTATTTTTTAGGATTATCAAAAAATTGAAGTTCATTCTCAAAAATGTTTAAACTTTCTAAATATTTTTTAAAATCAGGTGTAAATTCTAGAAAATCAACAATTCTAGGCACATTATCAATAGTATCTCCTAAACAAATATGCTCCTGTTTCCATTCATTTAAATCTCCTGGTTCTATGAAAGATTTTGTAATGCTTGAATATTGTTTTATATCCCCTAGATTATGAAGTTGTTTAAAGTCTTTATCAGGGCTTAATATAAGGATTTTCTCAAAACTACCATATTTCCTTGTTAATAAACCAATTATATCATCTGCCTCTACACCAGGAATACCAATAACTTTGAAGTTTGTAAAATCATTTAGTATTTTACAAAAATTATCAATATGGTAAAATACCTCATCATAATTAACCTCTGAAGTTTCTCTTTCTTTTTTCCTGTTTTGCTTGTAAAAAGGATATATTTCCTTTCTCCAGTATGGTTTTGTGTGATTATCAAGTGTGATTATAAAATCTTTATATTCATTTGTATATTGTTTATAGAAATCCATTATCTCATCACAAACTCTAAAAATTAAAATATCAATGAATTCATTTGTGATATATTTACCATCTTTTTTATGAGGGTTTGTTTTTTTTATAGCAGTGTGTAGATTTCTATGGATACTTGAACTAAAATCATATAAAATCAAAATATTTCCTTTAAAATGTTACAAAAATTAACAAATTAAAATATAACAAAATTAAAATATAACAAAAATAATTCTTTAGAATAAAATTTGTTATATTTTATTTTTGTTATATTTTAGAATGTTAATTTTTGTAACATTTTAAGAGAAATACCAGTTTTACTGGTATTTCTTTGTTTTATTTGGCCAAACTAGCCATAAGTTCATCTAAAGATTTTGCCTCAGGCACTTCATTAGGAGTTACTTCAAAAGGCACTGACTCTGTGGTTGTGCTTTGTGTATTTTGTGTGTTTTGTGCTGGACTTTGAGTATTTTGCCCTTGATTTGGACTATCAATGTTTTCCAACATTGCTTTTAACTCATCATAAGATTTATAAGATTCTTCTTTGTCCCAATCACTCAATTTATGGCAATTTGCTGCAATATCCTTAATTGCTTCTTCTTTTGTATTGTAAATACTTGTAGAAGTTTCAGCAACTTTTGAACTATCATAGTTTGTAAAGCCATTTGCTCCAACCTTTGCAACCAGCATAAAGTTGTAACCACCTTGTAAAGGATTAAATAGGTTTCTTGGTTCTACACCCATTGCTCTTTCTGCTTCAGGCGGATTGATAATACTCTTAACCTTTTCACCTAATGTTTTAGACATATCAAGTAAAAAGATTTTACCATTATCCTCAGGATTAGCAGGATGGTTTATAACTTTGATATTTGCTAGATATCGAGTGCTTCTTGCGTATCTTTGGGATTCTTCCTTTTTTCCAGCATTCCATAAACCTGCCCATTTTTCTTGAATAGGGTCAGTTTTTCCAATGGTTGAAGGCGACCATTCACTAATAAATGCTTTTGAGGTTTTAGAGCGGACATTATAGCGGTAAACTACTTTCATAGTAGACATCTGCCCGTTTTCAAATATTTCACTAGGCAAAAATCTAACTAAAGCCGCACCATTTCCATCTTTATCTTTCTTTAAAACAAAGAATCTAGGGTCAGTTTCGTAGGTTTTCTTTTCGAGGTTTTCTTGAGAACTTGCAACTGCATCTATACTAAAATCAAAATCCATTTTAAAAATCCTTAAAAATTGAGAAAATATGTAAAAATATTTTAAAAATGTTAAACTCTTAAAAAATCAGAGAAATCCTAATTTCCAACCTTTGCAAATTGTTTTAAAAATTAAAATACTATAATGCCACCAGAGTGGTTTATTTAGTATAGATAAAATGTTAAAACATTTGCATACTTTGGAATACAACCATAAACAAAAATGATGATAAAATCAATATTCTAAAATGGTAAAGAAAATAATAAAGGTTGAATTTTGTTATTTACAATTTCCATTAAAGTGATAAAAATTTTATTTCATTTTTGTTATATTATATATCAATATAAATTAAAAATCCAAAAATCTTACTAAAGTAAAAAATTTATTTACTAAAGTAAAATATTTTAAATGTAAAATTATGAAACTAAATTAGCAATTAAAATACTATAAGTTTCAGTTTCAAATAAGACACGAGTTGCGTTTTTTTCTGCATTGTATTTTACTTTTACTTTATAATTGTTTAATGGTAATTTTTGGATATTTTCAATGTCTAAATTTAACTCAAAATCTTTATTTGAAGTTCCTAAATAATCCCTTTTATAGGTGTTATTAGAAGAATTAAATTTGTTATTGAAGGTTAAATCAACTAAAGTATTACCATTTGTGCCTTTAATTCTAAAGGCATTCAACTCATTTAAAATACTTGCTGCTTTTTTGAAATGTGTTAATGCTTCTTGTGTAAGTTCAAATTCTGCAATATTAGGGAATTTGTCTAAACTTCCTATAATGCTATCTTTTTGATTATATGCACTTAACAAATCTAAATCACATAAAGTAAATACTGCACTTTCAGTAACTGATTGGATTTCTAATGTTCTATCAACCCTTTGTATCTCTGGGTTTTCAAAAAGGTTTAGAATATTGATAAGTTTTGAAAGTTCATAAACTCCTGTTTCAGGAAATTCTTGGCAACCAAGTATGTCCGATTTTATGTTAATCAAAACATCTCTAGCATCGGAATTTATAGTAGTTGTAGGATACTTTAAAACTACCTTGTCTGTGTAATTGTTAAGTTTTGCAAGTGTATTTAAAAATTCTTTAGAAAACATTACTAGCCTTTTTTGATTTAATTTTAAATCAAAAATGATTAAGAATCCAAAAAATTAACAGATAGTATTATTTTTGTTAAATTTAATAGTATTATTTTTTGTTTATTTTCCATTTGCATTAAATAAGTTAGATTCTGCTTCACTGCATTCTTGCTTATAAACTTCC
This sequence comes from uncultured Anaeromicropila sp., assembly GCA_964409685.1. Lineage (GTDB taxonomy): Bacteria > Bacillota > Clostridia > Lachnospirales > Lachnospiraceae > Clostridium_AI. Next base: position 6,661 of record CAYPEJ010000043.1, read on the forward strand.
AAAAACTTTGTATAATGAGGATCTACAAATACTTTTATATAAAAATCTTTTGTTATTTTTATAGTTTGAATAGATTTTGGTTTACCATATTCTTGTCTACCATAGGTTATTTCTACATAAATAGGTATTTTGAAGTCATTTCCATCTAATTGATAAGCAAGTAACCCTTTAGAAGTCCAGGATTTTCCAGTATAGTGCATTACTTGATTTGCAAAGTATTCATTTGTTAAAGGCTCTAAAACCTCTAGAGAACATAGCATATCAGGGGATTTAACAAATTTTGGTGAGATGTATTTTCCAATTTCCATATAATTATCAATATTTCCTGGATTACTGGATTCTAGGATTATTTCACCATCATCTATAGTAATTTTTGTATTTTGAGGCAATGCCTCAGGATTAACAATCCTTACGGATTTTTGAAATTCTCTATAGCCAAACTGATTACCATTTTCATCTGTGGAATAATCCTGGTATTCCCATTTAAATAAACCTTTAAATGGTTGGCGATTTTCATAAGTAAAAGAAGTTTTTAAGAAATCCATATTTTTATTTATGATTTGTATATATTATAATATTATATAATTTTTAAAATATCAATTCTATTTTTACCAAAATACTCTAAATCTTTACTTTTTACATAAACTTCACCAAAATAAAAATCTTGATTATATGGAGAACAATATTTACTTATTTTTATGTTATTTTCCTTAAAAAAATCTAAAGATTTATTTAGGTTTTCTTTAAAATCTATTATTGAAGTAAATCTCTTATGGTTATGATTATGTGTTCCAATCTCATAACCTTCTTTTTGAATTTCTTGTATTTGTGATAAAGTCATATATGGCTTAAAATTCCCTGAAAATGCCAATTTATGTGCTGTTTTACAATCAATATCAATGATTTGATTTTCTGGATTTTCACAAATGATAGAACTAGAGATAAAATAAACCAATGGTTTATTTAATTGATAAAAATACTTTCGGTAATAGTATTGTGAGAATAAGCCATCATCAAAAGTAATTAAATCAATTTTTGGATTTTTTAATTTTTGTATATTTTCAAGGATAAAAGGAGTTATTTCGTGTATTGTGATAATCATTTATAAGTAAATAAAGTATAACCCCTTCATTCAATTGTTTTCTATCTTCTAATAAAAAATCACTAAATCCCATAATGTTAAAACCTCCAAAATTGTCTCTTAAGGTTTATTTCAAAAGAAAACCTTGCTGAACTTTCATCTATAAAATCCTTTGGTTGATGCTCAAAATCAAAAATTTTAGATTTGTGAAGTTCAATCTCAATTTTTGTTTTTAAGTCATATAAAGCCTGAAAGTATGCGGAGTTTTCCTGGTCTTTATCAGTAGTCATAGGGGTTATTCTTATATCACAATCCTTGGTATAAAGGTCAATTACAACTTCATCATAATTAAGGTTACCTTTAATTCCTAGTCCTTGGACATAGACATCCGCCTTTTCCACATATTTACAATTAGAAATTGCTTTATCAATCAATTTACTAACTGCTAAACCTGCTTGCTGTGCTAGCCCTGTAGAAACCCCTTTTTTAGAACGGAATTTCATATCTACTTTATCATCACCAATATAATCTTTGAAGGTCATTTAGTTTCCTTTGTTTTATTTATTGTAGCATATTTAAACTTAAAATATGCTTAAAAAATAAAAAATTTAGCAAAATAATTTTAACAAAAATAACATACTTAATCCTATAGGATTATTTTGTTATATTTTGTTACTTTTAAACACTGCATCCACCACTTTCACACCCAGTTTCTTTCAAACCATCTATGTCCTCATTTGTCCTAAAATTCTGGTAATAAATGGTTTTTAATCCATAGTTAAAGCATAATATCAATTCTTCTAAAATAGTTTCAATTTTGATTAAATTATTTTTAGTTTCTAAAGAACTTGTATATTGATTTAATGAGATACTTTGGTCTAAAAACCTTTGAAAACAAGCAATCAATTTAAAATAATCTTTATTGTTAAATTCTGGACTCCAGGCAGTTGTATAATAGTTTTTAAATCTTTGAAAAAACGGAACCAATTTTTTATATTGTGTATTTTTATTTGTTTTTATTGTAACCAATTCTCTAGGGGGTTCTAAACCATTTGTGGAATTACTTACTTCTGCTGCATTACCACTAGGTGGTATAGCACTTAATGTAGAATTCCTAATTCCATAACGATTTAATTCTTTTCTTAAACTTTCCCAATCCATTTCAAGTTTAGGAAATTTTAAGGTTGTTTTAAACCTTTCAAATGTGAAAATTTCATCTGCAAAAATTGTATCATTGAATAACTTACAACTTCCTTTTTTAGTTATTTCACCATCAAACCCAAACTCTGTATTTTCCTTTGCTAATGAAATACTTGTTTTATATAAATTAAAAGTAAAGTATTCTGCGTATTTTGAAATTAAAACTCTTGCTTCTTGTGTGTTATAAAATATTTTGTTTTTTGCTAAAAATCCAAATAAGTTAGAATATCCTATTCCTAATGTTCTTCTATTTTTTGCTGAATATTCAATGTATTCCGAGTTATAATCAGCAATTTCTATCATTTCATCTAAAAACCTTACCAAAAAATTAGCACATTTTGGTAAATCATCAAAACTTGCATATCCTAAATTAACATTACCTAATATGCAAACCCCTATTTCAGGTGTTCCATTTGAACCATCCAAAGGTTTAGAAGGAACCGTAATCTCCATACATAGATTACTATGGTAAATGTTTTCCTTAAAACTTGAGTTTTTGCAATTATCAGCAAAAACAAAATATAATCGTCCTGTTACAATTCTTTCATATATGAATAACTCCAATAAATCATAAGCATTGATTTTTTTCTTGTGTTTTGGAGAAACTGATTTACAATATTTTTGATATTCTTTATCAAATTCTTCTGGATATCCAAGTAAATCATATAATTCAGGCACTTCATTTATATGAAATAAGTAAATATCCTCTTTATTTAATGCCTTTTCAAGAAACCATTTATTTAGGATAATTGCTTGGTCTGTGTGTCTTGCCCTAGTTTCAGTGGTTCCTTTAGAGTCTGATAATTGAGAAAATAGTTCAATTTCATAATGATAGAAAGTATTAAAAATTGTAGAACTACCACCTCTGGAGATTTGTGAGAGAGAGGCGGTTGAGCTTTCAAATGCTTTAATTAAAGGCAAAATACCAGTATGTCTAACTCTTTCTGGACTACCAATTCTTGCCCCTAGACCTCTTATTTTTGAAATGTTTATACCAATACCTGATTTATTTGCAGTGCATCTCATAACTGCAGCATTTGCCTTTGATAAAGAATCCACGGAATCACCAGCATCTATTAAGTTACAGGATATAAAATGCTTATAACCTGTTCTTGCACCATTCATTATAGGAGTTGGTAAAGCAATTTTCCTTTGTGAAAGTAATTTATATCCTTCAATGATTAAATTCAAATCTTTTTTCTTATAAAAAATTGCCATAGGTATTAACATAAAGATTTCTTGAGGAGTTTCAATTACTTTATTATCTGATTTAATTAAGTATTTTGAATACAATTGATAAAAACTTGAATACTCTAAACTTTCATCCAATGAATAATCAATTTTACTTCCTAAAAAATCAAGTTCCTCATCAGTATAATTTAAAAAATCTTTTGTATAAAAATTCTTTTGGATTCTTTCTTTTACACAATCCTTGAAAGGTTTTGGTGTGTATTGATTATAAGCCTCTTTTCTTACCTTTTGGTTTAAAAGCCTTCCAGCAGCAATAGTATAGTCTGGTGTTTCAGTTGTTATAAGTTCCTGTGCTGCCTGGATTAAAGAATCCTGGATATCACTGCTTTTAATATTATTAAAAAACTTTAATCTTGCCTTTTTAATAATATCAATTTGTGAAACTTCTAATCCTTTACATACATATTCCAAATGTTTATGGATTTTATCAATGTTTAAAGGTTCTTTTGTGCTATCATTTTTAACTACTAAAATATTTTCCATTTTTGTCTTTCTTTTATTTAAAATTTAATTTAAAATTTATTTTATAAATTCAATTTCAATGTTTTCTATACTATTTTTTCTTGTATTATAGAAAACTTCCTTAGGTTTTTGTATCAAAATCATTTTTGTATAATTTACAAATTCTTCTATATCAATAAAATCTAAAACTTTAGTTTTATCCATTTGAACTTTGTTTTTTAATGCTTTTATAAGTCCAGAATTTCTATCACTTGAATATACTCTGGGAATATTTAAAATTGTATATGATTTACAATACTCTCTTATTTTTGTAGAGTTTAGGTGTTTTAAACATAGATATTCTTTTAAATACCCGGAGTTATCAATTTCATAAACTCCCATAGAATTTGCAAAAATTAAATGTATTTTATTTGTGTTACACAATTCTATAAGTTCATCAGTTAGGTAATAAGTTTCATATAATCTAAACTTTTTTTTTTGAGATTGTTTCTAAATCTTGAGGGCTTGCAAAATACCAAAGATTTTCTACTTTGTTTTCATTTACAAAAGATTTAATTTCATTTAAGTTTTTACAAACTTTTATTTCATCTGGATTAAATAAATGTTTTCCAAGATAACCATATCCAAAAAATATATCCATTTTATTCCTGTTTAGAAAACTTAAAAAATATCAGTAACTTATATTAAACAATATCAATAAATTGATAATATTTAACTCTAAAGTTACTGATTAAAATGTTTAATTGTTTAAAGCAAATAATGCTTCACCAATAGCATTGTAATACTCAGCATCGTTATGGATTACTTTGATAAACCCATCTTGAGAATCCTTAAACAAATAAGCTCCTCCGCCTCCAACTACAATAAAATCAGCCTTGTCTAAAATACTACCATACTTTTCATTAACTATAGTTAAGATTTCTTTAAGGTAAGCATCTTTCAATTCTTTTACTTCATTTGTGTAATTGTATTTTTGCCCTCTTAATTTGTAAATGCCTGTATCCAATATTTCTCTTGCTTCACCTAAACTAGGAGTTCTTTGGTGTTTCTCATTTATGATTTTTGCCATTTGTGTAGCAATTTTCATAATACCTGATTTCTCAATGCCTTCAAATAGGTTAGGGTCAGTCTTACCAGAATCTATTAAAAGTAAATCAGTTGTGTTAAACCCAATATCCACAATTACATAAGTAGATTCTCCTAGAAACTCCCTTTGTTCCGTAGGATAAAAGGCACCAAATTTATCAAAAGCAAGTTTAACACCAGCACCTTGTGGTAATAACAATACTTCATTATGAAATTCAGTTCCATTTACCACAAAATGTGATAATGCTTCTTGGAAGTAACCAGAATTCTGGATTTGTGCTATACTTAACCCACTAACAAGTTTAGAAACACCAATCTCTAGGACACCAGCAACACCCATAGCACAATATGCTAATAATGGAGCATAGTATTCTAGATTTTTATATTCTGTAATGTCAATAATGTTAGCAGTTGGTAAATGTTTTGCTCTTTCACCGACAAAATAATAGTTAGAGTCATATTGGATAATGTCCCTATTTACAACCCCTTCAATATTTGCCTTTGTAATCCCTATTAAAGTAGGGAATTTGAATTTCTTTATAGTTGTGCCGTCTCTGTGCATTAAAACACATTTGCAAAAACTATATCCAATGTCTAATCCTAAAACTAAATCATCTTTAGAATAATTCATTTGTAAAAACCTTTTAAAATATTTTAAAATGCTTTTAAATAAGCATTTGAATATTTTATTGTATTAAAATACACAAATACTTATTTTAACTAATAGGAACTAAAATAACAAATAAAATCCTATAGGATTATTTTGTTAAATTTTATTCATATTCTTGATTTAAAAGGTTTCCTTTCAGCTGAGGTGATGGGTAACCCTGGAAATTGAGTCCCTAGAAATTTAAGTATTGGAGGAGTAAGTATAGATTTAAAGTCTTGGACTCCTTCAGCTTCTTCCAAAAATCTTTCCATTAGAAATCCTTTTATTTTAATTTTAATGTAAGTTTGATTAAGAATTCAAATTTATAAAAATTTAAAAATAACAAAAATAATACTATATAATTTAAAATAACAAATTTAATACTATAGGATTTAAAATAACAAAATTATTACTATAGTATTATTTTTGTTAAATTTTATTTTTTGTAAATTTTTTATGAATTTGTATATAATATAAACAAATTAAAAAAATTTTACAAAAATAAAATTTAACAAAAATAATACTATAGTATTAGATTTGTTATATTTTTAATTCTTTTTCTGTTATTACGCAAAAAATAATATTGTTTTTTAAACAATATTCATTTGCTGCTTTCCATTTTGCTTGATTTATCATAAACATTGATTTATCATAGAAGTTTTTTGGAGTTTTTGCTTCTTTAGAAGGTTTTATTTCAATTAAATATTTTTGATTATTTTTGATTATCAAAAAATCAGGGTAATACCTGCATATCTTTTCTTTAAAAGGATGGAAATAGGGTATTCCAAATGGTTCAGAAGTCCAATATGTTATATTTTGATTTAAATCACAATACCTAAAAAATTTTAACTCCCACGAACTCCTATATTTAGGTATTTTATTACTTTCATTTAAACTATTGTTTATATGAATATATTTTTCTGGATTTTTAGGTTTATAAAATCCTTGTTTATATTTCACTTTCTTACTTTTTGTTTTTGAGGTGTTTTATATTCAATTTTACTACCAGGAGTATAGCCTTTCGGGCAATTTACCCAATTATTGTAATTATTTAAACAATAAACTTGGTCTCTAGTAGCACAACCTACAAAAAAAAACACTGCAAAATATTGCTGTAATTAAATATTTCATTTAAAATCCTTTATGAATTAAATTCATATCTTAATATTCCTCATCTTCAACTGCATAAAATGATTTAAATCTTGTATCTTTACTTTCAGTTTCAATTTCTTTGAATATTTCGTCTATCTCATCATCTGTAAAATTAAATATTGTTTTATACAATGTTTTAACTGGTAATATCTTGCCCCCTAGTTCTTTACAAGAATTAAAAGTATCAACTTTCTTCATAAATAAAGTAACTCTCATTCTTTCCATAAATTGGTTTTCACTAGGGAATACAATGTCAATGTTATCTTTTATTTCGTTAAATTGAGCCTCTGTAAATTTACCAGTTGCAACTAATTCTCTTTTTAAGATTTCTTTAAAGAATTCAATATAAACACTTCGAATTCTTCTTATTTTTAAGAAAAACTGCATATCCTCATTAGTTATTTGGTCGCCTTGTAAATCAAATATACTTTGGTTAGAATCCTCATCTATTATCCTATTTTGTGGAACTCCAAGTCCCTGGTATAATTTTTTCCTGTAATATTGAATATCTTCTAATTGTCCTAAATCTCCATTTTCATTTAATAAATCAACGGAAATACCTTTTTGCCCTCCTCTTGAACCAATCCAATAATCCTCAACCATTGAGGTTAAATGCTGCTGATTTTTGATTTCTCCTGTATCTGTGTTATATTCTTTCCGGTATTTAAAAGTATTTGCAATATTCCTTAAATAGGCATCAGCCTTGCTTTGAGGCAATTCACTAATATCCACATTAAACACTCTCCTTGATATACTTCTTGAGAATCTTAATGGAATTAACAAATCTTCTAAAGTTTTCAATTGATTTGCAGTTTTTATGTTGTCCTCAAGCTCACTCAAAATAATACCTTCACTTGAAATATAGCCAAAATTGTTATGAACTATTTCTTCTATGTTATATTCCTGTATTTCTTCAGGATTTAAGGGTCTTCCAGAAAATACCCTTGAACTTTCACCATAATAATTGATATATTTGTATTTTCCAGTTTCTATGTCAAGTGTTAAGAATCTAGGGTCCAAAAACAATATTGATTTTATACCTGTTTTAGGGTTATCCTTGTAATCAAGTAAAACATTCATCTGCCCATCAATGTAAGTATCTAAAACAAATCTAAAAATATTCTTTGAAATGTTAAAAAGTTTTAAAATTTTGTTAAAACTTTCAATTATTGTTTCTTCTATTTTTTTGTTATCAATATCTACTGAAATAGTTAAAGGAACTTTAAAGTTTTCAGTATAAACAACCTCATTAACTATAGTTTTTAAGGCAGTTTTAACGGTATCATTTTGTGCTGTTACCCTGTATAAGTCTATTTTAGTTGCTTGATTTGCAGTTTTTGTAATTCTATCACCAAAATTTGGCCCTAAATTGTTATCAAAAAAAGCAAAATAGTTAAAGGCATTATCACTTGATAAATCTTGCCTAATTTTATCAATAGGCTTATCTTGTGAAACTACCAAATCTTTTGGTTGTTTTAAAAATGTTTTCTTTAAACTTTCAAAAATATTCAATTTTATAACCTTTATTTAATCTTAAATTCCAATTTATTGGATTATAAAAATACCACTAAAGTTTGATATTAAGCACTACCAATAAATTGGTATTTTAAAATTCCACTTTAGTGGATATTTTAAGTTTTAAATATAAACATTTACTAATTTTATGCCTTTTTTAGTGTTAGATTCTAAAGCAATACCAATTTTTAAATGTCTATTTTCATTTGTTAATTTTTCTACACAAATACCATAACCACCGGATTCTGCAATGATTATTCCGCCTTTTTTAACTGCCCCTTTAACCTTCACAGGAACTTGCCCTTTATGTGCTACTAAAATACCCTTTGCTTCGGAGTTTAAAATAATACCTGGTTTACTTGAAATAACACCAAATATTTCCATATTTTCTTGATATAAGCAAAAATCCCGTGTTTCCATATCAAGTGAAATAATAGAACCTTTATCAAACTTTAAATCAGTTTCTATAATTTCAGCAATATCCGCATATTTTGCCTTTGTGGCTATTCCGTGAAAGATATTTGAATACACATTATTAAAGGTTTTGTTAATACTACCTATATTTGAAATACCATTACTCCCTGGTAAAATACCTTGATTAGGAGTTGATAAGGCAGTAACATAACCTGTATTTTGTGTTTGCATTTTGTGTTGAGTTCCATCAATTTTAACATATGCACCCAATAAGTTTTCAAAGTTTTCTATATTTTCATTTAATTGAGAAACTAAAGTATCAACATATTTTTTATTTGCTGGTTGATAATCATCCGTAATATTATATTCTTTAATATTATCAAATCTTATATAATCACTTGCAATAGTTTTGCCTAATTCAATTTTTAAATTATCAATTATAGCATTTAATTTTTTTACATTAACAACGGAGAAATCTTGGTTTGCTTCCCAATCTGTGATTTCTTGATTTTTTAAAGCATAATTTTTTAAATAAAGTCTAGGATATAAATCCTCTAATTTTATTTGAGTCCAAAAATTAGGATTTTCATTAGGTTTATATGAAAGATTAGGGGTTTCATTAGGAATTGCTAAATAAAATGAGTTTTCAATTTCATCTAAAGTGTATTCTGGCTTTTCAGTTTGAAAGAAAGAAACAATTTCGCCTGCTTCATAAGTAATTAAAGGACTCCAATGGATACTTTCTTGTGAAGTAAGTATTTTGATTTGCCCTATAATTTGGTTTAATTCTCTCTTAAGCTTATTCACTGCTGCATTAAGATTCTTCTCACTTGCAACTTCATTATTTCTAACATTGAATTCATTTATAAACTCATATAAAGAGGTTAAATTATAATTATAGCCTTTATATTGAAAAGAACTCATTTATAAAATCCTTTTATCTGTATTTATCAGTTTTTGTAATATATTTTTTATCCAAAAATTAAAATTAAACAAAAATAATCCTGTAGATTAAATTTGTTTAATTTTATTGTTTATATTATATAAAATTAAACAAAAATAAAATTAAACAAATTTAGTCCTAGAGGATTATTTTTGTTATATTTTAATTTGTTATAGTTTTAAATGTTATAATTCTTCATTAAGATTTCAAATGTTACAGATTTTCCATTTAATTTTTGGAGTTCCCAGAAATTTGAAGCAAGTTCATATAGTCCAGTATCAATAAGGAGTTTATCAAAATTTTCTTTATTTCTAATACTTGCAATGTATTCCCAACCAATCCAATTTTTTTGTTTTGATTTTACAATGCCTAGAAATACTTCCTCTCTTCCTTTTCTTTTATAGAGAGGCAAATGTTTTAAAATATCATACATTTTTATGTTTAAAGGAATACACCACTTTTAGTGTGTATTCCTTATTTTCCTTAATTTTTAAAGTTGAAAGTATGTAAAAATAGCAACAAAAATACAAAATAAAACAAAGACAACAAGGCCTCTATGTTTTTTTACTTTATCACAAAAAGTTACTTCTTCAACCTTTACTTCTTGTTTTACTTCAACTTTTGGAACATAGATTTTAAAGGTTTTATCCTTTTCGTTTAGTTCAAACTTAACGGGATACTTAAGTTTAGAAGTATCCATCTTTTCACCAGGAGTGAACCCTTTTAATTCTTCTTCTTTCCAAAAAGAATCTAACAAATCTTCTTTAGATTTAATTTCAATGATTTTCATTTACAATCCTCCATTTACCTTGATATTTATAGAATTTAAATATAAAGAAAATAACACTAAAGTGTAATTTATTTTATATTTAACATTTTAAAATATCAATTATACAATCATTTTCTTTTAAAATAAAATTCTGCAACTCATTCTCATTTACTTCTAATTCTTTATAATTTTCAAAATTCTTAAAAACTTTAATTCTTTCAAAAAGTCCGCTATCTCTATAGCGGATTCCATAAAAAATCACAGGAACCCCTAAAATACAGCATTCTATAATTAACCTTGGACTGCAGTCAAAACCCCTGGATACTGGAGTATAAATGTATTTTGTAAAATTAAAATCAAAAATTCCCTGGTTTTTTAAAATTTTTACATTTTTATAAATGCTGAAATCTCCAGGGTTTAAATAATCTGTGTAAATTGTTAAATGTTTAAAGTTTTGTATTATAGAACCAAGTAATTCCGAACTTATTTTTTTGCAGGATTTAGTTAAATGCAAAAAGACAGTTTCATTAGGATTTTTTATTTGTTTTATTTTATCATATATTTTCTTTTTATAGTCAATGAAATAAAATCCTTTATAAATGTTCTTATCTGCAAGTATTGTAATGTCTTTTAGATTTTTTGGAGTGAAATAAGAATCTCCACAAGCAAAAGAATAAAATTTATTTGTGATGAATTTTTTCCTGTTTAATTGTAAATGATAATGGCAATCATCAACATTTAAGACAACTGGTGATTTAGCAATATAATCAGTTTCAATTATAATATCATTGTCTGGGATAGTTTCTTTGTATCGTGTGTTTATAATTGTTTTTATGTGATTTAAAGTTGTTTTTTCTGGTATTAAGATTTTTGTAGGATATTTTTTTGAAAGAATAAAATAATAATCAAATAGTTCAAAAAGATGCCCTGATAAGTTTTTTATGTAATCTGTATAAGGTTTATTTGTATATGTTATTATTAAATAATCAGATTTTATAATTTTCATTTATTATATATAAATTCAAAAAAAATTTATAAATTAAATTTATAAATTAAATTCATAAATTAAATTTCCACAATCAAAAATTCTTCTATAACCATTATTAAACATATTTTCACTTTCAGTGAGATTTTTGTTATAATTTGGTAAGATTTTTGATAGTTTGTGTTTTTGAAACTTTACTCTTGAATACAATGTAAAATCATCCTCTTTAAAATAAAAGTAATTTGGTGTAGAAACACCAATTTTCTTAAATCCTAAAACCTCATAGATATTTCCTTGACTAAACCTTCGGTTTGCATAGGATATAATTTTCTTTGCTTCATAATTCCTTAAGAAAAACTTAAATAATTTTGAAGCACCACCAATGATAGAATAGCCTTTCAGGCTGCAAAATCTAATTAGTTCATAATCATATTTTTTATTAAATCTAGGTTTTGAAAAGGTCATAACTGATACCAAAATAGGATTTTCTTTATTTTTTACTTTAGTAAAATTATAAGAATTTTCCTTATTTTGGTTTATGAATAATCCCAAAACAATTCTAGAATTTACAAAACCTTGTATATGATTATCATTTAAGAAATCCTTTACTTCTTTATTAGATAATTCTTTTACAAAACAATCTCTAGCATACACTTTAGTGTTAAGTTTGAGTTTATTGTTAATCATTGATAACCATAAATCTAAATTTTCACCTTCAAATATTGTGTATAAGGTTATTCCCTTATCAATACAATTCTCAAGTTTTTCTAAATGATAATTTTTATTATAATCAGGAGTGTTTAACATACTATATTTGCTAACTCCTTGACTATGGAACATTAAACCATTATATTCTATGCCTAGTTTGTAATCAGGTAAAAATATGTCAATTTCTTTTCCATTTAAAACTTTTCTGTCATTCAAAATCTTATTTTCACATTGAATACTATTAAAAATATTCATTTGTGTTTTTAATTTTTTAGGTTTTGTAAGATATTGGATATTAAGCTCCTTTAACTTCCTATACACCACCGAAGTGGTAATTCCAAAATGACTTTCTATTTCCTCAATCACAACAAATCCATCTTTCAAAAATGTTTTAGTCCAGTATTCTTTGTTATTATAATTTTCTAAATTTTTTAAAATTGTTCCTGGATTATCTAATTTTTTTATGTCAGGTGATAATAAAGAACTTTTAACACCATATTTTTCTAGATTTGTTTGTTTTAACTTGTCTTTAAATTCTGGTGAATACATAGGGTGTAAAACACCATATTTTTTTAAGTTTGTATCTCTTATTTTTTCCTGGATTTCAGGGGAGAGGGAAGGGTTTTGAACTCCATATTTTTCCAGACTCTTTTCAATTTTTTTCTTTTTGATATTTTCACATTGTGATATATTTTCAACTCCATATTTTTCTAAATTACTTTGTTTTATTTTTTCTTTAATTCCTGCATTTTGGAATCCATATTCAACACCATATTTTTTGAGGTTTGTAAGTTTTCTTTTTTCTACATTAACATAATTAGGATTCCCATATTTTTCTAATTTGGTTTGTTTAATCTTTTCAATATTTTGATAATTAGGATTTCCATACCTTTCTAATTTGGTTTGTCTCCCTTTTTCTGGGTTACATTTTATTTTTAAGGTTTCAGATTTTCTTTTTGAAATTAAATCTTTTTCTTCTTGTGTTTTATTTGTATATGAGACTGAGATTTTTTTAGGATTATTATATGTAGGATTACCATATTTTTCTAATTTTGTTTGTTTTTGTTTATTAAGTATGTTTTGTTTTCTTTTAAAATTGTATTCAAAGCAACTAGAATTAGGGCATTCTTTGAGTTTCCTTGAGTAAAAATCCTTACAATTTTTACATAATTTAAACTCTTTTTTAAAGTTTCTAAAAAGTGTTATAAAAGTTTCAAATTTCTTATATTTTTTACTTAAATCATATAAGTCTTTTGGAAATAACTCTATAAGGGTGTCTTTTGGTATTTCTGTAATGTTTTTTATGTTTTGATAATCAACCATCTTAAATTATATTATTCAAAAGGTTAAAAATCCAAATATTTGTTAGGATTAAGCAAAATTGCCTGGAAAGGCAATCTTGCTTTGTAAGGAATATCAGGCAGTTCCAGTTACTATTGAAAAGTCATTTGCCCCTACATTAGTAAACCTGAGATAAATAAATTCCGAACTATAATTAGGTTTTATGTAGATATCAGCCACAAACTGGTTATTGGAGATAACCTGAGGTGTATTATTGGACTCATCACATATACATAGGAAATCACTTATCCCCCTACCACTCTTAACCTGTGCTAAAAATGGCCTTACCAATGATAAGAAATAGTTTCTTTGGAACTCATCATTGAACTCAAATAGGAGGTTTTTAGACATTCTTCCTAAACTTCTTTCCAAATAGTTAAACAAGGCAACTACATTAACTCTATCAAAACTAGAGGCTTTTGTTTGTAATGTTTTTTGCCCCCAAAGAACTGCACCAGTGTTTGGGAATATAACAACTGGATTTATACCATTCTTGTATTCTAACATTTCCTTCAGAACTGCTCGCTAGGCAATCCCCGTTTAAATAATGGCTACTTTAAACTGCTTTATATTTCTATAAAGATGAGACTATATCTTAACCTTTTAATAAAACTATGTCGGAGTTTATTTTATCAGTCAGGTTCTCCCCATTTCGGGTATCAATAGCTTATACCCTACCCTACTCACTTCTTTCTGTTTTCGGTAGTCGTTGAGCCTTTAACACTTTAAATGCTAATATTATTTATTGTTTTGAAAAATTTTTCCCACAATTTTTTTTAAACTTATACCACATTTTCTGTTTTTCTTTAAATTTTTTCCCAAATGTTAGCTGTTAAAATACTCATCAATGAGTTGGTATGATTTTTATCACAACCTGCCGTATAACCAAAACTAAACCTTCTAAACTTTTTTTACCGCATCTAGGACAAAGTATATCAATAGGCTCCAGATTGTTTAGTATACAATAAACCCTCTCAATCAGAGGAGTGTTACTTGGTAGAAACTCTGTATTTTCAATAATCTGGACTTTATTATTTTTTTATAAGAAGGTTATTTTTATTTGAAGTTAAAATTAAGTTTTTATATTTTGAGTAAAGTTCTTGTGTTTCTCTGATAAAATTATTTTGGAAAACTTTATTATATTTAAAATTTAAATTTAATGAAGAAGTAATTTTGAAGTTTGGGAATTCTTTGAAAGTAATTAGATTTGGGGGGTCCGACCTCCCCCAATCTATTGTAAATTTAAGCATTTTAAAATCCTTTAATTAGAATTAAAGAATTAAAGTGTTACTTGGTTGCTGATTGGCTTGCTTTTTAATAGTTTAGCGTTCCAGCAGTTAAAGGAGTTTTTTCATTGTTTATTTCTAAACAAAGGAGACCAAAATTTAATTCTTTTTTATATTCATTTAAACTTAAATCTCTATGACTTTGATTTGGAGAATATGCTAATTTAACAACATTTTTAACATTTCCTCTATTTAAACCTGCTGCTGCATACCAGGTATAATTATTGAAATTGCTTTGTGCTTTTAATCCTGCAATATCCCCTGCTAGATTAACCCAAATATTTTTTCCTAATTCACTTGAATATTGATATTTGTAATTAGAATTTAATGTTACATATTTAGAATCTGTATTTAAAGATTTCCTAAACTCTACGGTTTTAGAGTTAGCAACATTGTTTTTTAACCCAACACTAACATTTCTAGGAGCACCAACAAAGGCAATACAATCTGCTCTAGAAATTGCTAGATTTATGGCGGCTTGCGGATAGACTTCATTAGCAATAACCAAATCAACATCTAATTCTTCCTTGTTTTCAAATGTGGAATAACCCGTAATAATATCATCTTCTCCTGCTGGTGAATATGAACCATTAGAAAGTTTTATAATGTCCTCATTTAAACAAGTTTTTATTGTATTTGATAATCCTTCATTTACATTTACTAAAATGTAATTTGAATAATCGTTTATTTGATTTTCAATATAAATGAATTCGTTTTTATCATTTTTTTCTGTCTCATCAAAACTAACAATAAAGGATTCTTTTATTTCGTTATTATGTAAAACAATAACAGCAAATTGATTTCCATAAGGGAGATAATCAAATTGTCCGTCTAAAGGAATACCTGGTTTAATTGTTTTATTTTGATTAAAATCCTCAGGTTTAGCAATTGCTACTTCAGTAGAGTTTCCTTCAATGCCTGGTGTTCTTGCAAAAAACTTTAATTTTGCTGTGTTATTTGTAAAGGGTAAAGAACCTTTCAAATCACTGAAAGTATTGTAATCTTCTACGGTATGCTCTGCCTTTTCATAAGTGCTAGCATCATAATTGCTTAAACCATCATTCATAGGCACTTCTGCTGTAGCAGTTTGAGTTCTTGAAATTTTAAAAATCTTTTTGCCTAAAATGCCTTCCACAATGTCGGAATCACTGGTTAAACCAGTATATTCTAAATTTGTGTAAAGTTGAGTATTTAGTTCAGTTTTAACTACATTTTTTACTCTAAATTGTTTAGATGTTAAATCATCACTCATTGAAAAGACATCGCCTGGTTGGAAATCGTTGGTTTGTCCTTTTAAAGAAACAACATTTCCGGAAGGTCTAATATCACCAGTTACTTGAAAAATGTTATCATTTTTCTTTAAAGCTGGGATTTTTGAATTCAATGTGTATTCATTAACATTATGACTTAAAAATTCTGGAGTGCTATAAGCATCTGTAATGTCAATCATTTAAAATCCTTTAAGAAACTTCAATTTGGACTTCTATTACTTTATCCTTAAATCCTTCTTTAGAAGCAGTTATAGTTAAAGTAGTTTGTCCTTGTTCTAATGGTTGGATTATAATAGTATTGTCCTGGATTTCAGCTGTTGCTTTGGTATTATCAGTGTTAGAAATTTCAAATGTTCCACTTGTAGAAACATTTATAGTTTCATCTGTGCCTATGTTTGCTGAAATTGAGTTTGGAGTTACTATTAAATCAACTTCTGGCCTTGCTTGAATAGTTAAGGTTTCTTTAAGTTTCTTTGCTCTTAAATTGTCTTTTTGTGCTGTGAAAACAATATCAACACTGCCTGCTTTTAATGGTTTAATTGTTTTCTTTGCTTCGTCTATCTGGATAAAGCCAGTGCCCAATGCCTGGATTGTTACATTTCCATTAGAAGTATAATCAAATGTGATAGTTTCATCTTCATAAAAAGTTGGTTTATTTAAGGAAACTTCAAGGTCAGTGAGTTCAACAAAATCTGGATTCTTAACCTGTATTGTTTTGTTCTCAACTTTTGTAACAACATAGATTTTGGGGTCATTCTTAAATTTAATGTTATCATTTACTTTAAGTAATTTAGCATTATTTTTTAATGAAATTTTATTTTCTTCTTGTGCTACAATTTCTGTGTTTTCAATTTTTGTGTCTTTTGTAGTGCCTACAAAATCACCAGAATTGAAAGTTAAAGGAGTTTCCTTAGGAGTTCCATTTGTATCTGCTGCCCTTGTAACAAGTATTTCACCTGAATATTGGAGAAAATTGAAAACTTGATACCATTGGTTGTAATTTTGAGATGTAGGATTACCAAAAATTTCCTTAAGTTCAGCAATTGAGGTAATTAAAGTAGGCACATTAACAGGGCCTTTAACAAAATCACCTGAGAAACAGGCTTGGGAGTCACCTGCTGCCTGAACTACTTGGCTTAAGTCATTTGTGGTAACAGCAACACCTGGAGACAATAGGTTTGCCATTTGTGGTCTTTCCTTTCTATTTTACTTATAATCCATCATACTAACTAACTTATAGTATATGTTATAAAACCAGTTTCTAACTACCACTAAATTAGGTAGCACACGGGATTATTATGTTATTTATTTAAGGAATTTGGATATTTGTAAGTTTAAGGAGTTTTTAAGAAATAAAATTAACAAAACAAAAAAAAACAAAACAAAAAACAACAAGTATTTTACTTTAGTAACAAAGTTAACAAAGTATTTTACTTTAGTAACAAAGTTAACAAAGTATTTTACTTTAGTAATAGTTTTGTTATTTTTGTTACTAAAGTAAAATATTTGTTAATCTTTTATATTTTAGCCTCATCAAAAATATACTTTTTATCAATTACTGCCTTTTTACCTTTTTCTGCAATTGTTCTACACCAAGCAGTATTCCCTGTATTTGTTCTTTCTACAAGTTTCCAATATATTTGAGTATCAAGGTTTTCTATTGTATTTTGTATAAGGTTAATTTATTCATCGTTTAAATTATTGTAAATTTCATCATCTGGTATTGTTATTGAATTTGCACCATAATCCCTAAACTTCCAATAAACATCTTCTGAAACTGGTCCATATACCCAAGCAATAAAATCATCATCGATTAAATGCTTATCAAACTTTTTAATATATTCAATCTCAATCAAGTAAAGATATTTTTGTAATTCTAAATTACTTAATCTTTTACTTGAATTTTTGAGTATATAATTTGCTAAATCAGTTGCTAACATTCATTTACCCATCAAAAGCATTATACATATAGTTACAAGTATAACCTTTAATATAACAAAGAAAGCAATTTCTAATTTATCACAAATATTCATTATTTTATCTAACAAAGGAGAATATACATTAACAAAAAGTCCATAAGATAACAATATGAACCATAAAGCAAAAACTATGCCTAATAAAAGAAGTAAAAATTCTAACATTTTATTCCTTTCAATTACATTTTACACATTGAATATCAGTTATAATGTCATTCTTAACAAAAACTTTAAGTTCTTTTGGAAGTTCAGTTTGTGTCTTTACTTGTTTAAAATCTTGGACTCTAAATGGTATTGAACTTACTACTCTTCTGGATTTACCAGTTTTACTGGTATTTTTCCTTCTAATCTCACCAATATAGATATGTCCTTGTCTTAAGTTCATTTGTTCCATTTCATATTCTTTACGAATAGCATAAGTATCTCTTTCTACAACCTGTCCTGCTTTTGTAACCTTTAAGGCATCATAAGATTTACAGGAGCATTTATAAGAAATACTATCCTTATCTACAAATAATGGTTCTAATACCCATTCTCTATTGTATCGTAAAGCATAATGCCTACGATTTACACATACTCGCACAAACTTATTATCAGGTGTCCCCAAAACACACGCCTGAATAGTTTTTGCTCTTTCAGTGTTTATTGTTACAATGTAATCATCTGCTCTCAATTGAGTGCAACTAGCAATGGTTGCTAGGATTAAAATCACTGCAACTAAATCAACCTTCCATCTATGATAAATCATTTAACCTCCTACATTTTAAACATAATATTGTTTAATTCTTAAATATTTTATCATACACTAATAGTATAGCATATCCTAATAAAAATAAGACTATACAGGTTAAAATAAATGCTGTGCCTGTAAGAAAACTTTGCATTTTAAAACTCCAAATTAAAGAAATATGCAATTATATAATATAAGCTAAAAAATACACTAAAAATTGAAAAGGCACTAGCAAAACTTTCTTTTATTGTTTTTACTCGTTTTGTATTATACAAAAAATTAGTAATACAAAAACCAATAGCACAAAGCAAAATTAAAATACTTAAAATAATCATTGATACTCACTTTCTAAAAACATTTTAAATCCTTCTTTTAAATGTTTCTCATTATGTTTATTTGCATATACTTTTACTTCAACATTATTTAATTTAGTTCCAAATTTTGGTGTTTCTAAATCACAATGAACTTCTATTAAATTGTCCTCAAAATGTATATTTGCTGTTCCATATAAAGCAATTAAATACTTATAAACTTCCCAAATCTTAATATACTTATCATAATTTATTAAATAATGATAGTATTTTGATAATTCTTTTATTGTATTGCTTAAAAAATCTTTATCAATTCCATTGTATTGCCCTATGTGTATTTTAATCAAAATATCATTAAAAGTATCAGTAATAATAAAGTCTGATTTAAAATCATTATTTGAATAAAAATTAAATGCTAAATAAACTTTATCTGTTTTATCATCGTAAAACATACCAAAATATTCAATTTGGATACCATTTACCAATAATGTTAATTTAACAAGGTTATTCATTTTTTAAGTATTCCTTCTATAATATTCAACATTATATTTCCTCTAAAACTTTATATCCTGTTTAAGTTCATTACCATAATCTTTAAGTGTAAAATAAATCTTATAATGTAAAATACTTCTAGTCATCTCCTCCATATCATTTAGAACTTCTATTCTCTCTTCATTTTTTGCTTGTCTTAACTCATCACATATTACCTTATATGCTTTAATCAATTCTTCATTTGTTAAAGTATTACTCATTCTAACTCCTCTGGTGAAAATACCGTTTCTATTGTTTCTACTTTTCGACTAAAAAACTTTTCAATTCTTGAAACTATTCCATCTAAATCTTTAATGTCATTATCTCTTGTTTTAAGTTTGATAATATATCCTACAACATTTGCTGACAATACATACCAACCATTAGTTTTCTCTTTTTTAATATCATCAGGTGTTAAAATCCAATTATTGCCTTCCATACTGGTGATATTAAACCATAGTTCAATATCTTTATTTCCAGCAAATCTTAACCATTTTCCATTTATTTCTTCTATACTATACAAGAAATTTTCAAACTCAATTGATAACATTTTATTATTCCTAAAATGGATAATTATAGCCACACCCCATATCTGGTTCTTCAAACTCAATCTCTTGAATATTATTTCTTATAAAAAGTTCAAACTTATTAAAATAATCAATCAACTCATTTAATGAAAATTCACCATCAGTTTCTAAAACCATAGTTATTTTATGGTCTTCACCAAAAACTTTCATCTCAAAACTATGAGTTAAATTTGCGTGAACTTCATTATAGTCTTCCTCATAAATGAATATTTTAAATATAATTTTATTTCCTATCTTTTTAATTCCGTAATAGTCAGCATCGTGGTTAAACACTCCAATCCCAAGCTTTTCAACTAACTCTTTTGATAATCTTTTACCATATACATTCATTTGATACTCCTTCAATCTAAAATATCTTTAAATCCATTTGCTTTATGAGTTTCATAATCCCAAATATCATATTTTAAGATTTTTGTTAATGTCTTTATTAGATATATTTCTTCTTTTATAGTAGGTAGGCTTTCTTTTATTACACTTCTAGGTAATTTACTTCTTTCTTTTGAAGCTTCGTTTTTATCAAACTTCATCTTTTTTAAAGCTTCTCTTGCAAGTTTAAAATTACCGTCCATAAACGCCTTAACACCAACATAATAATCTTGTCCTATACTCTTTTCGTGTAGAAATAACCCAAAACTTCGTTTTCTTGTGTTTTGTGAATCCATCTCTAACTCCTTCAACTTTATTTTTAATATTATAACATATTTTTTCTTAAAAGAACCTTAAATCTATAACAAAAATTAAAAAAATCTACTTTGTAACAAATATTTTACCTTAGTAAATATTTTTGTTAATTTTTGTTAATTTTTGGTTTGTTACTTTAGTAAAATATTTTAAAAAATTTTTTTTGAATTCATTATATTATATACAAATTCAAAAAAAAAAAAAAATGTTACTAAAGTAATATTTTTGTTACTAAAGTAACAAAATTATGTTTTAACAAAAACATATAAAAATTCTTTTAATTTTTTACCAAAATGAGATTTTTTACCATTTACTAAACTTTTCTCAATTAACTTGTATTTCTTACTAATTAAATACTTTTCAAAATCCTCTCTTATAACAACTCCTATTACTTTAGCATTCTTTTCAAGCAAAATATTAAGATTTTCAGGTTTAAAGTCTCCTGCATATTGTTCTAAGTCTCCATAAGGGGGGCAGGTGAATATGCTATCAAATGTTTCTTTAGGTTTCAATGTCAATGTATTTTCATTATACAATACAACATTCTTTAAGTTTAAAAAATCCACAATTTTTTTAGTATTACAAAATGTTTCTTTAGAAATATCATTGTAAATATACAAATCTAAATCACTTGAACCAAGTAATCTATGCCCCCAACCTCCAAAGCAATCATAAACTTTCTTTACTTTATACTTTTCAATAAAATACTTAAACCATAAAGGATTAAAATAACTATATGTTTTACAAAATCCTCCTATTTTAAGTCCACTTATAATATCATTTAAACTTAATTTGCCTTCAGGCTTATTTAAGTATTCAATGCGATTTAAAATTAGTTTTCTTCTTATAAGATTGTTATTATATAATTCATTTTGAGTCTTAAATAAACCTTTTTGAAATTGTTTTATAATTTTATTATAAATCGGACTTGAGTTTAAGTTTCCTTTAAGACTTTTAATTAAATTGTATTCCTCCAAAAGTTCATCTTTACTGAAATTAAAATATAAACCATTTGTTACATAATCTAATTGTATAAAAAGGTTTTCAAGTGTATAAACCTCCAAATAATTTGGTATATTAAGGGTTCTTGGTGTTTTTGTGTAGTCTCCAATATCCAAATATACCTCTTTATTGTTATATGTTATACATAAATCAAAAT
Organism: uncultured Anaeromicropila sp.; assembly: GCA_964409685.1. Taxonomy (GTDB): domain Bacteria; phylum Bacillota; class Clostridia; order Lachnospirales; family Lachnospiraceae; genus Clostridium_AI. The sequence goes on from CAYPEJ010000043.1 coordinate 28,749, forward strand.
CTTTAATTTCTTTAGGATTATAATCTTTTAAGATTTCCTTAAGGATATTTTTATCAAAATTGTAACAAGGTTTTTTAAGTTCTTTATTTAAAAAAATGTCAAGGTTTTTAAATTCTTTCAAGTGTTTTAATTTTGATTTTCTGTAATCACTTTCCCAAATGTAATAAACTTTAAATCCTTGTGATTTTAACTCATAAAACCTTTTAAAAGTATTCTCATATAATTCTAGAAACTCAATATCAAGTATATCATTAACTCCTTTATGAGTATTTGGATTTCCGTGCCAATAATCTCCTAGAAACTCAAATATTTTAATATTT
>CAYPEJ010000044.1:0-26773 GCA_964409685.1 uncultured Anaeromicropila sp.
CAAAGTGGTCTTAGGATTTTCAAATCCTAAGACCACTTTGTCAACAGTCTGAGAGCTGCTAGATAATCTAGCAGCTCTCAGACTGTTGAAAATAGTATAATTAGACATTGTGATGCTTAGAGAAGAGAATTTATTAGATGGGGTATATCTTGAAAATCCAAGCTCAAATGTTATTAGTATTTTTCTTTATGATATCTAGTAAGAAAAGAGGTGAAAGTGCTTTTTCTTTTTAAGAGAGGAAATTTTTTTAATAACTAAACGCTGGTATAAGCTAAAGAAAGGAGAAATGAGTAGGAATGAAATATGTTAAGGTAAAAGGTGTTACAATACTAATGGTATTAGTATTGATTATGTTTGTTAGTTCAATGAGCATTAAGGCCTATGAAACTTTGTCGATATATCCAAGTAATGCGGTTCAGACATTCTATATCTCCTCAAATTGTCCTACTGCGGGACTGTCAGCAGTTTCTAACGCAATATCAACATGGAATGGCGCATCACCAACAACTTTTAGATTCGTATTAGGGAATAGTGGAAATAAGAGTTCACATAAGGCTACATATAATTCAACCAAGAAAGATATGACTTCAGATGGATATAATACAATTGGAACTGTTTTGAACGCATTAGAGGTTTCAAGTGTTTGTGGACGAGGTGCTGTAGCTTTCTGTTACAGTTTTAGGTCGACAGTTCAAACAACAAGGTTTTCAGAGAGTGATATATGTATCAATTCGTTATATACGTTTGGCAATGGAGCAGGAATAGAATATTGTGATTATCAAGGTGTTTTTACACATGAGTTGGGACATGCTTTGGCACTAGGAGATTGCAATTACTCAGGTTCTGTTTTGTCTTGTCCAACTATGTATGGAGCAGGTACATTAAGTGGTACTACAGGATATATATATTATTATTTGAGAAGTTTGACTTCAGATGATAAGAGTGGTAAGAAATGGATGGGGACGATGTTAGGATTTGATTGAGAAGAATAGGAGAAGAATATGAAAAAGATAATTATAGTAATACTAGGTTTTATATTATTTACAATAAGTGGCGTTATTATCATACATATGAAACAAGTACAACCAGATACTGTAAATTCTTATGTTACAGAGCTTGAATCGATTAGTACAAGAACAAATTCTTCAGGGGTAGTATCATCGACAGAAGTATATTTATCCAATCCGGAATTAATTGCATTATCTAAAGTAATCGTAAAGGGAAAGATAACGCGTTTATTAGGAAAATATGATTATCATTGTTTAATATCTGACAGTGGTGATGAAATTGTAACAACTAGATATTTGTATGAATTTGAAACAGATGAAGTTTTGAAAGGTTCTCCAGGTGAAGAAATGAAGATTTCGATTTCAAAATTTGTAGAAGAAGAGAAGTATACAATTGGAGAAGAATACATCTGGTGTTTACAAAAGATAAAGGGAGACTATGAAGAAGCATACGACTGTATCAGTTTTTCGCAGAGTTTATTTAGGTTAGATGGAGAAGTTATGAAGCGTAATGGAAATGAAGATGAGCAGATAACTATTCAAGAATTTAAAGAGTTAATAGATATCAATGATACGGATATGAGTTTTCGTGAAGATAAGAATTCTGCTTATAACAAATTGACAAATCCAGTATATGATGCAATGTATGAATAACTAATGGTATTCAAAAATACAGTCTGAGAGCTACTAGATAACCTAGTAGCTCTTTTGGTTCTATTTCATTACATATTTAAATTTAATTAGAAACTGTTGCCTCAGCGTCTAAATTTTCTTCTGTTTCCATACCTTCTTCATGAGCCATGGCAGCTTCCTCCAAAGATAATTCATATTGGATTTGCTCTGCTTTCATTTTTTCTAAACGATCCTTCACTGCGTCATCCTGTGTATTCACTAAATATGGCTGCGCTGTATATTGAAATGCATAATATTTAATTACATTTCCACTAACAAGTTTAATCTTATCAGCACTGCATAAATCAGGATCTTTTTTGTATGGCTGTCTGTCGTACATAGTCATTTGGTCCTCTAAACTTTTGTCGTATTTTTTATGTGTGTTGACCCCGTTGTTTTGATTCAATATCTCACCCTCTTCATAATAGTCCCTATTCTATCAATATTATACAGGAAAATCAGAATTGGATCAATAGTGAACTATTTGGATAATTTTTTCTGTAATTCCACAAATATGATTGGCATAAACGCAAGAAAGAACACGATTCCCCATTGTGCGGGAAGAAGTGTAGTAACTTGAAAAATGGTTGCCAACACAGGAATGCTAATAACAGATACTTGTAAAATCGTACATACAATAAAACTCAACACAAGTCTTTTATTGGAAAATAGTCCAATTTTAAAGATGGAATGACTACTTCTAATGTTAAAGGAATGAAATAATTGGGAAAGACTAAGTACTGCAAAGCACATAGTTCGACCAAGTTGTAAATTGCATCCTGGAAGTACTTGACACCCAAGCACATAAGCAAGTAAGGCAAGAGAACCAATCATCAAACCTTCAATTATTATAATTACCCACAATCCATCAGAAAAAATGCCCTTTGATGGAGGAATTGGTTCCCGTTTCATAATATCAGGGTCAACGGGATCGACGCCAAGGGAAATCGCAGGTAGGGAATCTGTAACTAGATTTACCCACAAAAGTTGCACAGCCACCAAAGGTGTAGAAAGATTAAATAAAATCGCAACGAAGATAGTCATAATCTCACCAATATTACTGGAAAGTAAAAAGTGGATGGCTTTCTTAATGTTGTCGTAGATTCCACGTCCTTCTGAAACTGCAGATACAATGGTTGCAAAATTATCATCTTCTAAAATCATATCCGCGGCATTTTTTGCAACATCAGTTCCTGTAATTCCCATTGCACAACCGATATCTGCATTTTTTAAGGCAGGCGCATCATTTACGCCGTCACCAGTCATTGCCACGATATTTCCCTTCTGTTGGAATGCCTTTACTAGTCGAACTTTATGTTCTGGAGAAACACGAGCAAACACCCCATATTTGTCGATTTTATTACTTAATTCTTGGTCTGAAAGCTTATTCAAATCCTCACCAGATAGCGCTTCACTATCTTTCGAAATAATGTCCAAAGCCTTACCAATGGCACAAGCAGTTGAAATGTGATCCCCTGTAATCATTACTGGTTTAATACCTGCACGTTTACAAGTTAGAACTGCATCTCGAACTTCTGGTCTTGGTGGATCAATCATTCCGATTAAGCCTAGAAATACTAAATTATTTTCTAGATCCTTTTGACTAGCATTTCCAGATTGTTTTGGTGCTTGAAAGTCAGTCAATGGTTTAAATGCAACAGCAATTACACGTAGTGCTTGTTTAGTCATCCCTTGATTAAGCATTAAAATTCGGTTCGTATGCTGTTTTGTTAGCGTAACAATCGAACCATCTAAGTACACTTGACTACAGTGGTTTAATAATACATCAGGTGCACCTTTTGTAATGCTGATAAATTGAAATTGATTTGGTAATTGGATGTAACTCATATCTTTTTGGTATTTATGAACGGTTGTCATCATTTTACGAGTGGAATCAAATGGAATTTCATATACTCTCTGCTGAAATAAGTCTAGTTTGGTTTTATCAATAGAATGATGATAAGCAGCTAACGCAAGAGCAGTTTCCGTCGGTTCTCCAAGGGCTTCCACGGTCTTTTTTTTCTGTTGTAGTTTAGCATCATTACATTGAGCAGCCAAAGAAAAAAGAGCACTGGCAAAATGTCCATTCATATCTTCTTCCTTTTGAGCGCTGGCAATGTTGGTGACGGTCATTTTATTTTGTGTTAGGGTACCAGTTTTATCAGAACAAATGACAGTAGCACTTCCTAGAGTTTCTACGGCAGGCAAACGTCTTACCACAGAGTTTTTCTTTGCCATTCGTTGCACACCAAGAGAGAGCATAATGGTAACAATAGCAGGAAGCCCTTCTGGAATAGCGGCAACAGCAAGTGAAACACTTGTCATAAACATATCAAATGGTGGTCTTCCCTGAATGGTTCCTAGAATAAAAATTACAATGCAGATAATAAGTGCAGCGATACCTAATATTTTACCAGTCTGACCAAGACGTTTTTGAAGAGGGGTTTCTGGATTGTCATCATCCATAATCATTTTTGCAATATGCCCTACTTCCGTATTCATACCAGTATTGGTAACTACAGCCTTTGCACGACCATATGTAACGATTCCAGTTGAAAATGCAAGATTACATCGATCGCCCACCATAGTTTTTGGAGCTAATCGCATCTCTGCATTTTTTTCAACAGGATGGGATTCACCAGTTAGAGAAGATTCGTCTACCTTTAGATTTACGGATTCTAAAAGTCTTACATCGGATGGAACATAATTACCAGTTTCTAAGAACACAATATCTCCAGGAACAAGCTCTTTGGACATAATGTTAGATTCTTTTCCATCACGTAGTACGAGGGCAGTAGGAGCCGACATTTTCTTTAAAGCCTCTAACGATTTTTCAGCCTTTGCTTCTTGGATGACTCCCATTAAGGCATTTACAATAATAATTGCAAGGATAATGACTGGATCAACAAAATCCGGTTCGCCTTCTAGATAAGAGACAAAGAGTGAAATAAGAGCAGCTATGATTAGTACAATAATCATAAAGTCTTTAAATTGTTCAAAGAATCGGACAACTAAGCTTTTCTTTTTCTTCCCTTGGATTTCATTGTATCCGTATTGCATACAACGTTTTCTGGCTTCTTTGGAAGATAACCCTGTTTGAGCATTGGATTTTAATAGTGTTAGGGCATCTTCCTTGTTTAGACTGTGCCAGTTTGCGTCAGCTTCCTTTCCTTTCTCATTGGAGGAAGTATTTATAGTTTGCGACATAGCATGCACTCCTTCTTTCGATTTCCTGTAAACAATATATGTCTTAAGAAGGAATAATTATAACATATGCACAGAAAATAATTTTAAGGAAAAAGTAATACACTTTTGATAAGGGATCATGTATAATGAAGGTGTCTCGTTTGGAGGTGAAAGTATGGAGAAGATTTATACGATATGCCTAATCGTAGGATTTGCGATTCCGCTATGTTCGTTGATACTAGGTGGTATCTTTGATATATTCGAAGGAGTACTAGATGGTATTCTTGATTTGACAGACTTAGGAATCGGCTTAGATATCTGTATAGGCATATGTGGAATTGACTTTTGTATTTTACCATTTTCCCTACAGTGCCTTAGTGCAGGGGCAGTTGTGTTTGGTGGAGCAGGTCTGATTGCTTACGATGGAACGAATTTACTATTTGCCAATGTTTTGGCAGGTGGATTGGGTTACTTAGTTGCAGTTCTAATACAGACTCTGGTTCATAAACTAAAACATGTAGAGAATACAACTTATGCAAAAGAAGAACTAGTGCTTTTCGATGCAAAAGTGATTAATAGCATTGTAAAAGGTGGATTCGGTTCCATTAGTGTAACAACGTATGATGGAATTACAACCAAATATCCAGCAAAAGCATTACACGAAGAAGACTACATAAAGCAAGATACGATAGTTAAGATTGACCATTTTGACAAAAACGTAGCTTATGTAAGAGTCAAAGAACCGTATGATGACGGAAAGCTTATGTAAGGAAAAACGTGACAAAATATAATAAGGAGGAGTATATGGAAGATTTATACATTGTAGGAATTGTTGCAGCTGCAATCGTATTAGTAGTTATGGTAATTTTGTCTATGTGGAAAAAGGTACCACAAGATAAAGCTGCTGTTGTAACAGGTACAAGAAAGAGAATCATCACAGGTGGTGGTGGACTGGTAATTCCAATTTTTGAACGTATTGATTATATTTCATTAGGAAATATTCAGATTGATGTGGCAACAGATGAAAGTATGTCATCACAAGGTGTACCAATTGCTGTAATCGGTACTGCTGTTATTAAAGTTAAAAATGAATATAATGCAATCTTCAATGCGATTGAACAGTTTACAGGTAGAAATGAACAACAGATTGAAAATAGTATTAAAAATACAGCGACTAATGTTTTAGAAGGTAAACTTCGTGAAATCGTATCTACTATGACAGTAGAAGAAATTTATCGAGATAGAGAGACATTTTCCTCTAAAGTTCAAGAGGTGGTTGGAACTGAACTTATGGAGATGGGTCTTGAAGTAAAAGTATTTACAATCAAAGACATCAATGATAGTAATGGATATATTCAAGCATTAGGTGTTAAGCAGATTGCAGATAAGAAAAAAGATGCTGAGATCGCCAAAGCAGAAGCTAGTCGTGAAACTCAGATTGAAACTTCCAAAGCCAGAAGAGCTGGAGAACAAGCACGTTTACAAGCGGAAACAGAAATCGCTGAGGCTACTAAATTAAAAGCCGTTCAAGAAGCTGCATACATGCAAGAACAACAAGCTGCAAAGGCGAAAGCGGATGCTGCCTACGAAATTCAGAAAAACATTACGTATAAAGAAGTTGTTACTGCTGAGATGGATGCGGAATTATTAAAGCAAGAAAGACAAAAAGATATTGAAGCTGCTCAAGTTCAGATTCAGATCACAAAAGAGCAGAAAAATATCGAACTTGCGCAAAAACAAGCAGAGCGTAAGAAAGAAAGTCTTCGTGCTGAGGTAGTAGAACCAGCTATCGCAGATAAAGAAAAGCAACAAACAATCGCAGATGCAGACAAATACCGTAAGATTGCGGAAGCCGAAGCGGAAGCAGAGTCTAAGAAGAAATTCGCAGAAGCCGAAGCGGAAGCACGTAAAATCAAAGCAGAAGCAGAGGCAGAAGCTATCAAGAGAACAGGTCAAGCGGAAGCAGACGTTATTGGTCAAAAGGGTCTTGCAGAAGCGGAAGCTATCCGTGCAAAAGGTATCGCGGAAGCGGAAGCCATGGAAAAGAAAGCCGAAGCATATCAGAAGTACACTGGTGCTGCGGTTGCTGAAATGTTAATCAAAGTATTACCTGATGTTGCAGGTAAGATTGCACAACCTCTATCACAGATTGATAAGATAATCATTATGGATGGTGGAAATGGAGATGGAAATGGTGTGTCTAACGTTGCAGGAAATGTAACTGGTGTTATGACACAAGTATTCGAATCCATGAAAGAAGTAACAGGAATTGATTTAAATGACATCGTAAAAGCAAAAGGTTACGATGCACAAGTAACAAAAAATGTGAACATTACAACTTCAGGAAGTCCTATTATTTCCAATGGAGAAGTAAGTGGAGCAGAAAAGGTTGTAACTGCACAAGTGACAGAAGATTAATTTATGCATAAAAGAAGTTTCGTTAGCAAAAGATAGTGAAAAGAGGCTGTTGCCACCCTAACACAATCTGTTAGAGGCAATAGTCTTTTTTTGACTTATATATTCTGCAAATAAGCAAACGATAAAAGCGTGTCTTGCTTATTGATGGAACCTTCTTAATTTGAGTTAATAGTGAAAAAGAAAAGGATAATAGATATGAGTAGTGACAAAAAAGTATATTTAGACGAGCTTGTACAAGATTTGAAATTAGAGTTATTGAATGGTGTAGACTATAGTGAAAAAGCAATTGAAAAGCAAGATATCAATCGACCAGGAATTCAGTTTACAGGCTATTTTAAGCATTATGACCCAGATAGAATACAGATTATTGGCTTCGTAGAAAGCGAATATTTAAATACATTAGATGATGAAAAACGTGATCATATCTATACAGAGTTTTTAAAAGAGGACATTCCAGGAATTATTTTCTGTAGAGGAATCAAGCCAGAACAAGTATTTTTACAAAAGGCAACAGAAATGAACATTCCTGTATTTATGACAGATAAAATTACGACTCGATTTATGAGTGATATTATTCGTTGGTTAAATGTAAAATTAGCACCATCGATTACCATTCATGGATGTTTAGCAGACGTATATGGTGTTGGGGTATTTATCCAAGGAGAAAGTGGAATTGGAAAAAGTGAGGCACTACTTGAATTAATTAAGAGAGGTCATCGTTTGATTGCAGATGATGCTGTTGAGATTAAGAAAGTAAGTGATGAAACATTATTCGGGCAGGCTCCAGAACTTACAAGAGACTTTATGGAGATTCGAGGAATCGGTATCGTAGATATGAAGGCACTTTACGGATTCCAAGTAGTAAAAGAAAGCCAGAACATTGACTTAGTAATTACGCTAGAAGAATGGAAAAAAGAAAAAATCTACGATCGAATGGGAATGGAAGAGAAGAAGATTGATATCTTAGGAAATAAGATTACCCATTATGAAATTCCAATTCGTCCAGGCAGAAATTTAGCAGTAATCATCGAGGCAGCAGCAGTTATTTGTAGACAAAGAAAATTAGGATATAATTCTGTGGAAGGATTTTTGGAGAGACAGAAGAATATGATGAGAAGATAATGTAATTGTTTACCATTATCTTTTCAATGATAAAGCAAAAAGAACGTTATTAAATAATAAAAACAAGGAAGCAGGTAAAATCTATGCTTCCTTGTTTTATGTTGCTATAGAGCTATATAAATCTAAGAATTCACTTATTCAACTATGCTATTCTTCCATTCGTCCATCTTTTCACGAGTAGCTTCTAATGTGTCTTTACAGATACTAGGAAGTTCATCTCCCCATGCAGAAGTTGCTTGGTCGAATCCTTTCTCAATCGCAGCCATCATTTCTTCTGCTTTGGAAGGATCGCCACCACTAAGTGCTTTTGCCATTTCTACTAAACGGTCAGATGTTTGTTTTACACCCCAATATCCATCTTCCGCAACATCTTTTTGAGCTTGTGCGATAGCAGCTGGATCAACAGGTAAAGAACCATCTTTTATAGCTTGGAACATTTCACTTAATGATTGATAAGTTGTTCCTTGTTTGCTTAGAGATTTTTGAACTAACTCAACTAATTGTTGTTTTCTTAACTCAGCATCTTGTTTTAAACGTTCAATTGTTGCAGTAGCTGTTTCTTTTGAGTAAAGTTTCTTTGTGCTATCTTGTTCTGCAACTTCTGATTTTACATATTCATCTTTTATCTCTGTTGTCACAGCATCTTGTCCGCCATTTGTTTTCTTAGAACCTTTTGCATATTGTGCAGTTTCATAAAATGAACTTTGAGTGGTTACTCCTTGTATACTCATAATGATTCCTCCTTGAATAAAATTTCCGATAAAAGTCTTTGATAATAATATTCGTCAATCATATTGGATGGGATTACTATAATGCTTACTATCTATAACTTTTATCGGCATTTTGTATAGAAGGAATTAACGATCTAAGGAAGTTTGTTGGTTACGATTTCGAAATTTATAAATAAGGAAACTACTTAATATAATAACAGCCGAGATAATAATAATATGTTTGTATTTACCATAATAATAACTTACCAATCCCCAATTGCCTCCAAGCAAATATCCAAGCCCAATTAGTACGGTATTCCAAATACTAATTCCAATCAAAGAGGCTATAACAAAGGAGGAATATGTTAAATCCAGTGCTCCAGCCACAAAGGCCACATACGTTCTGCAAAGTGGGATTACTCTTGAAATGCATACAAAAGTAGTACCATGACTATTGAATTTTTCAAAACAGCTATCAAATGCTTTTTTCGACTTTGGAAATGTGCGCTCGATTTTTTGAATAATCAAATGCCCACCTTTTTTTCCAATAAAAAAGCAAATACTTGTTCCGAGCATACCAGCAATGATACTTGCACCAAGGAGGGAAATATAGCTGATGTTAGAAGAAGCAGCCACAGCACCTGAAAATGGAAGCACAATTTCACTTGATACAGGAAAGCAAGCGTATTCTATTAATATAAGAAAGAACATTGCAATCAGACCATACTGATAAATAAGGCTTGTAAAGTAATCCATATCGTCTCCTGTAAAATAAGATTGGTAATATATATGGAAAATGGACAGAAAATATGTGCGAAAACAGATTTTACATAGATTACACATGAAATATACAAATTTTGTACATTTGGAGATTTGGACACAGATTTTACACAGAAAATACACAATTTTTTTATATAATTTATTTGTTCTTAATAATTGCCTTAGTGGAAAGGAGGTTATGATGGGCAAAGGAAGTGCGTATCAATCTGCCTTTGAGAGGGTGGAAAAGAAGTATCTTATGACGAAAGAGCAATTTGAACGATTTCGCCAAAGAACGGAAAACCTAATAACGCTCGATCAATATGGATTACATACAATATGCAACATTTACTATGACACAGATACATATGATTTAATTCGTTATTCAATTGAGAAGCCAAAATACAAAGAAAAACTAAGGCTAAGAAGTTATGGCATCCCAACTAAAGATTCAACGGTATTTGTGGAATTAAAGAAGAAGTGGAATGGAGTCGTTTTTAAAAGAAGGACTTCTATGACGTTAGAAGAAGCACGCAATTATTTAAATAATGGTGCTAGACCTTCAAAGGAGAGCCAAATAGTAAAAGAAATAGATTATTTCTTGGAATACTATAATCCAATTCCGCGACTATTTTTAGCATATGATCGATTAGCGTTTTTTAGCAATGAGAATTCAGAAGTGCGTATTACGGTGGACCAGAACATAAGGAGCCGTACAACCGACATAGATTTAGAGCTAGGCGACAGAGGAGACTTGCTTATGGATGATGCTCTTTATCTTATGGAGATTAAGGTTCCGGGAGCCTTTCCATTGTGGTTAGCAAACATACTATCAGATTTAGAGATTTATCCTATCTCTTTTTCTAAGTATGGTAACATCTATAAAAAATCATTGATAGCAAGGGGAGTGTAGATTATGTTCACAAGTATTCTTACAGGTGAGACATTAAGTTTGAACGAAGCCATAATATGCATGGCTGTATCATTGGTGTTAGGTTTGGTAATATCTGTTTTATATATGTATACAGGTACTTGCTCTAAGAATTTTGCAGTTACTTTAGCTTTACTTCCAGTATTAGTACAAATCGTTATTATGCTTGTAAATGGAAATATTGGAACTGGCGTAGCAATTATGGGTGCATTTGGATTAGTCCGTTTCCGTTCCATTCCTGGTAGCTCAAAGGAAATTATTAGCGTTTTCTTTGCAATGGCAATCGGACTTGCAACTGGAACAGGACTTGTTGCGTTTGCAGTATTATGTACTGTAATCATCGGTTTATTCTTCTTCGTATTATGCAAAACAAATTACGGTGAAGGTAAAGTCCAAGAAAGAGACCTAAAAATTACTGTCCCAGAAAACTTAGAATATGCAGGTTTATTTGATGATATTTTCTCTAAATATACCTCTAAGAATTCTTTAGAAAGTGTAAAAACTACAAATCTTGGTAGCATGTTCGAATTAAGATACAAAATTACCCTAAAGAATGCGGTGGATGAAAAGAAAATGATTGATGAAATCAGATGCCGCAACGGTAATTTAACAATTATGTGTGGTCGACAAGCAACTCAGAAAGACGTTTTATAGGGGGTTCAGATTATGAACAAAAATATGAAAAGGAAAAGCTTATCTGCTGTATTAGCATTTTTACTAGTAGTAACTATGCTTTATACTCCTATTGCGGTTAAGGTAGTAGCAGCAAGTGCAACAGTATCTATTACGGAAAGTGGTAGTTGGGGTAGTGGAACAAGTACATATAACATGTTTAACTGTGATATTACAAACAACACAGGAAGCGATATCACAAACTGGAAAGTAACAGTTCCATTTGGAAGTGATGCAACTGTAGATCAAGGTTGGTGTGGAACATTCTCTATGAGCAATGGTACATTAACAATTACAGCTGCTGATAGTAACTCAACAACAATCGGTGCTGGTAACACAGTATCCATGGGATTCATTATTTTAAATGCTGGTTCCTACGATTTAAGCAAAGCAGTTCTTACATATGATGGTGGTTCAACAACCGTTACAACTAGCCCAAGCCCATCACCAAGCGTAGCAGCTAGTCCATCACCAAGTGCTGTAACAAGCCCAAGTCCAAGTGCAGTAGCAAGTGTAAGCCCATCACCAAGTGCTTCTACAACAACTGCTTCACCTCAGACAACTTCATCTACAACAGATGCAGCAACAGCAGTGTCCGCTTCTACAGCATTTACATCTAGTACAGTAGGTTCTGTTGATTTAACAACAATCCCTACAGTAAGCTATAAGAAAAAAGATTTAGCTACAGCTTATACAGATGCAGAAACAATTACATTTACATCCAATGCCGTTTCCTACAGTGGAAGCAATGCAACAGTAAATGGCAGCGTAATCACAATCACAGCAGGTGGTAGCTATGTAGTATCTGGTACATGTAACGATGGTCAAATCATTGTAAATACAGAAGATTTTGTTCAATTAGTATTAAATGGTGCTAACATTACATGCCAAAAGAGTGCTCCAATCTATGTTCAAAATGCTGATAAAGTAGTTGTAACATTGGCAGCAGGAAGTACAAATACTTTAAGCGACACATCTTCTTTCACTTACACAGATGCGACAGAAGAAGAACCAAATGCAACAATCTTCAGTAAAGACGACCTTACATTCAATGGTACTGGTTCTCTTACAGTAAATTCAAACTTTAACAATGCAATTCAAAGTAAAGATAAATTAAAATTTGTTCAAGGAACTTATACAGTAAATAGTGTTGCTGATGGTATTCAAGGTAAAGACCTTGTAGGTATCTGCGGTGGTACATTTACAATCAACACATCTGGCGATGGTATCAAATCAACAAATGAAGAAACAGATGCTGGTTTAGTAGAAATCACAGGTGGTGACATTACAATTACAGCTACAAAAGATGGTATCTCAGCTGAGAACTATGTAGACATCCAAGGTGGTACATTAAACGTTACAACAAACGGTGGATATACAAATGGTCCAACACACACTGACAACATGGGCGGTGGTGGAATGGGATGGGGCGGTTCCTCATCTACAACAACTACAACTGACACAGAAAGTGCAAAAGGTGTAAAATCCAATATCGCAACAATCATTGCTGGTGGTACACAAACATTCAACACATCTGACGATGCAGTTCACGGCGACAATGTGGTATACATTGACGGTGGAGTAACAAATATCGCATCTGGTGATGACGGATGCCATGCAGAATCTTACTTAGTAATCGACGGCGGGGCAATCAACATGACAGCTAGTTATGAAGGTTTAGAAGCACTTAACATCTATGTAAATGGTGGAGAACACTACGTAACAGCATCTGATGATGGTGTAAATGGTAGCGGTTCTGGCGCATACGTTGCATTCAACGGTGCTACATTAATCGTAGATGCAAGTGGTGACGGTCTTGACTCTAACGGAAACATTGTTATGACAGCAGGTGTTGTATTATGTAGTGGTCCTACAAACGGAGGAAATGGTGCATTAGATTATGACAATTCCTTCAATATCTCTGGTGGTATTTTAGTTGCAGCAGGAAGTAGCGGAATGGCTATGAATGTATCTTCTACTTCTACACAACCAGGTATGTTAGTAACATACTCAGGTTCTCAATCTGCTAACTCTGTTATTGTATTAAGAGATAGCTCAGGAAATGATTTAATTGCATTCAATCCTGCAAAAACATATCAAACAGTTTGTATCTCTGCACCAGGTATGACAGTTGGTTCTACATATAACTTATATACAGGAACTACAAGTCAATCTAAGATGAAACAATTATCTACTAGTGAATATACATTAGGAAGTTTAGTACAATCTGTAACATTAACAAGTACTGCAACAGGTAGTGGCAGTGGTTCTGGTTCTACAGGCGGATTCCAACCAGGTGGAGGCTGGGGAACAAGACCATAAAAAGTAGGTTGAAATGTAATACTATAAAGTAAAATAAGAAAAGCCAGTTCTCTATGTTGTTGGAGGACTGGTTTTTTGAGTATAAATATGAAATGATACACTATTGACAAAAGTGTATCATTTTGCTATTATGTAGTTAGAGGCTATATTTTGTGTGAAAGTTAGCTCAAGTTACATCAAAAAAATATTATAGGAAAAGAGAGGTATTTATTATGAAAGATTTTACTGGTATAAGAAAAGGAGTATAGACGCAATATGAAGATGACAGAAACAGAACATCGAATTGATTATAATGAAGAAGATATTGAAAAGTATGTAAAGGAAATTCGCCGATTAACACATGAAAAGAAATATCAAATTGAATATAATACTAATAGAGATGGTAATAATCAGTTGATTCAAGAGTTTTACTTTGACAAGGAAAAAAGAAGTAAGGTTCTGAGTAGTCTGACGAAATACGATTTTTGTATGTGTACTAAAAATAGAAAAGTAGGATTTACACATGAGATACTGTATATATTTCACAAAAAAGTATTATTGCAAAGAAAGTTTTCGGAAAATGCGAAAGAAGAAGTGCATTTGTACATAAAGATTAATAAGCTAACAGATTATTATTTTGTTGTGTCATTACATGAAGAAGAGTATCCTCTACAACCAAAATGGGGAGATAGAGAAAAAATAGATGAATTAAGATGAAAGGTGTTAGACAAAAGAAATATTCTTTGATTTGGCGCTGGAGAGAAAAGGTAAATGTGTAGAAAGGTTGATTTTATGGAGAAAAGGGCATTTTGTACAGAATGTAGAAAATTTGTAGAATACCAAATAGAAGAATGCAACGTTGAAAGAGAAGTAAAGGGAAAGAGTTATTCCTTTTTTATTAAAGTTGCTTATTGTACAGAATGCCATAGTGAAATTTTTTTAGACGAATTAGTAGATGAAAATGAACAAAGATTTGATGAAATATATCGAAAATCAAATAATCTTATTACAATTAGAGAAATCCAAGATATATTGATGTTGTATGATGTAGAAAAGCGTCCGCTTTCAAAGCTACTTGGATTTGGAGAATTGACAATTAGTAGATATTTAGAAGGTCAATTACCATCTAAAAGGTATTCAGATATACTTTTGAATATTTTAAAAGATAGTGATTGTATGAAAGAATATTTGCATAAAGGAAAAGAGAATATTACTGATTTAGCGTGTCGTAAAATTGAGACTAAATTAGAATATATGGATAAGTATAGAAAGAATACAACGAAAATAGAAAAAGTAGCATCCTATATAGTTAATTCAGCATACGACGTAACGAATTTGGCATTGCAAAAAATATTATACTACATTCAAGGGTGTAGCATTGTCGTAAGAGGGGATGTTATTTTTAGAGAGAATTGTGAAGCATGGATTCATGGTCCAGTATATCCTGATATATATGAAAAATATAAGGAATTTGGAAGAGAACCAATCGAGTGTCCACTTCAGCAAAGTATAGAATTGGATTTAGAGGGGGATTTAGAGCTAATTAAAGAAGTGGTAGATTTGTTTGGTAAGTATAATGGAAAGTATTTAGAATACTTAACACATAAGGAGGAACCTTGGATATCTGCACGTAAAGGATATGATGAATGGCAATCGAGTAATGAGGTTATTTCCATTGAAAGTATAGAAAAATATTTTTCTAAAGTAGCAAAATTATATGGTATAAAAACAGTTAAGCAAATGCAAATTTATATTGATAAAATGATGAATTAGTTGAAATTCCCATAAATCTTTTTTGATTTATGGGAATTTCAAGGGGAAATAAATTGACATTTCCTTATTAGAAGGAGTATACTATATTATACAACCGATGACACGGAAGAAAAGTCACTACATGCGCCAACAGAGAGTTCCTGATGCTGAGAATGGAATGGAGATGCAGGGTGTCAAATGGGCCGTCGAGGTGAATTTGATAGAATAGTGCGTGGTTATGTCCATGAAACAAGGTGGCACCGCGGGTGAAAGCTCGTCCTTGACAGTAAGTTCTGTCGGGGATTTTTTTATGCACCTTTTTCAGAAAATATACATAGGATATCTTATTGGATTTAATCATCACATAAAATCATTCTCCGAACAGAGAAGTATTTCGTTATTCAAAGGAGGAATTTTTTATGATGATTCATGAGGCATTAAAAAAAGTAGTAAATAAGGAAAACCTTTCAGCTGATATGGCGGAACAAGTAATGGAAGAAATTATGAGCGGTCAGGCATCTGACGTTATGAAAGCAGCTTACCTTACTGCATTAGGTTTAAAAGGAGAAACTGTTGAAGAAATTGCAGCATCTGCAACAGGAATGCGAAAATTCTCAAAAAAATTGCAACATGAAGGCGATGTATTAGAAATCGTTGGAACAGGTGGAGATCATTCCAATTCCTTTAACATCTCCACAACATCATCTCTTGTAATTGCGTCAGCAGGAATTCCAGTGGCAAAGCATGGGAATCGAGCAGCTTCTAGTAAAAGTGGAGCAGCAGATGTGTTAGAAGCATTAGGGGTAAATATTATGTTAGAGCCAGATAAAATGGCAAATGTGTTAAAAGAAGTAGGTATTGCATTTATGCATGCCCAACTCTATCATCAAGCAATGAAAAATGTAGGTCCTATTCGAAAAGAAATGGGAATTCAGACTATATTCAATATATTAGGACCTCTTACCTCTCCAGCATGTGCGGAGATTCAGATTATGGGAGTGTATAAAGAGGAATTGGTTGAGCCAATGGCTAAAGTACTTGCTAGTTTAGGTGTGAAGAAAGCGATGGTTGTTTACGGACAAGATGGATTAGATGAGATTTCCTTGAGTGCAAAGACAACCGTTTGTGAGTATCGAAATGGTGAATTTCATTCGTATGAGATTAACCCAGAAGAATTAGGATTTACTATGTGTACGAAAAATGACATCGAAGGTGGAACACCAGAGGAAAATGCACAAATTACAAAGGATATTTTACAAGGAAAAAAAGGATATAAAAGGGATGTTGTTGTATTGAACGCAGCAGCTGGTTTGTATCTTGCAAAAGAAGGCGTAACGCTAAAACAATGCGTAGAAGAAGTAGAGACATTGATTGATAGCGGAAAAGCAATGGCAAAGCTGAATGAATTTGTGAAAGCGACAAATGTATAATAGTTAAATAAATAATTAGGCTATCTATATTAGAAAGCAAGTGATTTGCAGAAATATAGATAGCCATTTTTTTACGATCTGCTATAATAGTAAGACAAATGATATGTGAGGTATATATAGAATGACTAGACTAGTAGAAGTAAAAACAGATGAACAATTAAAATCAGTCCTTGATTTGTATTTAGAAGCGTTTCCACCGTTAGAACGAAAACCTATGACCATGATTATTGAAAAAGTAAAAGAGGGTCATATGGAACTTTTGGCGTTGGAAGATGAGCAGGGAACTTTTCAAGGTTTAGCCATCACAATTATGCATAGCGATATCGTATTGCTAGATTACTTTGCGGTTCATGGAAAAGAAAGAGGAAACGGTCTGGGAAGTAAAGGAATTCAACAATTGCTACAACGTTACAAAGGAAAGCGTTTTATTTTAGAAATTGAAAGTACGACAATAGAAATAATAGAAACAAAAGAACTAGAACTTCGTAAGAGAAGAAAAGCATTTTATCAAAGAAATGGGTTACAGACATTGCCATACCAGATTAGCCTATTTGGAATTCAAATGGAGATGATGACATCGGGGGCTTATGTAAGTTTTGAGGAATATCATAGTATTTTTGAAATACTATTTGATAAGGAGATTAGTGAAAATATTTGTTATATGAAAACGCATTAAAAGGAAAAAGCGCTTGCTTATTCCCTTAGGTAATATGATAAGATCACGTTATAAATATCATGTTGTAAGCGAAAGGGGTTCTTCTATATGAAAATAAAAGAAATAGCACAACGAACGGGTTTAACGGAAAAGACGATACGCTATTATGAAGAAAAGGAATTGATAAAACCAGATATTCGCATGGTGGGGCAGCGTCGATTCCGAGAGTATACAGATGAAAATAGAAAAGAACTTGAACGAATTGCTAGATTGCGAATGATGTATTTTACCATTGAAGAAATTAAAGTGATGAAGGATAATCCAACTGAAATTGCACACATATTACCGAAATATCAGGAGCGAATGGAGAAGGAAGTTGAACTAAAAAGTAGGATTCTTGAATCATTAAAACAGCAGGATCATTCGAATGTTGATACATTAGAACAATTGATCGCTTGTATAGTACCAAGTGAAAATAAATTGACTATCCCATTGGAAGATTTAGAACCAGATTTTGCAAAGTTAGATCGTGCGAATACAGTATTAAATTTATTGGTAGATCGCAGAATTTATACAAAAAACAGCTTATTTCCCAAAAAAATATCAGATGTAGATGTTTTGATTTTAACATTTGTATGGAATAAGGGGAATATGTCTTATAGTGACATTTTACATGCTTGTGGTGAGCGTGGAATAAAAAATCAAAAGTATTTATCTAAGAGAATTAAAAACTTATGTCGCAAAAGGCTATTGCGATTGGAAGGTGGAGTGTATTATGTAGAAGTAAATATGCCTACATTTTCTAAGAGCGAGATGGAACATTTAGTACAGGGAGTTGCAACGGGCTCTCCAGATATATTTGTGTATACACCACAAGCTCCAATGAGTGTATCAAGTAAAGGTTATGGGGCATTTTAGAAATCTTACTGAGAAAGTACTGAAGAAAAGTCAGTTTACTCTTGTTTTGGGAATAAATCCATTTTTAAAATGAAAAAACATAGTGAAAAACTATAAATTTTGTATTACTATAGTAATGTACATGATTGTATCAATCACATTTGATATTTGGAGGAACATATGAAACGTTTTTATGAAAGACAAGATGGCATGGGCTATCAAGAAGTTATAACAAAAGAAGCAGGACTTGATGTAATTGGTTTCGACCTTATTCGTTTAGAATCAGGTGAAAGTATTCAGACAGAATCAGGTGAATATGAATTAGGGCTTGTTATCCTTTCTGGAACATGTAGTGTAAAAGCAGGAGATTTTCAAGCAGAACATTTAGGAAAAAGAAGAAATGTATTCGATGGAAAGCCTACTACAATCTATATGCCAAGAGATACTGCTTACGAGATTACAGCAGAAGGTTATGGTATACTAGAGATTGGTGTGTGTAAAGTAAAAGCAGATAAGAAATATGAGCCATTTGTAGTATGTCCAGAAGACATTACGACGGAACATAGAGGAAAATTAAATTGGCAACGAAATGTGAATGATATTATCACATCTAACTATGAAGGAAAAGTAGATAAGATTGTACTTGGTGAAACTTACGGATGTGCTGGTCAATGGTCAAGTTATCCATCTCATAAGCATGATACAGACAACATGCCTTTTGAAGTAAATATGGAAGAAATTTATCATTTCAAAGTAAATCCTGGGCAAGGCTTTGGTATTCAAGTAATGTATAACGATGATATGAGTTTAAAAGAAAGTTATATGGTAAGAGATGGTGATAGTGTAGCAATTAAGGAAGGATATCATCCAGTTGCTGCGGCACCAGGTTATGAAATTTATTATTTGTGGGTTATGGCTGGAAATAGTGGAAGAAAGCTGACTCCATGTGATGATCCAAACCATGCTTGGGTAAAAGCAGTTGAAAAAATGGTTTAAAAATTGGTTTCGAATTGATTTCAATTTGATTTCATAAGTAGCATTTCTGTGTAAGAAATGAGAGAAAACTGGTAATACTGATCTCAGAGTATAAGGCTTATAAAAGATAAGTCGGATTTGAATGTAAACTATAATTTTAATTCATAAGGAGATTGCAATGAAAAGCAGAAATCGTGTACTTTTTGGAGTGATGTTAATCATTGTTATGGTATTATCAGGGTGTTCGAGTAGTTCGAATAACTCACAGCAAAATGTAGGTACTTCGGAAGAACCTGCGACAACGAAACAAACAACCAATGTGGATGCAGCAGGGGATAGAGAAGATATGGTAATTGGTACAATTCGTAATATTAAAGATTCTATGTTTACGATAACGGATGAACTAGGTGCTAGTTATACATTTTTGTATGAGGGACAGGAACCCAGTGGCTTGAAAGAAGTGAAAGACGGAGATGATGTTGTTGTGAGGTATATTGGAACGGTATCGACGTTGGAACCATTTGCAGGGGCGATTCTGTCAGTTGCTCCTGTGGCGTAGAGAAAACAGTATTTAGAAATGCAGTCGAAGATGCAGATGTGATAATCCTGTGATCTAGACTGCATTTTTTGAATGATAGGATATTCCGCTTTGCTATATTTCCTATGATTCAAAAAAACCTAAAAAGCAGGGGCAGGATGCACATTTTTACAATTTGCAGTTGAGATTAAAGATTTTAAGGGATAAGAATTAGAATGGGGAATCAAAGCTTGAATTTTTATTTGAAATCTTTTAGTATAGTAATGTACATAGAAAGAGGAGAAATTCTGTCGACCTACGATATGGTAAAATAAGCGGGGGATCGACAATTCCTTTATTTATGAGGGCTTGAATTGATTTTGCTCAATATGGGTAAGATTTAATGTTCAGAAAATTGAATATAAGAGTGAGGTCGACAGAAATGATGGCTAGAAGAAGGTGAATTAGGGGATTTTTTTGCAAAGGGTTTTAGAAGAACCATAGTGGAATGTAAAGTCAAATTTAAATAGTTTATAACATAAATGTTCATAGTTTTAGAAGAACCATAGTGGAATGTAAAGGTTCTTATCCAATCAGGGTTAAGACTATATATTCTGTTTTAGAAGAACCATAGTGGAATGTAAAGAAAAAATGCATTGTTGATTTAAAGGTTATGAAATCAGTTTTAGAAGAACCATAGTGGAATGTAAAGTTCAAACAGAGCAGCAAGTTCATTACGGACTTCTTCGTTTTAGAAGAACCATAGTGGAATGTAAAGACTGGGCAAAGGATTGTGTTCAGAGGGTGTGATGGTTTTAGAAGAACCATAGTGGAATGTAAAGCTGTTTGTCCAGAGCTCTCCTAGCTTATTGCAAATGTTTTAGAAGAACCATAGTGGAATGTAAAGGTATTATTAGATGTAAGACAAGAAAGGAACATAGAGTTTTAGAAGAACCATAGTGGAATGTAAAGTATCTTCTAAAAAATATTACACAAGGAATAACATTGTTTTAGAAGAACCATAGTGGAATGTAAAGACTGGGCAAAGGATTGTGTTCAGAGGGTGTGATGGTTTTAGAAGAACCATAGTGGAATGTAAAGTTTATTGTTATCTGATTATTACGCATTTTAGGCTTAGTTTTAGAAGAACCATAGTGGAATGTAAAGGTCTCTTCTGGCACTTCTGCTTTAATACTACTTTCTGTTTTAGAAGAACCATAGTGGAATGTAAAGCTATTTAATGGATATGAGTACGAGAGAAAACAGTCGTTTTAGAAGAACCATAGTGGAATGTAAAGCAGTGAGCCATTTCAAGGAAGAGCAGCGAATAATTGTTTTAGAAGAACCATAGTGGAATGTAAAGGAATTAAAAGCGGTGTGCGGTCAGTTCTTCCTAGCAGTTTTAGAAGAACCATAGTGGAATGTAAAGCTATTTAATGGATATGAGTACGAGAGAAAACAGTCGTTTTAGAAGAACCATAGTGGAATGTAAAGCAGTGAGCCATTTCAAGGAAGAGCAGCGAATAATTGTTTTAGAAGAACCATAGTGGAATGTAAAGGAATTAAAAGCGGTGTGCGGTCAGTTCTTCCTAGCAGTTTTAGAAGAACCATAGTGGAATGTAAAGCTGTTTGTCCAGAGCTCTCCTAGCTTATTGCAAATGTTTTAGAAGAACCATAGTGGAATGTAAAGGTATTATTAGATGTAAGACAAGAAAGGAACATAGAGTTTTAGAAGAACCATAGTGGAATGTAAAGTATCTTCTAAAAAATATTACACAAGGAATAACATTGTTTTAGAAGAACCATAGTGGAATGTAAAGTCTTTACAGATACGATCTTCCGTACCGTTTAATAGTTTTAGAAGAACCATAGTGGAATGTAAAGGACTTATCAGTTACTTTCAGCATTTTACTATTCAGTTTTAGAAGAACCATAGTGGAATGTAAAGACGGCTGGAGTTCCTGCAATAGTAATTGTTTTAACTCGTTTTAGAAGAACCATAGTGGAATGTAAAGGCGAATAAGTCTAAGAAAGTCGGCATCACTCCATGTTTTAGAAGAACCATAGTGGAATGTAAAGTAGTAATTCGTGTTACAATAGTATTCCATAATATCGTTTTAGAAGAACCATAGTGGAATGTAAAGCTGGGTAGAGAGATATGTGATGTAATGCTTAGGGTAGTTTTAGAAGAACCATAGTGGAATGTAAATTTTTCAATCAGTCTTCGCGTTCTCTCTTTGCGCTTAGTTTTAGAAGCACCATAGTGGAATGTAAATTTCTTATTTTTCTTGTAAGCTATTTTTCAATCATCTAAATAACTATTGTATGCTTGGTGTCTAAATATACATTATTTCGTTGTTATTTACATTTTTCTGTTGTATAATATAGATACTTTTGCCTTTAGAAGGGATGATAAAAATGGAGAACATTTATAGCATTTTACTAATGATAATAAACATGATTGAACCGTTTATTTTAGATTTATTCTGGCGAAAGATGTTTCCTATAAAGAAAGGATTGAGATTTTTTCGGTATATTGGGATAGTGTTTCTATGTAGTTACTTTGTTGGACGAACGTTTCTTTTGAACCTGTTGGCTTCAAATCCTGTAATTTCATATATTATTACATATTCCATAATGGGATTCTATTTTTTATATGCGGTAGTATTTTATCAAGTTAATAAGAAATTAGCATTTAATTTTCTTGTCATAAAATATTATATGGATACAATGACAGAATTCGTAATTACATATGCATTGTTGCTTTTTGTAGATATAAGTGTGATTAGCAAATTAACTGTGATGCGATTTAGTTCTATATTGTTTTTACAGTTGTGTAGTTATGGTGTGCTGTATGGTTTATATAAAGTCAAGCAACATTATCAAAGAGAATTTGAAAGTAATAAAATGTTTTATCTTTTTGGAATAAGTTTTGTTGCAGATATTATTATCTTTGGATATATATATTGCCGATCATCAGTACTTGATTCTAATGCTTTTAATATATTAACCTTGGCAACTTTGCTATATGAAGCTTCGATATTGCTTTACTGTGGATTTTCTTTGATGAGTTTTCAGAGAAATGAGAGGGAACAAAAGGAGTTGTTGGAGTTTTCCAATAAGCATATACATATGCTTGAATCTAACCAGAAGAAAATTCAAGAAACACAAAAGATGATACATGATTATAAATCGCATATAGGTATTATGAAAACATTGCTTGAAGGGAAAATGTATGAAGAATTGGAACGTTACATTGAAGAGTTGTTACCAGTAGTAAAGCGAGGGAGTATTTCTAAGCTCTATCAAAGTAATACAGTATTATCTGTTATTCTATTTGAAAAAACTTCTAAAGCGAATCAAGAGCATATAGATATTCAATGTAAGATAGAGGTAGATGATATACGAATTCCTATGGTTGATTTAAATTCCATTGTTTCAAATATGTTAGATAATGCAATTGAAGCAACTGCCAAAATTCGAAATCGTAAAGAGCGTATTATTTGGTTTGGAGTATATGTGGATGAAGAAGATAAAACATTAACGATTGAATGTAAAAATCCTTATGTACGGCAACCAATACGAGCAGAACATGGTTTCTTTATTACTACTAAGGAGGATAAGAGTACACATGGAAAAGGTTTGGGGATTATAGATGAGTTTGTCGAAAAAAATGATGGAGATTTAGATGTTTATTGTGAGGATCATATGTTTTATGTGAAAGCATTTTTTGATATGGATAAAGCAGTTGTTAAGGATGAGGAGTGAAGTATATGGAATTACAAGTGATGATTGTGGAAGATAATGATTTGTTTTTAATTTCAAATACGAAGTATATAAATACAGTGGCGAAAAAATACAATGTAAAGCTTCATATACATAGTTTTCGGAGCGTAGATGATACATTGATGCAGTTTATTCGTGAAAATCGTATAGATGTTGCATTTTTGGATATAGAAGTAGGAAATCGTAATGGTATTGTGGTTGGCAGAGAATTAAAGGAATATAATCCATTTGTAGCAAATGTTTTTGTTTCTGCTCATACAGAACTAATGATTAAGGCAAATAAGCTTAACATGGTTGGCTTTCTTGAAAAACCAATAAATTTTCAACAACTAGATGAGTTATTTTATCGTATACTAACTGCTCAAATTGGAAAAGAGTACTTAGATAATCAAAATGCAAAGATGATTACATTTCGCAGGGAGCGAAAGGATTTACAGTTAAAAGAAAATGAGATTATTTACATAAAGACCGTTGAAAGAAAATTAGAAGTTATTACGAAACAGCAGAGAATGCTTGTAAGTAATACAATTAATAGTACTCTTGAACAAGGTTCACAAATTTTGGTTAAAGTGAGTCGATATCTAATAGTGAATAAGAAAGAAGTGATTGCAATTTCAAAAGGGAAAATTAGGATGTCAAATGGAGATATTCTTGACATACCATTTTATCGCTATAAAGAAATTGTAAGTTCTATTCGCTCGTAATAGCATAAAATTATAAGATAAATATTCTTTGGGAAAGGAGTGATACTATGAATCAATTGGGCAAGAAAATATGCAAAGGGTTTGCAGAAGCAAGTTTGAAATATGATGCAAACACAATTTGTAGATGGATATTATATCAACCAGTAGAACCAAAAGGTCTAAAAGAGAAATTTGGTAAAGAAAAAAGTAAGTAGGTATGAGAAGCGCACAACATGGTGCGCTTTTTGTTATATATTGTAAAAAACAAAGTCATGCAGGAAAAAGAAGAAAAATTGTAAAGAGTAAATTAATTGATGTAGAAATCATTGTAATCATTCTGATGCTTAGTATAATTCATTTTAGTATATATTATATAAGGAAGTACTTGATTAGGGGAGAATATAATGAGACCGTTGAGAGTTTTTATGTGTGAAAATGAGGACATTAATGCAAAAATAAATCGAGTAATTCTTCTAGAATATATGAAAAACAAGAGGATAAATATCGATTTTATATGTCATAATGGTTACAAGGAACATAATGACGAGCTTTTAAAGCAGATAGATTTAGCAATTTTGGATATTGATTTGGGTGATAGTATCTTAAATGGAGTTGAATTGGCAAAAAGAATGCAAAAGTTAAATCCATATGTGGTGATCATTTTTATAATCACTTATAATGATTTTGCATTACTTGCATCTCAAGTCCATTTCAGTGGATTTTTACAAAAACCAGTAAATCCATATGATTTTCAAGATGTACTTACCAAAGCAATTGCACAGATAATGGGATACCAAGTAATGAAGCGAAACAGCAAAATTGCTGTATTTAATAATGGCAAGGTAAATGTACGGGAAAAAGAAATTATTAGTATCGAGAAGATACTAAAAACCGATGAAATCAAAATCATAACGCCAAAGAAAGAGTTTCGGACATATGATAACATTAAAGATATTGAAAAGGAATTATCGGATAACTTTACTAAACTGAATCGCTCCGTAATCGTAAATTTGTCATATATAAGTAGCATAGATAATAATATTGTGACCATGAAGAATGAAAGTTCCTATACAATTTCTACACGTCAAATAAAGAGTGTAACAAAAAAGTATGCAGATTTTGTAGAAAGAAGACAAGTGGTAAGAATTGTAAATTAAGAAGGATGTGTAAAATTTGTCGGCTTTTGCAATATCACCCAGCATGGCTACACGCCTTCAATAGATTAGCAATGAACTCAGCGGAAGCTTCATTGCTAGTAGAAACAGAAATGTTGCTAGTCTGAATGTGGGCTGCAGTTGCTGTAGAGTTGCATTTATCAGATACAGGAAGAGTCACAGGAACGAAAGTTGTATCCTGTGAGTGTGTGTTTCTTGTAGTAAACATAAGAAGATGCGAGAGTGTGTAGAAACACACACTTTGTTTCAATTTGTAGTTGAGATTAAAGATTTTAAGGGATAAGGATTAGAATGTGGAATCAAAGGTTGAATTTTTATTTGAAATCTTTTAGTATAGTAATGTACATAGAAAGAGGAGAAATTCTGTCGACCTACGATATGGTAAAATAAGTGGGGGATCGACAATTCCTTTATTTATGAGGGTTTGAATTGATTTTGCTCAATATGGGTAAGATTCAATGTTCAGAAAATTGAATATAAAAGTGAGGTCGACAGAAATGGTGGCTAGAAGAAGGAGAATTAGGGGATTTTTTTGCAAAGGGTTTTAGAAGTACCATAGTGGAATGTAAATTTTGACGTTCAAAAATAATTTGAGCGTATTTCGATTGTTTTAGAAGTACCATAGTGGAATGTAAATCCATGTTCAATCAAAATAATTATTTTAATTCCTAAGTTTTAGAAGTACCATAGTGGAATGTAAATCTATCAGACAAAGAAGTAATTGACGACATGGAAGAAGGTTTTAGAAGTACCATAGTGGAATGTAAATTGTGCTACATGGAAAAGGTGATAAACAGCGTGTTGTGTTTTAGAAGTACCATAGTGGAATGTAAATTAAAATCTTGTTGCACTGGTGCAACTTTCTCTTCCTGTGTTTTAGAAGTACCATAGTGGAATGTAAATTAGATAATTGTCTCCTCCTACACAATGATGAAGAATGTTTTAGAAGTACCATAGTGGAATGTAAATGAGATTCAATCCAAAATTGATAGTTTACCACTCATGTTTTAGAAGTACCATAGTGGAATGTAAATCTGTATGACCAAATAGAAGCTAAGCTAGCAACTTTGTGGTGGTAGGATATAACTGTGGACACAAAAAGTTGAACACCCTATAATTTAAAAT
>CAYPEJ010000045.1:0-26140 GCA_964409685.1 uncultured Anaeromicropila sp.
CATAAAAAGACAACTAATCCCACCAGAATGGTGGGATTAGTTGTCTACAGCCTGAAACCATTTGCCCAAAAAGCAAATGGTTTTTCATTTTGTAGAAGCTAATAAGTGGAAATGTTTTTGCCACCCTTAGTCACGGATTTTAATATGAACTTCTCTAAGTTGTTTCTCACTAATCTCATTAGGAGCTCCACACATAACATCCTGTGCGTTACCATTCATAGGGAATGCAATAACTTCACGGATATTTTCTTCATTTCTAAGAAGCATGATCATACGATCCACACCTGGTGCCATACCTGCGTGTGGTGGTGCACCATATTGGAATGCATTGTATAATGCACCGAATTTTTCTTTTAAGTCTTCTTCTGTATAACCAGCGATCTCGAATGCTTTCACCATGATATCAAGGTTGTGGTTACGAACAGCACCAGAAGAAAGTTCCACACCATTACATACGATATCGTATTGGTAAGCTAAGATATCTAATGGATCTTTTTCATTTAAAGCTTCTAAACCACCTTGTGGCATAGAGAATGGGTTATGAGTGAAGATTGTTTTCTTTTCTTCTTTGTCGTATTCGAACATTGGGAAGTCGTTTACGAAACAGAAACGGTAAGCGTTCTTTTCGATTAAGTCAAGACGAATACCTAATTCTGTACGGATCTGACCAGCTAAAACAGCAGCCTTATCCTCTGTATCAGCGATGAAGAAGATGGTATCGCCAGCTTCTAAGTTACCAAGTGTAGCGATCTCACCTTTCATTTCATCTGGGATAAATTTATCGATAGGTCCTTTGTATGACATATCTTCATTTACATAAAGATATCCAAGACCACCCATACCGATAGATTGAGCAAATTTTAATAATTTTTCGTGGAAACCTTTGGACATATCAGCATGTACTTTAATTGCACGAACTGTTTTGCCGTGGAAAGGTTTGAATGTACATCTTTGGAAGAAATCTGTAACATCCACGATTCTTAATGGGTTTCTTAAATCTGGTTTATCAGAACCATATTCAAGCATCGCTTGTTTGTAAGGAATCACTGGGAAAGGAGCATCTGTTACAACTGCGCCTTCTGGGGCAAATTTCTTAAATGTTTCTGTTAATACTTCTTCCCCTACGCGGAATACATCTTCTTGTGTAGCGAAAGCCATCTCGAAGTCTAACTGATAGAACTCACCTGGAGAACGGTCAGCACGAGCATCTTCATCACGGAAACATGGTGCGATCTGGAAGTACTTATCAAAACCAGAAACCATTAATAATTGTTTGTATTGTTGTGGTGCTTGTGGTAAAGCATAGAATTTACCTTTAAATTTACGTGAAGGTACTACGTAATCTCTTGCACCTTCTGGAGAAGATGCACAAAGGATTGGAGTTTGGATCTCTAAGAATCCCATGTCTGTCATCTTTTGTCTTAAGAAGCTGATAACTTCTGAACGGAACACGATGTTGTCTTTTACCTTCTTGTTACGTAAATCTAAATAACGATATTTTAAACGCACATCTTCACGAATTTCTTTGGATGTTTGAATCTCGAAAGGAAGTTGTGTGTATACTTTTCCTAAAATCTCAACTGTATGTGCTTCTAATTCAATTGTTCCTGTAGGAATCTTTGGATTATAAGTTTCTT
Source organism: uncultured Anaeromicropila sp. (assembly GCA_964409685.1). GTDB lineage: Bacteria > Bacillota > Clostridia > Lachnospirales > Lachnospiraceae > Clostridium_AI. Next base: position 1,638 of record CAYPEJ010000045.1, read on the forward strand.
CATCACGGTTTTGTACTAAACCTTCGATTGAGATACAGTCTTCTTTGTTAATTCCATTTAATAATGTTGTATCGCGCATAACAACTTGCATTACGCCATACATATCGCGTAAATCAATAAATGATACACCGCCGTGATCACGGATGTTTTCAACCCATCCAGCAATCTTAAGTGTTGCGCCAACATCACCTTCACTAATCTTGTCCATAGTGCGGTTACGGTAAATGTTTGATGTGTTCATAATATTCTCCTTTTCAATTATTCGAGTAAATACCCGTACAATTTAATTTCATAAACTCTCAGGACGAACATTACAATGTCCGCGGTACCACCTGAATTACTGAATACCAGTCACTTAGCGGTTTATAACCTTGCTACTTAACGCATAGCTTACGGCTCACCTAATAATTAGTGCAATTCACCAACGTTCAGATCGCAGCTGATAAAGTGTTATTCGCGTAAATTCACTTTGCGGAGCTCTCACCTACCTCCACTCTCTGAGAACGATAATTTACGTTACTTGTCTTCGTCTTCGCCGATTTAAACTAGCCTAAAATACTAGGTATAGTATTTTAGGCTTTTACATAATATTTTAGCACGAAAGGTTGAAAAGTCAAGAAAATTGATCTTCTTGTTCTATTAGTTTTTCCTCTGCTTCATGGGTTTGTATATATTTGCTGTAATCAATCTCATTCTTTAATCCAATATATTTATCATGTAATAGCGAAAAAATATTACTTTCCTGTTTATAAATCTTTTCTAAATCATATTTATCTATAATGATTATGTAAATATCTTCCTTTAGTGCAATCTTCTTTATCAGTCCTTTAGAATCGCTCCATGCACTCCTTGCAGTAATACCATCCCAAGCAATCATAATACCAAATTTTGATTTTGCTAGTAGTAAGAGTGAACAAAACTTTCCTATAAATGTTACATCTACCTTCCCATTATAATTCTTACATTCACAGATAAACGAATCTCCAATAAAAGAATAATTAGCTGCAAATCCTGCATTCCTTGCCTCTTCCGTCCACGTAAGTAATAAGTCCAATTCATTCGTACTTGTTCTACAGTTACATTGGCAACGAAACAAATGAGCACAACCATCTTGAAATAGAATTGCTGTCAAATTTTCTAGTAGTCTACCTTTTTCTTGCTTTCTATATTTCTTATTTCGTATTCTATCATAAACTTCTGAAAACTTTTGATGTGTCTCATCACTTAAATTCAATTTCTCTGTACTATATTTCCCAAATTGTTCTATTAATTGAGGCAATGTCCAACCAACGCTATTTAAAAATGAGTCAAACTTTTCACATACTCTCTTTTCATTTTCCATTAAATCACCTTATATATTACGATTGCATGTTGTAGTGGCGATTTTACAACATTATCACAATGCACGCATTCTACATCTACTGGAATATCAAATATTGTCTTATAGCACATTCCAGTAAACCTTCTACAATTTGGACAATAAATCTGTAAATATTGTTCTAATATACCATTCTCTACACATAACTCTAAAATATCATATACAATTTGAATACTCAATTTCAAATTTCTATGCATTGCATCTGGATATATCCACTCATTTGAATGATAACGATTTAAATAATTGAGTATCTTATCACTGGCAATGTCATATTCTTTCTCCTTTAACAAAGGAACCACTTTTACAAAGATATTTGATTGCATCATTCATTCTCTCCATTTCAAAATCCTTACACCCTCCAGTTATATGTTGCATTAACGTATATTTATGCTCCAAATAGTCAAATGTAATTTTTACGAGATAACTTTGTGACTCAACAGGTTTTACCCATTTTATATAGATATATGGATAACTTGCAGTAGCCTCCTTATCACTTAAATACTGTAGAAGTAACTGCTTTGCTTCTTCTGATTGATTAAATACTTCTTCGTTTTCATCAATTAACTCTCGAATTTCTCCAATGAATGGCAGAACATAATCGGCACACTCTGAAGCTGTTAATTCTGCTGAACCACCCGAGCTTAATTCCATCATTTGTTTATACATTTTTACATTTTCATCTTGCTTATCATTAATAATTTCTATAATATCCGCATGTTCACAACAATATAACTCAAGTCCCAATACATCATGTATCCAACTTATACATTGATTTACCATATTTTCATAATCAATATTATCTAATAGATTATTGTATCTTGCGGAATCATAACGAATCTCAATTAAATTATTCTCCTCATTAATATAAATTATAATTGGATATCTATAATCAATTTGTTCATACTCTCCTGGTCTCATATAGGCCTTTTGTAAGACAAATTTAATAAAAATTCCATCTTCCTTGCACCAATAAAGAGGTTTTGATTCTTTTAAAGAAGTATTAATAATAAACTCTGGCTTGTATGTTTCCGTACTAAATTCCCAAATATCATTTTCTTTCAGTATGTCCTTAATTTTTTTTCCCTCTGTAATCTCAAAAAATAGTGGAACAGAGTATTTATAGAGTTTTTTAAACTCCCATTCTTCATAAAAATTAACAAAATTTATATCTGTAGAGGTAACGGACAAAATTCTTCTATAATCTTTTTTTGTTTCAAAAAATACAGTTTCAGCTCTATCATAAATACACATTTGCTGTTGAAAAGTAATTCTTTTTTCCGTTTCAAGTAAACGACATATGTAACTTTGCAATCCATTAGAATATCCTAACAAAGTATTTTGATAAAAATTTAAAAATGTTTTTTCATCCATTGGCAAACGCAAATTCAAAACCTCCTCATATTAATTAAATACATTATACTGTATTTTACAAGCTAAAACTATATCTATTTTAATATACATTTCTTCCCATTTCATATAAGAACAAATTCTCAACTTATTTGCCATTTTATCATTCTATCTTTGTGTTATATCTTTCAATAAAAAAAGAACTTCCGTGCAATCACAGAAGTTCTCTTTCCCATTTATATAAAATAATCTGCACTACCTAGCTTCATCTACAATCTCATACTGTTTGCCTAGTGTATGTGTCAACTCCCCAATATTTTTTAAGTCCTCATACACCTGCTGTACCATATTTCCTTGTAAATCAATATTTCCAGAAATCGCTTGGCTCATAGCAGTATTTTCTTCTTCCATCGCCATTACTTCCGAAACTTCTTGCACCATTTCTGCGAAATCTTCCTTCACTAATTTAATAATATCAAACTGTTCTTGGATATTACGCTCAGACGCAACAGACGTTGTATGAATATGCCCTAATCGTTTAATTAACTCGTTGATATTTTCTTTTCCATCGGATATGGATGTTACATTATCAGAAACCTTCTGTGATATCTCATGTATCGTATCTACTAACCAAGAAATATTATCGGATATATTCGCAGATGCCACATGACTTTGTTCGGATAAGCTTCCGATTTCACTGGCTACCACTGCAAATCCTTTTCCTGCTTCTCCTGCTCTTGCAGCTTCAATACTTGCATTCAATGCCAATAATTTAGTTTGAGCGGAAATAGAGTTAATTTCATTAATGATATTTTGAATTTTTTTCATTCCATCTAATAAGTTATCTGTAGCACTTTTTGTGAGAAGGGATGTCTGTTCCATTTCTTCCATGGATTGTTTTGCTTTATCCCCATCTTTTGAACTTTCCTCAACGTGCTTAATTACAACATTGTACCCCTCTTTCAGTTCTTTTGCCAACTGATAGTTGTTCTCGATTTCATTATTAGATGCACTAATACGTTCACTCAGTGCGATAAGAGATTGCGTAGAAGATGCCATTGCCTTTGAAATATTCTCAGCAGATTCCACAATATTTTCTGATGTAGCTTTTAATTCATCTAAACGTTCTGAACTATTGTCTACTGATTTTGCTAAGTTATCAGAAATATCTTTTGCCATCTGTGCATTTTCAATAATCTCATTTTTTTGTTGCTGTGCTAAGGATTCGCTTTGATTGCAATTGACAACCAATTTATTTGCTGCTTTCGTTGCAAGGTATAAAATAGATGCCAAAATACCATAACACAATATAAATACAATTGCTAAATCTGGATCAATAGATGGTCCTACAATGTAAATAGGATTGATAAACCCTGCCACCACATAACAAGCAATGTAAATGGAAGATGACCATAACAAAACACTGCTATCAAAATACAGCGTTGCAAGTCCTAGTACAATAAAAGATGCAATAAATGTAGTACTCTTCCCTCCTACTGCGATAGATAGTGCTAAAGTTGCAATTGATGTTAGAGTTGTCATCCCCACTGCTTTCCATTTATCTATAATGGGTAGCTTAGATATTACTGTAGCCCCCAGTGATGTGGTTACCATTACTACGCCTGATGTAAGTATCTGTGATATTGGGACGCGTTGAATGATGTTTCCTATAGTAAGCAGTATGGATGTTGCCCACATGATGTAAAGAATATTCTTATGTGTTTGTCTTGTATTCATTTCTTTCTCCTTTATTTAATCACTGTTACATGAAAAAGAGAAACATGGTAAATACATGCCCCTCCATTTCACTTTACCTATTGCTCAAGCTCTTTAAATGTATTTTGTTGTTCATCTAATTTTTCCGCTAATGCAAGTATCTGCTCTAAATCTTGATGTACTTGTTCTACCATCTCACCTTGCTTGTTAATGTTATCTGAGATGTCCTGTACCATAGCAACATTTTTTTCTTCAACAGTTAACATACTGGTAAGTTCTTGAACCATATTTTCAAAATCACCTTTGACATTTGTTATAATATCAAATTCTTCTTGAATATCACTTTCAGAAACAAGTGAAGTAGAATGAATTTTTTGTAAACATGCAATTAGTGCTTCTAGATTTTCTTTTCCACTTGAAACAGATTTTGCATTTTCACTTACATTTTTCGCGATATCTTCGATTGTTTCTAAAAGCCAGTTAATATTTTCTTCTATATTACCTGATGCAGTATGACTTTGTTCAGACAAACTTCCGATTTCATTTGCTACCACTGCAAATCCGCTTCCGTATTCACCTGCTCTAGCTGCTTCAATACTTGCATTTAATGCCAACAACTTAGTTTGTGCTGATATCGCATTTATCTCATTCAAAATATCTTTTACTTTTTTCATTCCCTGTAAAAGATTATCTGTTGATTCTTTGGTTTTATTAGATGTTTGTTCTATTTCATCCATAGACTCTTTTACTTTATCGCCACCAACAGTTCCTTCTAATACATGTTCTATTACAATTCGATAGTTATCATTTAGATTTTTAGCAATGCAATAATTCTCTTCAATTTGTTCATTGGATACATGAACTCTTTGTGTTAAACTCTTCAATGAACTTCTAGACTCATCCATTCCATTTTTGATGTGCTCTGCAGAAAGCGACACATTTTCAGAAATAGACTGTAAACGATTCATACTTTCAGAATTGCCTTTAATCGAAACATATAATTGGTCTGAAATCTCTTTCGCCACTGCCCCATGTTCTAAAATAACATTTTTTTGCTGCTGTGCAAGTTTTTCCTTTTCCATCACCTGTATCAACAAGTTATTTCCAGCTCTTGTTACTAAAAAGAGAATCACAGCCAAAACGGAATAGGTGAGCATCAAAAAGATACCCAACATAAAAGATACATCTTTTCCAATCACTAGGGTAGGATTAATACAAAACGTAACTACAACTCCTGTTAGATAGGATAAAGAAAACCATTTTAATATACTGCTATCAAAATATAGTACGGATAAACCTAGTAATAGAAATGAAAATACAAATCCACTACTTTCGCCACCTCTAAGAATCGAAAATCCTAAAAACCCATAACCACATATAGTCAAGAGCAAAATCCCTTTTAGCCTTTCCTCAATCTTTAACAAATAGCCACCTGTTAATAACAAACTTGTTCCAAATAATGATATTATACTCATTAGTGCATCAGGCCATCCTCTTAGTAAACAACTCAAAACGGATATAATGGCAGAACAGATCCACATAGTTCTGATAATGATTTGATTTACTGACTTTGCATTCATACTTAACTCCTCATTTGTACTTTTTCATTTTCTTTTGTTCTTCTAACTTCTCTCTTCTTCATTTATCGGTTTGGTTTTCTAAATTATTAGTGGTATATTATTCCACAAAAAAAATGGAACTCTACACCTCTTAGTAGAATTCCATACTTTTTCAACTTACATTATTTATTCCCAGCTTTTCCAAGCATCAGGTTGGTAACCAATAGTAGCTTTTGCTCCATTTCTAACAATCGGTGTTTTTAGTACCTTTTGATTTTCTAGCACTTTTTCCTCTTTATCTTCTTCTGCAAGATACGTAATTAATGCGATTAAATCTTTATCCTTACCATTTTTATCAATCATGGCATCTAAGCCACCAACTGCTTGCTTTACTTTTTGAAATTCACCTTTACTTAGACCCTTTTCTAATAAATTAATAGATTGAAATTTTATACCACGTTCTTTAAAATAACGTTCTGCTTTCTTTGTATCAAAACATTTTGATTTTCCGAAGATTTGTATATTCATTGTAAGTACCAGCCTTTTCTTATAATTTTCTTGTATTGTAGCAGATTCAGAATCATATGAAAAGACTCGTTTATCTCAATATTTTCTACGAATGAAATATTCTGTGTGTAGTAATTCGTGAGCTTTGTGACTTAGCGGATAATCAAGATATTTGTCATAAATCGCTTGTACTGCTGGGTTTTCGTTGGATCTCCTAAGTGGTAGAGAGCGGTCGATTGAGTTAAGACCTTCCATTCTTTGTTGTAAGGTTGCTTCTCTTTTTCGTGCTTTTGGCTGACCACCACCACCAACGCAACCGCCAGTACAAGCCATGATTTCGATAGCATGATAGAATTCTTCACCAGAACGAATTTTGTCTAGCATTTTCTTTGCTTCACGTAGTCCGTATGTGACACCGATTTTTAATTTTAAATCTCCTACTTCTACTTCACAGTTACGGAAACTGTCCCATCCTTGTAAATCTTTGAATTCTATTTCATCCAAACGTTGTCCTGTAATCTTTTCAACCGCGACTCTAGTTGCTGCCTCAATTACACCACCAGTTCGACCAAAGATAATTCCTCCACCTGTATATTCACCTAATACTTGATCAATAGGTTCTTCTTTGATTGTTCTTAGATCGATATCGGATTCTTTGAAAATGTCAATTAATTCTGATGTTGTGATAACGTAATCCACATCGTAATTCATACCAGTAGAGAATTCAGGTCTGGATGCTTCGTACTTCTTAGCAAGACAAGGCATAATGGCAACGGAGATTAAACGTTCTCTTGGGATTCCTTGTTCTTTTGCCCAGATGTCTTTTGCTACGGCTGCGAACATTTCCATTGGAGATTTTGCAGTCGATGGTACATCAAGCATGTCACCATAGTTTTGTTCAATAAATTTTACCCATGCTGGACAACAAGATGTTAATAAAGGCAATTTTACATCTGGGTCTCCTGCTTGGAATTTTTCTAAACGTTCGATAAACTCATTGGCTTCTTCCATAATCGTTAAATCGGCTGCCCAAGTGGTATCGAATACATAATCGACACCAAGACGACGTAAACCTGCAGCGATTTTATTTTCAACATTGGTTCCTGGTTCAAAGCCGAAGGCTTCTCCAATGGCAACACGAACAGCAGGTGCCATTTGGGTGATAACTGTTTTTTGTGGAATGGATAGGTCGCGTAGGAATTTTAGCGTATTGTTGCCTGATGTGATGGCACCAACAGGACATGCCGTGGAACAAGCACCACAATGGGTACATCTATGGTAGTCAATTTTATGACGTTTTTTTATCTCACCTTCGATACAGTCTACTGGACATGCACGTTTGCAGGCTCCACATCCGATGCATTTACTTGTTATGGTTAGTTTTGTCATGTGATTGCATTCTAATGTACCGCAATAATGATAAGCTACGTGGTCTTCGATTTCTTCGTAAAATTTGTCTATGATTTGTTCAATGGTGTTGTATTCTTGGTTTGTCTTTTTTCTTGTCTCTACTGCAAGTTCACGAAGAAGGTAGACGTCACGCATAGTTGCACGGCATTTGCTTATTTTGTCTAGGTAGGAACGCATTTTGTAGAATTCATTTTTGGCTACGAGATATTTTTCTAGGGATTCAGATTCCATTTTTCCAATAAGGTATTCTAAGTAATAGAGGGCATATTGGACGATACATTCGCTTTCGGATAATATGACGACAGATGGACATACGCCGTCTTTGAAGATTTCTAAGTCGATAGCTTTATCTAGACCTTCCTCGGTATAAAATTCTCCACATGGGATACCCACATGAGCTGCTTTAAATTTTTTGTCTTGTAAGATTCCACCACATTCGTCGATGACTTCTTGTAGGGTAGTATGTTCTGTAATTTCAATGATTTTAGGTAGTTTAACCATTCCTGAGACAGCGATAAAATGTCCTGATTTTTTATCGGCGATAGTATGTGCATCTTCGCTAACTTGGTTAAATACAGAACCGAGGGATGATTTTAACATGGATTGTTTTTTATGTTCCATTGTTTGCACCTTGCTTTCTTTCATGTTTTTGTACAATTTACGATTACTTATATCATACATATTGTTAGCAGTTTTTCTGTTTTTACCCTTTTAAATAGAGAAAAAACCTAAAGGATAGCTGAAATAGTGCTATTCTTTAGGTTTTATTACTTCTATTAGTATAATATTATGTATTTTTTTAATCATTTAGATCGTAAATGAATCTCTATGTACTTCTAAATTGTGCAAAATCAAATCTGGTTCGTATTCTAGAATGATGAAAATGGATGTGTTTAAAACATCAACTCTCTTCTCCGATTCCCACTTATTGATTTCATATTCTAATAAACTTATAAAGTTGAAATTTAAAAACGTGTCTAAATCCGGTACGTCAAAACTTTTATTCAGAATATAATTCATCTTTTTTAAGTGATGGGCACAAATAGACATTATTATCTCATACGTATACTTTTTTAAATCTTGATACTTACTCTCTGTCCCTACTAATGCTTTATAATTTTGTACTTCCTCAACCGAAACTGTCTTGTGCTTAAATTGCAAATCCGGCATTTCATTCAAGTGTTTGTAAGACTGCATCATAGGATAGTTGATATACAATTTACCGTTGTCACCAGAATCATTGTAAAACTTCAACATTTCACATATTTGATCAAACCGCTGTTTCTGATAATGAGGTTCCATGTCAAAAATCAGAAATATATCCGTATACTTTTTATTCAAAACTTCTTTTTGTTCTTCATTTTTATCTAAACTAGCCAATGCTAATTTTATATCTATGTCAGTATCAAATTCGCCATCTACGCACAAATAATCTACCAAATCATGAATTGAAGTTTTATATGTGTAATAATCAATATCATAGTCTGAAAATAGTACACTTTTTACTTGTTCAATGAATTCTGGTTCGTCTGTTTCTCCTTCAACAATAAAAAGTATTCTTTTGCTACTCTTTTTCATCCTCAAATTCACCATTTCTAAATAATTTCTCTAAATTATGTCCTTGTCTTAGTTCTCTAAAAGTCAACTCAGGTAAGCCCTTAACTTTTCCGTTTCGTAGTATAAAGTATGCATCAGGTCGCAGTAATTCATTACTCATTAAATAGGTATTATGCGTTGTAAAAACAATTTGATTTTTTGCATAAGAAAGAACCTCCTTTGCAATGTCTCTTGATAATTCAAAATGATAAAAAGCATCAAATTCATCAATCCATACAAAGGTTGCATCTTGAAACATCGTCATCCAAAAATAAAAAAGAGTTAGGGCACGAGTTCCATTTGAAGCAGCAGACCAAAAATCCAATTTACCATTTTGGTGAACTTCTAGAATTCTCTTTTCTTCAGTTATATCATCCTGATTTGGTTCTAAACGATAATTCATTCCTGTCACCCTATTTAAAAACTCTTGAAAATCTTTTAAATAGTCATTTACCACAAGATAGTCAATTAAATTGGTAGTATTTTTATTCATACCAATAAATTGATTTCGCTCAAGTGAACGAAACCATAGCATTCCATTAACATAAGACATTATTAATTTAATAGTTGGCATAGCCCCTATATTCCCATTATGAGCAATATATCTAAGTATAGACGTACTACTTTCAAAAAACTCAAAATTCAAAGTCTCTGCACCGACTTTATCTAAATTATTGCATATAAATTCATTTTTTTCAAAATCATATGAAAATATCACATTATCATCAACTAATAATTCTTCATATAAGAGCCTCTTAGAATCTTTCTTATGATACTCATAAACAATCTTATATTTATCTAACACAAACTCATAATAGAATTCAACTTTTTTATCCATTGAATCAGCATTTAAAAATAGCCTATCATTATTCTTTTCTTCTGTAATATGTCTATCCGTTAATACTTGTACAATATCAAACAGGGCAAAACCTAAGTTACTTTTTCCGACACCATTTTGACCATATATCATAGTCTTTGTAAGTATATTGTCACGAATACAATACTCGTTAAAATCGTAATTACCTATTTTAGAAAAATCTAATGTAATTTTATCTTTAAAATTCCTATAATTTTTCACAGAAAATTTTTTAATCATTGCATCACCCATGTAGAGTTTACCACCTTCCTTTTCTTTTTTCAACCACGCATACTGACATATTTAACCTACTATTATATGTTTGTTTTATACAACTCATTCCTTACATTCAATTTTAACCGTCAAAACTCTTCTTAATACAATTCTCTTAACAGAAAAAAGAGAATAGACAAAACTGCCTATTCCCTTTCCATAACACCATATATCTTTTATAGTTTACACTATTTTTCTTTCTTAACTTTCACTAACCATAATGGCACGATTGTACATACTAATAAGATAGCAAGTAATACATATGCCATACCATTTGTTGCTGCGAATCCTGTTGGAGTTAATCCATCAATTACACCTGTTACTTGTAAGATAATACCTACTAAACCGATGATAGAACCACCTGCTACTAAACCAGATGATAAACTGATACCATTTTCCACTTTTGCATCTTTTTCTTCTTGGCTACGAGCTGTTTTTTCAATAAGAACACGAACAAGTGCACCTACTAAAATGATAGCTGTTGTAGAGATTGGTAGATAGAAACCAATTGCAATTGTCATAATAGGAAGTTTTAACATAAATAAAACGATACCCATTACGATACCAACGATAACCATGTTCCATGGAAGTTCTCCAGACATGATACCTGCTGTTAAAGTAGAGATTAAGTTTGCTTGTGGTAATGCAAATGGTACGTTATCGCCTGTCATGGCTAACTGACTGCCAAGTACTTTGATAACACCAACTACTACAGCTACACCTACAACGCTGGCAAGAATGAAAAATTTGTCCATTTCTTTCTTTTCACCACCGATTAAGAAAGTAGCTTTTTGAGTTTGGCTATAACCACCTGCTACGGAAATCGCTGTTACGATAAATGTTCCGAATAATAATAATGTTTTATTATTTGCTGTGCTCTTCCATCCAAAGATAACGAATAAAAGAGTTACGATAACTAAAGAGGCAATTGTCATACCAGATACTGGTAAGTTAGAAGTACCGATTGTACCTGCTAATCTTCCAGAAACGATAACAAATAGTAAAGATAATACTAATGTAAAGATTGCTCCTAAGATAGCCATCATTACGTTACCACCAGAGATCCAGAATCCCGCTAAGAATCCGATTGCTGTACCGATGATTAACATAAAAGTTGCAAATTTAGAAGAAGCATCTTTTTCTGTATTTTTCGCACTTACTGTTTCTTTAATGGAGGAAATAATTGTTGGAATTAATTTAATCGCACCAATTAAACCACCAGAAAGCATCATACCCGCACCGATGTATTTTACATAACTACCAGAGATATGATTTACACCCATTTCGAAGATAGATACACCACCATTGTTCCAGATGAATTCGCCTTCTCTTGCAAATTCAGCAAAATAGCTGATTAGAGGAAGAATTGCGAAGTTCGCTAAAATGGAACCTGCGAACATTGTCATAGATACATCTAATCCAACAATAAAACCAATACCTAATAAAAGTGGGTTTACTTCTAATTCAAGTTTCCATTTATAAAATTTTTCATTTACATAGCTAATTACGTTGTTTGATACATTTAAAAATGAACTTGTAACTGTTGTTAATGCACCACCAACAATAAATCCGATACCCATGTATTTCATGGATTCGCCTGCACCTTCCGATGCAACTAATGTTTCGGAGATCGCTAAAGATTCTGGGTACATTAATTTACCATGTTCTTCTACGATTAAGTTTTTATAAACAAGTGAAGCAACACCTACACCAAATAGGGCACCACCTGTACTTACGATAAAACCTTCTAAAAAGGTTACATTTGCACCAATTAAAAGAATCGCTGGTAATAAGAAAATGATACCACTGGCGATGGATTCCCCACCACTTGCCATACCTTGTACAATATTCTTTCCAAGGATACTTTTATTTTTTGCAAACATAGCAATCAGACCAGAACCAATAATGGAACCTGGAATACCTGCTGCTACAGTAAGACCTGATTTCATACCAGAGTATGCAGTAGACGCTGCGAAAAGGATCGCTAATAGCAAACCTATGATAAGGATTGCTATGCTTCCTCCTGTACGACTTCCACTGGATACGTAAGAGATATAGTCTTTTCCATGAACGCCACCATATGCGTCTTTCGATAATTTGTGATCCATAAGCCTCATCCTTCTGTATTAAAGTATTTCTTGCGTTTAAATGTTTGTAATATTTTTCTGTGTTATTGCCTCTTTCAGATAAGTATGTGAAACAAACATTTTGTTGCGCCGGGGGTGGAATGGTGGATAAATACCATCTGCCGATCCCCCGAGGGTCGCAAAAAGCTTTAACTTAAAATTTTAATACTAGTTTTTAACTATAATACAGTTTTTACAGGTTTAGGTTATTTTATGTGTGTTGTAAATTTTAGTAATATGTGCGTTTTGTTGCGCCATATTCGACATTGAACTTTATGTATATGGTGGTGTTATTGCATTGCATTTTTACATAAAATTAATTTTATTTTTGCACGTATAGATATTATACCGTTTTTTGGGATTTGTCAATAGTTTTTGGGAATGAAATATGGTTTTATGAGTAAATTCAGAAAAACGCAAAGAAAGAGTATCTCTTCCTCGCCATTTACACCACCCTTTCTTTTCTCTTTTTATGAGTACATTTACATTCCACTATGGTTCTTCTAAAACAGGTTATTCCACAGGAACAGAAGATTGATAGTAAGCGTCTTACAAGAACGTGTATAGAAAAGTAGATCTACAACTGCTATGATAGTTGCAGATCTACTTTATTAATGACATTTTTCTTAAAATGAACTGAATATATTTTCGTGGTTTCAGACCGTTAGCTTTGGCTGTCTCAATCAGACTATATACTCCTGCACTGGCTTTAGTTCCTTTCGGACTTCCACTAAAAAGCCAATTCTTTCGGCCTATTGTAAATGGACGTATGCTGTTTTCAGCTAGATTATTCGATAGCGCACAATCTCCATTTTCCAGATAAGTCATCAGTCCTTCCTTCTGATTGACAGCATAGCGGAATGTTTCTCCAATCTTTGATTTTGGCAATGTATTGCCTATTTCGGTATCAACCCACGACCAAAAAGCATCTAGTACAGGTTTTTCCTGTAGCAGATGGTAGACACCTTCTTATGGGGCGCTTACGAATATGTAGAAAATATAGAATAAAATACCTATTCTAGAAATCAAAAAATGCTCAAATTCATACTCTACCAAGAGATGAATATGAGCATTTTTAGGCAATACATTTGGAGATTGAAAAATTCATCATAATCTAATGATTTGATGTCTGTGTTCTGTCCTGTTTATGTTGTTGGTCTCAGACAGTGGATTACTTTTTTTCCCTAAAAGCTTATTAGTAGTATCGGAGTACAAAGAACCCGTGAATAGATCGCCAGCCACAAATTACTTTCTTGCTAAGTCCAACAGTGCTTAGCTTATTTACTCTATTTTACTGGCTCTCCTATAAACAGTATTATTCGATTAAACTTAAAACTTACTTCAATGATCTTAGATATTTTATTGAATTTTCTTTGCATTTTTCTTACTACATTCACATAATATACAATAATTCTCTTTAAGTACACACCTATTTAGTGATATAACCTGGTTCTGTATACTGTCTAAAAGTAAGATCAAAGAACTTACTATTATAATAATCTTTGAATCGCAAACCTTGTACAAACGAATACAGTTGATTATCTGTATTAACATATCGTTTTACAGCACTTAAGTTATCACCAAACTTATTAGCTCGTATTGTTTCATTTGTTGAGTATGTCTTAGTGTGTGCATATCCATTTTTTATATACTGAATAACATGTCCAGTTGTAATTTGTACCTTATTCGAGATAAAAGTTAAATCTTGCCAAGTATCACTTTGACCATATTCCTTAACGTAAGAAAAACAATATGTCTCTATATATGTATAATCCATAGTATGTGTATCAACTTGTACTTCACCATCTGAGGCAAACACTGCTTCATAAGGTATTATATCTGAATAAGGAAGATAGCCAACACCTTTATTAACTAAGTAACTCAAGATAGACTTTCCTGTATTATATAAATATTCTTTATCTGTATACAAAGTAATACCTGTCTTTTTACTAACCAACTTACTTCCATATGTAAGACCTTGTGCATATAAATTCTGAACTGTAAACTTCTCACCATTATATGTATAGTCATATGTATAACTATACCACTTTGTGTAACTTGTAGAAGATGGGACTGACACCATTAACTCAACTTGAGCGCCCGAAGTCTTATCTTTGATTTTCTCTACTTCCTCTGTTGTCAGTTCCTTAACTCCTAAACTCTCTAACTGGCAATCTAATTCATCTTCACTAATTTGTCTTTCGTCATTATTATTTGTCATGTCTTGTAAACTCAAGAATGCCTTTGCTTCTAATATCATTTCAATATCGTCTAATTTTTCTTCCACTATGCAATTATTGATATCATCAGACATTTCTTGGGTACACTGCTGAATTCTATCACTCATCATAGCATGAACAAAAGTCCCTTGACTTATATTAACAACTATACAACTTGCCAAAAACAATGATAAAATTTTTTTCTTCATATATTTCAAACTCTCCTCCTATTTATTAATATTTTCTCCACTTAACTACCAGCGTATAAAAAGCAAACCAGACATACTATCCCGCAAAAGAAAAAACCCCCACCTACAATACGTATCATTATGCAGTAAAGATCTGATGGCTCATCTGCGTTCCCCTTCCACTTTTCTGCAATATACCAAATTACTGCCGGCTTTATCATACATAATATTCCTAATAATCCTATAAATACTGCTCCTACAACCACTTTTCCCCCTCCAATCCTTACATATAATTTAAACTTTTGCACTTTATATAAAAATATTGAATATTTTTCCATTATAATCTATAATTTTATATATGTCAACCTTTTCACTTTTCTCTCAGCAGTGAAAGGTAAACTTATTAATTCTGAGTCCTTTACGATGGTTTCAATAAAAAATTCGATTATCCACATTTTTCACCAGTTTCTCATTTTTTAGGAGACTTATCCACACCTCATAGGTCTAATTTCCCCTTGCACTAAAATTTGTGGATATTTTTTTGTACTTTTATAATTTCGTGTTTTGCCAAATAAAAGAGCTCATAGAGCTGTTTCATAAAATCGGCTATCTGTTCCATCAGGTAATGGCACTTTTGTGCATTTTCGTTGTAGCTGCATGCATGTTCTATGTTTCCTTGCCATCTCTTTTGCCTGTTGAAACCCTGATTTTCTATCTTCCATCGATTTCGACCAGCTCCTACCAGATTCAAGGCATTCTTTTCCGTAATTCCAAAACTTGTAATCCACGCAAATGCTGTTGTAACTTCTTCGCCATTCTTTACACGGGTTTCTTTGTATTTCAGCACATTTACGGTTCCTTCTTTGAATATGACTTCATTTACAAACTCTGCATTCTCAGCAACCGATTTTTCTGGAATCGCCTGGTATTCCTTTTCTATTGTTGGTGCACACCCTTCCTTGTAACGGATGATATACTCCCATTTATTTTCCCTGCACTTATTGATTACATTTTCTGATACATAAAGTCCACCCGCAACAATACAGATCGATAATCGTGGAAACGCCTTTTTTATTTTGTCTGCTAATCTGAAAAAAGCCTTGTTTTCACAATCCTGTTTTATTTTTTTATCACTATTTTTTTTGTTTTGGTAATCCTTATCATTTTCAATTGTTTCCGTCCCTATACTTGCAACCAGTCCATTTCCAAAGTATATTTTTGCTTCCAGAACCCCTCGGTGGTAACGCCTGAATTCTTTTTCTGTCCCACGGTTGTAACACCTCTCCAGATAATTTTCATTTTTTTGTTCTGGTCCCTCATCAAGATCCGTTCCATCCACAATGACTAGCCATTTCCCTAACGCCTTTGCCGAGTTAAATGTTTTTCTTCGAATCATCCGATATACGATATCCTGTTGGATTTCCTCAAGTTCTGATGGCTTCAGCCGTTCCAGATATTCATTCAACGTCACATGATGCGGAAGATAGTCCTGTTTGCCACTGCCTAAAAAACTGTAAAGATTGGATACGACCTGTTCATCATTAAACATCCTTGTCATATCCTGCATACTTGCAATACCTCCGATTGATTTAAAAAATAAAGTTCCAAGCATAACCCGGTTGCTGTAATCAATATAACTTTGGTTTCTTGGGTCTTTGACCTCATCGAATTTATGGAAAAGCTCTGGATAAAACTTTTTCTGAATTCGTAAGCACTCTAAAATTGGATTTTTTTCTAACTTCTTTCTTATTCGTTCTTATTCTCTTCCCATAAAACCTCCTGTGCGATAAATTTTTTCTTTTATTTTATCGCATTTTAAAGATTAATAGGGAAAATTCAGAAAATTTAGTGCAAATTATTTTTACCTGTCAGAACTGAGCATGGCTACACGCTTTCAATAGATTAGCAATGAACTCAGCGGAAGCTTCATTGCTAATAGAAACAGAAATGTTACTAGTCTGAATGTGGGCTGCAGTTGCTGTAGAATTGCATTTATCAGATACAGGGAGAGTCACAGGAACAAAAGTTGTATCCTGTGACTAGGCGATTGTCTGACAGGCTGCTTCACGTACTTTTCTCAATCGATAGTAATAGGTCTGTGGATGTACCCCCTGCTCTTGGCACCAACTAGAAACAGTAAGTCCACTTTGGCGACATTCTTTAATCATCTGAGTCCACTGGGTGATTTGATATTGTTTTTTGTTGTTTGTATAGTCACTATAAAACCTCCTTAAAGTTTTTCAACCAACTTGAAAAACTCTAATTGATTGATTTCAAAGTGATTATAGTATAAAAGTAAAGTGGATGGTAGACACCTTCTTATGGGGCGCTTACGTTCTTCTAAAACGAAGGATATAGCATTGATGAACAAGAATCACGATTAAATTTACATTCCACTATGGTTCTTCTAAAACGGAAACAAAGTGGTTGAGACAGTGAAAACAAATTATTTTACATTCCACTATGGTTCTTCTAAAACGAAAGTGCTGAATTAATACTTTCAATTTCTTCCGTTTTTACATTCCACTATGGTTCTTCTAAAACCGCATCGGTCAACTTTTTGCTTTTCCCCAAGAGGTTTTACATTCCACTATGGTTCTTCTAAAACTAAACAAATATTATCTTGTCATTGAATACGATAATTTTACATTCCACTATGGTTCTTCTAAAACCCTAAGAAAGTTGATTTACTCATTCACAAGCCTTTTTTACATTCCACTATGGTTCTTCTAAAACAGAGCGAGGGTGAAATCTTTGTAGAGACAGACACTTTTACATTCCACTATGGTTCTTCTAAAACCAACAAGTAATCAAACAATTACATTAGACACACCTATTTTACATTCCACTATGGTTCTTCTAAAACCTCTATGAGTACCGCTGTGGCTTTTGTTGAATTTTTTTACATTCCACTATGGTTCTTCTAAAACGTGTTATTTCATCTGATGCATTTAATGCACTTTTCGTTTTACATTCCACTATGGTTCTTCTAAAACTCTAATCTGGCTTCAAATGCCAAATCTCTGATTTCAATTTTACATTCCACTATGGTTCTTCTAAAACCATCTGGAATATTTAAACTATGATCATACTCCTTCTTTTACATTCCACTATGGTTCTTCTAAAACAAGGAATAACTTTGTTATTGATTGTCGATTTGATTATTTTTACATTCCACTATGGTTCTTCTAAAACCCCTTACCTAAGAATCTCCCTAAAATAGACATTCTCAAATCCTATTTCTGTCGACCTCATTTTCCTGTTCAATAATATGAACATATCTCTTTATCAATAATTATTCAAAATCGCCATACCACTTGCAAACAGAGGCATTGTCGATCCCCCAGTGTTTTAACACTATCGGAGGTCGACAGAAAATCTAAAAGAAATTCGATGTTTTATTTTCCTGATTCGCCCAAAGTTCTTTTTCTAACCAGCGATTATTTCTACTCTCAAATAATATCACACTATCCAACTCTTTTCGAACAATATTTTTTAACTCATACTACAATTGTAATATTTGTGCCTCCTTTTCAAATGCAAACAATTCAACTCTTTCGTAAAGCTTTTCTCTGTAATTTGTCTTTTATTGAACAATGAGAATATGAGTCGATCACCAATTATTGGCTTAAACACCTCCGCTATATCTAAACTCAGTAAAAAGCTTCCAACTCTTGTTTTATATATACTCCTTAAAAATAGGTATGTCAAGCAGAGGTGAGGCCCCCCACCTCTGCTTCTTGACATGCTCTCTATTCTGGAAGTCTTCCTTCATACATAATACTCAGTTCGCCATAGACTTGTCCCCAGTTTCAGATCGTCATCGTCCATTTTTTTGTCGCTTCAAAGGTTGATAGATATAACGCCTTTAATTTAAAGAAAAAAAACCAATCACTATTAATATTAATCCTACTAACCCTATCAATCCATATATAACTTCATATTCAGATGGTACATTAAAATATACACCTAAATATATAGCAACTAATAGTATATCTGTTCCAAGTAATTGCTTTTTTAATCCTGTCTTCATTTCGAACTGCCTCTCATTACACCTGTAAAAGTGCTAGTACTCCTTCTGTGCTACGATTTGCTTGTGCCAGCATAGATTGACCAGCTTGAATTAAAATTTGATTTTTAGCATATTCCACTGTTGCATTGACGATATTTAAATCACGAATACGGCTTTCTGCTGCTTGTAGGTTCTCTGCTGTATTATCCAAATTACTAATTGTAAATTCTAATCGGTTCTGGTAAGCACCTATTCGTGAACGAATACTTGACAATTTGGTTATGGCTTCGTCACATTTTGTTATGGCTTCACTTGCATCGGTGTGGCTCATAACGGATAATCCATCTAAACCAAGTTCTGTAGTGGATATTTCACCTATATCAACGGCTATGGATTGACCACTGTTTGCACCAACTTGAAGATGTAAGCCTCCATCAAGGTTAGAACTACTACTTGAACTTGCACGTTGTGCGGAAACAGTATAGGTTAATGTATATGTTCTATCTCCGTTATCTTGTACTCCATTGTATACAACATCATTCTGTTCTGTTGAAGCAATCTGATTTTCTGTATATTGTTGGTATCCACCTATACTACTGTAAGAAAATAATTGCTGTCCACTTTCTAACTCATAACCCTCTTCTAATGTAAAGGTTAAACTATATGTAAATTCATCCTCTTCTTCCACTGTGATAGTGGATGGATCTGTAATTTCATTTCCATCGGAATCTTTTACAGCCCATACCCCATTTAGAACCACTTTTTCACCACCATTATAAGTAAGTGTAATTGTTGATGTTGGCGCTGCTTGTAGTGTTTCCCCAATAATAGCTTTAGATGGTTGTTTTATGTTCTTTGTAATACCACTAATGTAATGTACAACTTCCCCGTCTTTTATATTGGTTACATTTCCGATAGAACCGTGATTTTCTATGATTCCTAAGTTTGTAATATTGGCTTTGCCTGAACTTGAAGTAATACTTCCCCCCTTAGATACGGTTAAAGTCGCACCAGAATTTACAACTAGATCCGTATTTCCAATATTTACTTTCTTATTCAATACTACGGTTCCTTTCACAGTACTTCCACTTACAGAATCGATTAGAAATACATTATTGGTTGATACTGATTCTTTTGAACCACCACTTCCTGCACCAATGCTGTCTGTTATGGTATCTCCTTTCGCATTGATCACAAGACAACCACTTGTACTTCCATCAATTGTAATCGTTCCTGCATTTTCACCAGAACGACTTCCAATGGCTGCTGCACCGCTTCCGCTTTCTGCTGTTGCATTTAATGTTCCATCGCCAGTGATATTTAATGTACTTCCAGATACCACTTCAATGGCTGGTCCGTCATCACTTGTAAGTGTATTGGTGCCTTTCACTGTTAAGTTAATGGTAGTTCCATTTCCAATCGTAAGCGGTGTGCTTGATGAGGTGATGTTCAAATTGTTCATTGTAAGATCTGCTGTAACACCATCTGCAACTTTTATCTCGATTCCACTCTTGGTTCCAGTAATGTTATAGGTACCACTATTTGTAATCGTTAATGTAGTTCCATCAAAGGTGTAACCGTCTCCACCTGACGTAGTTAGTTTACTCACATCTATATCTGCTGATGATGGCGTTGACCCTGCCTTATCTGTATAGCCATCTATTGGTTCATCACCTGTCGTTGTAAGACCTCCACCATTTAATACATTCACATCTTTTGGGTAAGTATTTTTAACTGCTGTAGTGGTAGTATCTAGGTCAAATAATGTGGATGAGGCATTGCTATTGTCTAGCAAATCTTCATCGGTAAATCCATCTCCCATTAAACTTCCATTTCCCTCTCCTACTTTTTGAGTTAGATATTGTATAAAAGTTGCGGAGTCCGTATCGCCGAATGCTTTCGCAAATGCATTCGCATCCGCAAAAGTTCCACCTGATATGGTATTGATTACACTATTTAAAGATTTTCCACTCACTAACGAAAATAAGATTTGATCCAATCCCTCTTCGATATTTTCCTCTGTCACATTTTCCAATGTGATACTCTTCCCACTAGCTAACATTCCTAAATACATACAAGCAAGATAACCCGTTCCATAATGGCTCGCTGTACTGCTCCCCGTCAATGCATTTCCTGAATTCCTTACAATAGAGGTAATTTTGGACACTGTCGAACTGCTTGTAATCCCTAATCCGAGGTTTACCCAGTCATTAAAGTTGGCATATCCTCCCGATGCTGTTTGTGCCATTCCTTCCATAAACCAATCTGGATATGCATTGTCCTCTGATTGCGAACCACTGGAAATTCCTAGTGCCCCAACCGTAGTTGCTTCGTACATAAATGCATGTACCATTTCATGCAAAATCGTGCTCTCCAAATCCGTTCTACTTTGCTCCGTTAAGTTACCACTTGCATCCATATCTAGCGAGTTCATATTTACAGCAAGCGTATAAACACAACTATAAACTACGCCTGTACCATCACTGGCTCCATACAAACTTGAACTTGCATAGGCTAATGTAGTGGAACTATCAGAAAATAAATTAAGTCCAATTCCAATGGAACAATCCTTTAAATATCCAAAGGCTTTATCATATGTTGACAAAATTTGATTTACTGCTTGGGGTACGATTTGATTTTCTAAAAGATTTTTCAAAGCAGAATAACTGGAACTATTTAATGAGCCTGCTGATGTTTGAGTAGCTGTATATTCATCTGTCACGTCATAAATAAACAAGTTTGTGCCTGTTGATTCTACCTGTTGATATGGTGATGTACCACTACTTGATGATGTACTTGATGTGTGATTGGCTGCTAGTGATCCATCAAACAATTTTCTTGTATTGAATTCAGTTGTATCTGCGATTCGATTTACTTCATTTAAAAGCTGATCTATTTCTTCTTGTATGGAAGTGCGGTCTGCTGTTACATTAGTGTCGTTAGATGCTTGTACGGTCAGTTCCCGTACACGTTGCAAAATGCTATGTACTTCATTTAATGCACCGTCTGCTGTTTGAAGCAAAGATATTCCATCTTGTGCATTTTTTGATGATTGTTCAAGTCCTCGAATTTGACCTCGCATTTTTTCACTAATTTTTAGACCTGCAGCATTATCAGCGGCTCGGTTAATTCCATATCCCGAAGCAAGTCGTTCCGATAACGTAGCTTGTTGCTTCCAAACAATATTTAAATTTCGTGCAGCGTTCATAGCCACTGCGTTATATCGAATTCTCACATTGTCTCCTCCTATTTAACCAATAAGAACACAGTACTTCTATTGTTCATTATAGTAAAAAAGCTACGTACTTTCAATAAACTTCCATTACAATTTCAACGATTTTTTCCATTATTCTTCTGATATCCACACTCTCATCTGATTGATTCCACGATTGCCCCATGTATAATAAGGAACTGCAATTACTTCTACTTGTGTTCGTTCTGGCTTTTTCATGGAATATAATGAATCCATTGTAGATACTTTACTTCCTTTTAACTTTATACGAGTTGTTCCGTTAAGCAAATCTTTTTTATATGGCTCAACTTTTGGTTGTTCTGTTGTATCAATGGAAATAGATAAGACATCTCCTTCATTATCTACTCCTTCCAAGCAATATACAAGAGGACCTCTACAAATAGAAACCTTTCCACTTAGACTAGGTATCTTGCTTGAAGGATAAACAAAGTATGGTTTGGAGTCTAGGGTAAGTGTTATGGTATCTCCTTCGGTTACAGAAAGATATACATAGCCATTTACTAATTGGGTATCTAGCTTATCTCCATTTTTCTCTACTTTGTAGTCTTGGCTCCACGCTGGAATGCGAATTGCTATTTCATTTTCACCTGATAATACACGGTAGGAAATTGTAAATTCGTATGGGTATTGTGTCTGACATTCTAGCTTTAGTCCATTATGAAAAGATATTTCACCTTCGGCGTAAAGATGACAGAATGCAGTTGTTTCATTTTCACCGTAGGCGTATTGACCAAAAGATGAGATAAGTCTTGCAACATTTGGAGGGCAGCAGGCACAAGTATACCATTTTGGGCGTTCTGGTAAATCGTGTCGATGGGTTTGAGATATACCAGAAATGCCAGGAACTACTTCTAATGGGTTTACATAGAAAAATTTCTTGCCATCTAGTTGCATCCCCGCTAGTACCGTGTTGTAAAATGCACGTTCCATTACGTCGCTATAGATTCTATCTACTTTGTTTTCTAGCATTTTCGATGCAAAAAACATAAGACCTATGGAAGCACAAGTTTCCGCATAGGCGGTGTCACTTGGTAAGTCATAATCAACGCTGAATGCTTCGCCTATTACGGTAGATCCGATTCCTCCTGTGATATACATTTGGCGATTTGTGATACTCTTCCATAGTCTATCGCAAGCTTGTAGTAGACTTTCGTCTTTGGTTTCTGCGGCTAAGTCTGCCATTGCAGTGTATAGGTAAACAGCACGAACTGCATGTCCTGTTGCGTCAGTTTGTTGACGTACTGGGGTGTGATATTGTTCGTATTTATGGTCGGTTGGGTCATTTCCCCAGACGGTCCAATCTCTTTTTGCTGCTTCCTTTTCATAGAAATGTGGATCTACGCCTCGAACATCTACGAAGTGTTTTGCAAGTTGAAGATAGCGTTCTTCGCCTGTGGAACGGTATAGTTTCATAAGTGCTAGTTCGACTTCTGGGTGACCTGGAAAACCTTCACATTGTTGTGTGATAAAGCGATTGTAAATGTGGTCGGCGTTGCGTTTCATGACATTTAGGAATTTATCTTTGCCTGTTACTTCATAGTAGGCACAGGCAGCTTCTATCATGTGACCGGAACAGTATAGTTCGTGTCCTTCCATTAGGTTTTTCCAACGTTTGTCTTGGTCTTTGATGGTGAAATATGTATTGAGATAGCCGTCTTGGTCTTGGGCATTTGCGATTAAGTCAATGACCTCGTCTGCTTGTTGCTCTAATTCTGGATCTGGAAAAATACTCAGGGAATAGGCAACTGCTTCTAGCCATTTTGCGGCGTCGCTGTCTTGAAATACCATGCCGTAAAAGCCATCACCTGGGTCTTCGCCTCGTAAGACTTTGCCAGCATTTTTAAAGTTGGTGAGGACGTGGCTTTTCTCGGCTCCTTCGGCTTGGTCACATAGTACTTTATATTGATAGGGAATTACGGTTTCTTTGATTAATTTTTGATAGTTGCCAATAAATCCAGTTGAGGATTGGTAAGCTTTTTGGGATAATTGGGTTTGGATTTTCATGTGCATTCTCCTCGTATAATAAGTTTATAGCCAAGAAAAATTGGTTATAAACCTATTCT
>CAYPEJ010000046.1:0-21399 GCA_964409685.1 uncultured Anaeromicropila sp.
ACGTACCAAGAATGGCATTCATCAACAAGATGGATATCTTAGGTGCAAACTTCTATGGTGCTGTTGACCAAATCAAAACAAGATTAGGTAAAAATGCAATCGTTACTCAGTTACCAATTGGTGCTGAAGATGATTTCAAAGGTATCATTGATTTATTTGAAATGAAAGCATATATCTACAATGACGACAAGGGTGATGATATTTCTATCGTAGACATCCCTGAAGACATGGCTGATGATGCTGAATTATATAGAAACGAATTAGTAGAAAAGATTTGCGAATTAGATGACGATTTAATGATGCAATATCTTGAAGGTGAAGAACCTACTATGGAACAATTAAAAGCTGGTTTAAGAAAAGGTACATGCGAATGTACAGCTATCCCAGTTTGCTGTGGTTCCGCTTACAGAAATAAAGGTGTTCAAAAATTACTTGATAGTATTCTTGAGTTCATGCCATCTCCAATCGATATCCCAGCTATCAAAGGTATCGATGATGACGGTAATGAAGTAGAAAGACACTCTTCTGATGAAGAACCTTTCTCTGCTTTAGCATTCAAGATTATGGCTGACCCATTCGTTGGTAAGCTTGCATTCTTCAGAGTTTACTCTGGTACAATGAACTCAGGTTCTTATGTATTAAATGCTACTAAAGGTAAAAAAGAACGTGTTGGTCGTATCTTACAGATGCATGCTAACAAGAGACAAGAATTAGATAAAGTTTACTCAGGTGATATCGCAGCTGCTGTAGGTTTCAAATTTACAACAACAGGTGATACAATCTGTGATGAACAACATCCAGTAATTCTTGAATCTATGGAATTCCCAGAGCCAGTTATTGAATTAGCGATTGAGCCAAAGACAAAAGCTGGTCAAGGTAAAATGGGTGAAGCTTTAGCAAAACTTGCAGAAGAAGATCCTACATTCCGTGCTCACACAGATCAAGAAACAGGTCAAACAATCATCGCTGGTATGGGTGAACTTCACCTTGAAATCATCGTTGACCGTCTTCTTCGTGAGTTTAAAGTAGAAGCTAACGTTGGTGCACCACAGGTTGCTTATAAAGAAGCAATCACAAAACCAGTTGAAGTTGACAGCAAATATGCAAAACAATCTGGTGGTCGTGGTCAGTACGGACATTGTAAAGTTAAATTCGAGCCAATGGATCCTAACGGTGAAGAAACATTTAAGTTTGAATCTACTGTAGTTGGTGGTGCGATTCCTAAGGAATATATCCCAGCAGTAGGTGAAGGTATCGAAGAAGCTACTCAAGCTGGTATCCTTGGTGGATTCCCTGTACTTGGTGTAAAAGCTAATGTATACGATGGTTCTTACCATGAAGTCGATTCCAGTGAAATGGCATTCCACATTGCTGGTTCTATGGCGATGAAAGAAGCTATGCAAAAAGGTGGAGCTGTATTATTAGAGCCAATCATGAAAGTAGAAGTTACTATGCCAGAAGAATACATGGGAGATGTTATTGGTGACATTAACTCTCGTCGTGGACGTATCGAAGGTATGGATGACTTAGGCGGTGGTAAAATCGTTCGTGGTTATGTACCTCTAGCTGAAATGTTTGGATACTCTACAGACCTTCGTTCTAAGACTCAAGGTCGTGGTAACTACTCTATGTTCTTTGAGAAATATGAGCAAGTTCCAAAATCAGTTCAAGAGAAAATTTTGTCAGCTAAAAATAGCGCGAAATAGTATTTTTTTCTTGAAATAATTTCTATTATGAAATATAATTAGGCTTATGTGGCAATACTTCATTATAGTGGGTATTGTCAGTAAAAAGCCTATTGAGCTTTCTATGAAATATAGAAGAGCATGATATTATTAATCTGTTTTTTTAAAGGAGGACGTTTTAAATGGCAAAGGAAAAATTTGACAGAACCAAACCACATTGTAATATTGGTACAATCGGTCACGTTGACCACGGTAAAACAACTTTAACAGCAGCTATCACTAAAGTATTAGCTGAAAGAGTAGCAGGAAATGCGAAAGTAGATTTCGAAAATATTGATAAAGCTCCAGAAGAAAGAGAACGTGGTATCACAATTTCTACAGCTCACGTTGAATATCAAACAGAAAAAAGACACTATGCACACGTTGACTGCCCAGGACATGCTGACTATGTTAAAAACATGATCACAGGTGCTGCTCAGATGGATGGTGCTATCCTTGTTGTTGCTGCTACAGACGGTGTTATGGCTCAGACAAAAGAGCACATCTTACTTTCCCGTCAGGTAGGTGTACCTTATATCGTAGTATTTATGAACAAATGCGATATGGTTGATGATCCAGAATTACTTGAATTAGTAGAAATGGAAATCACAGAACAATTAGAAGAATATGATTTCACTGATTGTCCAATTATCAAAGGTTCTGCTCTTAAAGCTCTTGAAGATCCAAACTCTGAATGGGGTGACAAGATCATGGAACTTATGGCAACAGTTGATGAATATATTCCAGATCCACAACGTGCTACAGATCAAGACTTCTTAATGCCAGTCGAAGATGTATTCTCTATTACAGGTCGTGGTACAGTTGCTACAGGACGTGTTGAACGTGGTGTTCTTCATGTATCTGAAGAAGTTGAAATCGTTGGTATTCACGAAGACGTTCGTAAAGTAGTTGTAACAGGTATCGAAATGTTCCGTAAACTTCTTGATGAAGCTCAAGCTGGTGATAACATCGGTGCTTTACTTCGTGGTGTTCAAAGAACAGAAATCGAAAGAGGACAAGTTCTTTGTAAACCAGGATCAATCACATGCCACAAAAAATTCAAAGCTCAAGTTTACGTTTTAACAAAAGACGAAGGTGGACGTCATACACCTTTCTTCAACAACTACAGACCACAGTTCTACTTCAGAACAACTGACGTTACTGGTGTTATCAACTTACCAGAAGGTACAGAAATGTGCATGCCTGGCGATAACGTAGAAATGACAATCGAACTTATCCATCCAATCGCTATGGAACAAGGTTTAGGTTTCGCTATCCGTGAAGGTGGACGTACAGTAGGTTCCGGTAAAGTTGCTGCTATCATCGAGTAATTTTACTACTAACGTAAGTTAACAAACGAACGTTTCATATAAATATCAGAGGAGAATGCTTGCGTTCTTCTCTGTATTTAACTTAATAATATGTTACTTTATAGTAGATATATTATGTATTGTACATAAAATACACATAGGTAACGACGCGCTTATTATTAAATTATATAAAAATATGAATCGTGATGATATATAAATCACTTCTGTAAGGAAGTAAACTCAATTAGGCCTAAAAAAACCATAGTCTCTAAACCGGTTATGAGACTATGGTTTTTTATTATTTAAAAATGGAAAATTATAGTAGCAAAATGTTTAATATTATGATATAATAATCAAAGTTATGGTGGTAAGAAAAGGGCTATTAACCGTTCATTAGGTTAGTAGCCTTCTTTTTATCTCATAAAAAGCAAATGAATATTTAAAGCAAATTTACTATAAAATATGTACATGATACGTTATCAATTTAAACATTTTAACGGTAGAATTGACGAAAACTTTTCAATTGACTATAATAGTATTGGAGGGACCTAAATTCTGTAGCGAGGTAATAAGTATGAATAATAAAAAGGGCAAAAATCTAAGATATCTTAGAGAAAACAATACACGAGAAGTGTTAAAGCATTTAGCTCTAAATGGAGATAGTTCTAGAATAAAGCTGTCAAAAGAATTAGGACTGTCGAAGATGACTATAACCAATATAGTCAATGATTTGCAGAACAATGGTTATATCTGTGAATCAGGAGAGCTAGCAAAAGAAAGTATCGGAACTACAGGGCCTAAGCCAATTATGCTTAGTGTAACAAAAAATAAGATTATGGCTATAGGTATATACATATCAAGAGAGAAAATTATTTGTTCCTTATCAGATATCGCTGGTGGCGAGATATATGTGGACCAGCTTAAAGTAGTTTTGCCGATTAGTGGATATACTTTAATTGAAAAGATTTGTATCTTAATTGAAAAGGCATTGAGCTACGATAGTAATCTCAATGAGCATATTATTGGAATCGGTATTGCATCGGTTGGATTAGTAGATATTCATAGTGGAACAATGATAAGAAGTACAGACTTTTTAGGCAGTGAGAAGATTGAAGTAAAAGAGATACTAGAAGAGAAGTTCCATATTCCTGTTTTTGCATCTAATGATATGCAGGCAGCAATTATTGGAGAGCAGCTTTATGGGTACGGAAGAAATTGTAGTAACTATTTATATCTAGGTATTACACATGGACTTGGTGCGGCAGTAATCAGTGAAGGTAAACTAATTACAGGTAATAGAGGCTTTGCAATAGAAGCAGGACACATGTCCATTGACTATATGGGAGAAGCCTGTGATTGTGGAAACCGTGGTTGCCTAGAACTTTATGCAGGTTTACATGTACTACTTAGAAAAAGCCAGACGGAAACATTAGATGAGTTACTTGAATTGTACGAACAAAACGATGAAAGAGCAGTAGGGGTAATACAAGAGTTTATACAAGTTGTTTCTATCGGATTAATAAACTTAAAGAATATCTTTGATGTGGAGATTATTATATTTGGGCATGAGGGATCTTTGTTTACAAAAGAGATATTAGGTGAGATAGAGAAGAATGTAAATGGGCGAACATTAATGCGTAGTGAAAAAAAGGTGAAAATTGTTTCTTCTACATTTGGACCGCTTGCAGCATTACGTGGGGCAACAAGCGTTGTATTTAAACAATTCTTTAGTGGAGAGATTCCAATGGATGAGTTAAAAAAGCAAGAGGTAAAATAGATTGTTATATTATATTAATATATAAAGTTAAAAGGATATGATATTAGTTAATATCATATCCTTTTAACATGCGAGCACGGCTTGGATGTCTTAATTTACGTAAAGCTTTCGCTTCAATCTGACGAATACGTTCTCTCGTAACGTTAAACTCCTTACCAACTTCCTCTAATGTTCTAGTTCTACCATCTTTTAAACCAAAACGAAGAATTAAAACTCTTTGTTCACGTTCTGTAAGTGTATCTAAAAGCTTAGAAATCTGATCCTGCAATACAGAATAAGCGGCAGCCTCTTCTGGACCAACGATAGATTCATCTTTAATAAAATCACCTAAATGGCTATCATCTTCTTCCCCAATTGGAGTATCTAAAGAAATTGGATCGGAAGATACTTTCAAGATTTCGCGAACCTTTTCAATTGGTAAATTCATAGCTTCAGCAAGTTCTGTTTCGGTCGGTTCACGTCCTAGTTCCTGTAATAAGTTACGAGAAACACGGTAAGTTTTATTGATTACCTCAGACATATGAACTGGAATACGAATCGTTCTAGACTGATCAGCAATGGATCTTGTAATAGCTTGTCTAATCCACCATGTAGCATAGGTACTGAATTTGTAGCCTTTTGCATAGTCGAACTTATCAACGGCTTTAATTAGACCTAAGTTTCCCTCCTGAATTAAGTCAAGAAAAGATAAACCACGACCAACATAGCGTTTTGCAATACTTACAACAAGACGTAAGTTAGATTCCGCAAGAATTTTTTTCGCTCCCTCATCACCGCTCTCAATACGTTTCGCCAATTCAATTTCCTGTTGAATGGATAAGAGTGGATAGTTTCCAATCTCTTTCAAATATAACTTAACAGGGTCATCTGACATATAAGCTGTAGATGGGTCCATAAGTGGACTAATTTCATCTTCTTGTTCAATTTGTAATAGTACATTATCATCTGGATCTTCATCGTCTGTAATATTTAAAACTACAATATTATGA
Source organism: uncultured Anaeromicropila sp. (assembly GCA_964409685.1). GTDB lineage: Bacteria > Bacillota > Clostridia > Lachnospirales > Lachnospiraceae > Clostridium_AI. The sequence continues at coordinate 5,801 of CAYPEJ010000046.1, forward strand.
GATTCCAAATATTCGTAGATTTTATCTATTTGATTGACATCAAGGTTCAATTCCTTAAAAAAGTCATTTACTTTGTCAACCTCTATAATGCCTTTATTTCTTTTTGCAAAAGAAACAAGGTCTTTCATTTTTTGTTCAAACACCTTAACTGCATCACTCATATTTGTCCTCCATTACTTAAGGCTTTTCTCTAATAGCGAAATTATAACCAAATATCATTCTATCATAGTTTACCCCAAAATGCCATACTTTTTTACCTAAAAACATTGCTAGTTCAAGATAAATGTGGAAAGATTACTTTTATGTACTAGATTTATCTGTTGTTTATGTTATAATAAATAAAGATTGATAAAAAATAAACTAAGTTTGAATGAAATATAGGAGGCAGATAAATGAGCGAATCTTGTAGCGGAAGTTGTGGAAGTTGTTCAGAAACTTGTAGTTCAAGACAACCATCTAAAGAAGAGTTATTAGAGCCAATGAACCAATATAGCAATGTAAAACGTGTAATTGGTGTAGTAAGTGGAAAAGGAGGCGTTGGAAAATCATTTATCACGTCATACTTATCTGTTCTTTTACAAAGAAAGGGCTATGAAACTGCTATCTTAGATGCAGATATTACAGGTCCATCTATTCCAAAATCATTTGGTATTCATGAAAAAGCACAAGGAAATGAGATGGGAATCTTTCCAGCTGTAAGCAAAAATGGCACAAAAGTAATGTCTGTTAATTTACTATTAGAAGAAGAAGAGATGCCAGTAATTTGGAGAGGTCCAGTTATCGCAGGAACTGTAAAACAATTCTGGAGCGATGTTATTTGGGGCAATGTGGATTATATGTTTGTAGATATGCCACCAGGAACAGGCGATGTACCATTAACTGTATTCCAATCCATTCCTTTAGATGGTATTGTAATCGTAACATCTCCACAAGATTTGGTATCTATGATCGTTGGAAAAGCAGTAAATATGGCAAAAGCTATGGATGTGCCTATTATTGGTTTAGTGGAGAACTACAGTTATGTAGAATGTGAAGATTGTGGACATAAAATACATGTATTTGGCGAAAGCAAAATCAATGAAGTTGCGAAAAAATATAATTTAAAATTATTAGGTGAGATGCCATTAGCAAGCAGCATTGCCAAAGCAATTGATTCTGAAGATGTAGAATCTTTAGAAGGTGCTTGGTTAAATGAAGCTGTATCATATATAGAAGAAACATATCCAGTAGAAGCTGGAGAAGAAGTCTGTTCATGCCAGCAAGAAAATATTTTAAGAATTGCAGTAACCGCAGACGAACAAGATAATGTATTCCAGCATTTTGGAAGTTGTGAAAAATTTGCGATTTACACATTAAAAGATGGTAAATTAGAAAGCAAAGACTATGTTGCATCAACAGGTAGTGGTCATGATGAACTTTCACAGATGATGATTGATCAAAAAGTAAATGTTCTAATCTGTGGTGGCATTGGTCAAGGTGCTATGATGGCATTACTTCAAAATGGTGTTCAAGTTGTACCTGGACAGACAGGTGACATTAATGTAGTGGTTGCAAGCTTCTTAGATGGGGGAGCAGTAGTAAGTAGTCAACCTACATGTGGTGGACACAGTGAAGGTGGCTGTGGTTGTGGCTGCGGTGGTAGTTGTCATTAATCTTTCTGAAATGAATAGATAAATATATTAATATATTTATTTTTTCAGAATTCTAGGTTATAATGATGAAAGTAGAAAATAAATCGATTCATTAATTAAGTTGATTTCTGATGAAGGGATACCTTTCGTTTAGAATAAATCATTTTACAAAAAGAGATGGAGGATTTTATCATGGGATTAGTATCAGCGAAAGAAATGTTAACAAAAGCGAAAGCAGGAAAATATGCAGTAGGTCAATTCAATATTAACAACTTAGAATGGACAAAAGCGATTCTTTTAACAGCACAAGAGTTAAACTCACCAGTTATCCTTGGTGTATCTGAAGGCGCTGGAAAATATATGTGCGGTTACAAAACAATAGTTGGTATGGTTAAAGGTATGATCGAAGAATTAAAGATTACAGTTCCTGTAGCTTTACATCTTGACCACGGTACATTTGAAGGAGCAAAAGCTTGTATCAATGCAGGTTTCTCTTCTATCATGTTCGATGGTTCTCATTACCCAATCGAAGAAAACATTGAAAAAACAAAAGCATTAGTAAACGCTTGTGATGTATTAGGTATTTCAATCGAAGCTGAAGTTGGTTCAATCGGTGGAGAAGAAGATGGTGTTGTTGGTGCTGGCGAATGTGCAGATCCTAAGGAATGTAAACAAATCGCTGACCTAGGTGTTACAATGCTTGCAGCTGGTATTGGTAATATTCATGGTAAATATCCAGAAAACTGGGCTGGTTTAAGCTTTGAAACATTAGACGCAGTTCAAAAAGAAACAGGTGACATGCCATTAGTATTACACGGTGGTACAGGTATTCCTGAAGATATGATCAAAAAAGCGATTTCTTTAGGTGTTGCTAAAATTAACGTTAATACAGAATGCCAATTAGCATTTGCTGACGCTACAAGAAAATACGTAGAAGCTGGTAAAGACTTAGAAGGTAAAGGCTTTGACCCTCGTAAACTTTTAGCTCCTGGTACAGAAGCAATCAAAGCAACTGTAAAAGAAAAAATGGAATTATTCGGTTCTGTTAATAAAGCTTAATTTTAAGAACGAAAGAATCTATGATATACAAGGGGAAGTCGGCATGAGATTGTGCCGACTTTTTCTCTAACTCCAGATATAATGATGAAAATGAGAATATGAATTTAGTGAAGAAAGATTGCAAGTTGTTCAGCGACTTGCACTTTCTAAACAGGAAGGCTTGGTACATAGAATGAAAGAAGGTTTTAAGAAGCTCATAATAGGGATTCGCATTGTAATAATGCTAAGTATTATCATGTATGTTTGTCCGCAGATGGTTTATGCAGAGACAAATTTAAGTGCCAGTTTAACAGTGAACCGTGCAGAAGGTATTTGTGAATATCAAGTAAAGGGCATGGAACAAGGTAGTGTTGAAAGTATCACAATGGAAGTTTCTAGAGTTAATTCATCAGGTGATACAGTATCAGCACTAACCAAGGAAATTTATTTATCAGATGATAAATTTGATAACGGTACATATATTGATACATTTTCCATTGAAGAAATTAAAGATTTTCAATATGGAGAATATACGGTGTCATTTAAAATCGGTGAACAGAATATTGTTGCAGACAATACTTGTGATTTTACAGTACACAGTGATAAATGGTCATTGAATGTAGACTCCAATACAGGATCAGCTACAAGAACTATTTCCTTTGTGTCAGAGGATGAGGCAGGGGAGGTATATCGACCTGGAACTGGAAATCAAGTTAGTCTATATGTATGGAAAAAAGGAACATCTGAAGCAGACGCATCCCTTATTGGAACAATGCAACCCATTGAAGATAAAACTGTATCATGGGATGTTGATATAACAGAGCTTACAGAAAGCTACGGAACATTTTATGCAAAACTTATGCTTACTGATACAAATGAGGAATCTTTAGAAAAAATCGGTGAGACACATTTTATCGTTCAACCTAGTTGTACGAACATAACTACAAAAGTAACCAATGCCTTAGAAGAAAAACAGTCCTTCCGCATTGTGATGAAAGGACTTCAGAATCTATATGGCGTGAAAAAGGTTACGTATAATGTTTATAACAGTAGCAATAAAAAGGTATATTCTTGTGTGGCAAAAGACCAGAATGGTGACGGTAGATTTTATTATGCAGACGTTACTATGAAGTCTTTAAACTATAAAATGGATCTTTACACAATTCGTGCAGTGGTAACAGATAAGAATGGAAATAGCAAATTAGTTTCCTCAACAACATCAATTGATAGGCGAAAAAAGGCAGGAACATTAACGATTACCAATAATGCAGATAAGATTGTAAAATTCAGCTTAAAAGAAGCATATTTACCAGGAAAAATTAAGAGCGTAAACTATTTAGTATTCCGTAATGCAGATGGTTCAAGTAAATCTCAAACTTATAAGGCTGCCTATGTTGCAAGTACAGATAAATTTGCAGCTACTATGAAAGTTTCAGATTTTAAATATAAAGGAATAGGAACTTATAATGTTTATGCATATGGATATACACAATGGGGAAGCAAGATTTTATTGAATAAATCCACATTTAAGATTAGTAAGGCGACAGTAACAGCGAAAGGTTCTAATCCAAGTAATGCAAAAGGAACATTTGATATCAAAGTTGGAAGCATAAGTAGCCCATCTGGTGTATCAGAGATGACTATCAAAGTTTGGAAGAATGGTGAGACGATAGATGCTCACACTTACACAGCCAAAAAACAAAGCAATGGGGATTATAAGATAACTGTTGATGCAAAAAATCATAAATATCATTTTGGAAAATATCAAGCCAAAGTAGTTATTAAAATGGGAAATGGGATTAAGGTAAAAGTAGCAACACTTTCTTATACATTCAAGCCAAGTAATTTTGTATATTTTGGTGATACAAATGTAAAGAATTCGAAAAAGATTTTTATTTATAATCCAAGTGGAAGTGGAAATATTACCTTTCAGGTTTATAGTAAAGTAAATGGAACAGATGATTCGGCTACTTATCAAGCAGTGAAAAAGGGAAACTATGCGTATGCCCTTATTAAGATAGCCAACATAAAAAATGCGGGAACGATTTATATAAAAGCAAAGGTTGATGGCAAGGTAGTTCGAACTTTTACATTCACATTAAAGAGTAGTGAACTTCTTAAAAATGGATGGCGTTATGAGAAGTATAACGGTAAAACCTATAAGTTTTATTATGAAGATGGTGTGAAAGTAACAGATTTAACGAAGATATTAGGAATTCGAGAAAGTAGTAATAGTAATTTCAACAATTTCTATATAGAGATAAATCGTGCAGCTTGTGTCGTTACCGTTTATGCATATGATTCGGAACGAAAATCATATTGTATTCCAGTTAAGACATGTACGGTCTCAATCGGAAGGGATACATGGACAACAAAGGGAGCGGGTGCGCTCAATACCAACACATCTTATACACCGTTAGGAACTTATAGTGTCAGTAGTAATGGTTATGGGGTTAAGTTCTCTATGAAACCGATGTATGAACCAGACGGAAGTACTGTATATGCACGATGGGCAACCCATCTTGTTGGAAATGTATATTTTCACTCCATCGCGGTTGGTTCGGATTCACACTACGCATTGAGTGCTTCAACATATAATAAGTTAGGTAGTCCAGCTTCAGCGGGATGTATTCGAATGACAGTAGCAGATGCAAAATGGTTCTACGATTATGTATCGAAAGGTACAAAGGTAAATATTGTACAGGGAAGTACAAAGTACCCTGGACCATTAGGAAAGAATGCAGCCATTAAGATTTCTTCTTCTATTCACTATGATCCAACAGACCCAGAAGTGCCTCTTTCTACAAAACAAAGAGACTATAAAGCAGGACGAATTAGTGGATATATGACATCTGATGGTAAAAGAGTAGGATGTTAAGATTTTTTTCTTGATAGAATAATAAAAGGCGATACTTGTGAAAACCGAGTATCGCCTTTCTGTTAAAATATGATAAATGATGAATAGAAATATTCAATTAAGAGTTAAGTAGATTTCGTTTCTTAAGTCTACTTAAACTAGTTTTTGACCACAATTCGGGCAGAAGTTAGCATCTGCTGTTTTGGTTCCACAGTTTGGACAGAAGTTAGGTTTTGTGCCAGTTGCATAACCAGCAGGAGCAGCATTTGGAACTGGATTTCCTTGTGGCATTGTGTTTTGTTGAGGCATTTGGTTCATCGGATTCATTTGATTCATGTTATTCATCATCTGACCAGCCATCTGCATACCCATCATCATACCAGCCATATCAGTAGCCATACCGCCACCTTGAACCTTTCCGGAAGCCATAGCGTCTGTCATAGAGATTTGTTGATAACGATTTATATCCCCAACCATTCCTTGAGAAGCAACCTTATCAATCATTTGTTGAACACTTTCAGGATAGTTAAAGTTACCGATTGTAAAGGAAGTAATCGTCATACCAGTTGAAAGTAATTCCATATCTAAGTCCGTTTTAATTCCCTTAGCAATTTCAAATGCATTGGCTTGTAAATGAAACATATCTTTTCCTTCGTTAATAATCCATTTCATAAGAAGCTGGTCTAGTAATGCAGTGATACGTTCTTTTACATCATCTACTACATAGCTTTGTTTTACGCCAGCGATCTTATCAATTAAAGCTATATAGTCAGATACCTTAAATGTAAAAGTACCATTTGCACGGATAGGAAGACCGCCTGGCATAGAAGGATGAGGAACGTTAACTGGTCCTCTAGTTCCCCAGCGAACTTGAAATTCCTTTGTGTTTACGAAAAGTACTTCCGCGCGCATTCCACTGTTAAAACCGAATTTAAACCCTTTTAAAGTGGATAGGAAAGGAATGATTTGAGATTCAATATCATATTCTCCATCATCTTTGAAAATGCCTTCGATTCGTCCGCCATTTAGAAAAATTGCATCTTGACCTGGGCGTATAATTAATTTACTCCCACGCTTGATTTCTTTGTTACTCCATTTCCAAAATATCATATCTTCGCGGAATTCTTCCCATTCCACGACATTGGCAAATTGTCCTGAAAATAAACCCATTTTATATCTTCCTTTCTATGTTTGTATTTTAATCATTGTGCTTGATAATTAAAAACTGGAGCGACCTGTGGAATGACCACCGCCACCTTTGCCACCGCCACCACTACTAGAATTATTTCTTTCAATCTTAGTACGCGTAGTAGTAGTGTGTGTGTAAGTATCTCGCTTGGCAAGGACCTTTGAAGTAGATGAATCAAGGTAAGTATTGCAAGTAGTTGTATTTTTACCGCCAGCACCAAGTACCATACATAAGACAACGATTAGTGCTAGAACAAGGGCGGCACCTAACTCAATGGCTAGTTGACTTCCTGTAACAATAGGTTTCTTGTGGTCAAAGAAATAGTTGACTTTCTTATTGAATAGTAGCATGGCATCATAATAATCGCCTTCTTTCATATCTGGAACCATTTTGTTCGTAATATGATGTGCACGTTTATCATTGATATATTCTTCACTTGTATCATAAGCTTGTAGAAGAACTTCACAATGGAATGAGTCCATATTTATCATTAAAATGACTACATTTTTGGAGAATCCACTGTTGTAAGCGACTTGTTTTGTATAAATATCTAAGTCTGAGCCATCTGTATGTTCAATGGTATAAATAATTACATCAGCACCATTATCATCACTAGTAGTACGTAACATAGGTTCTAAGAGTGCTTCTTCTTCATCGGTAAAGATATCAGCGTAATCATATACTCGAGGCAAATTAGTTGTTTTTGCCTGAATCAGTATTGCATTTGGAAATAGACCAATAAAGCAGATCAATAACATAATAAATGAAACAATTCTAGTTCTTATTCTCATTATAGCCCACCTCCACACACCATGCCAATTAAATGTGCTGCAACGAAAAAGATAATGGTAAATAGGATATACCAGAATGCCACACGTCCCTTGCTAATCGGCGGCTTTCCGACTACTTTTCCAGTTTGACCATTCATGGCAAATAAATATTCTTTACCATGATAATCATAAGCAAGCATCCATACAGGAAGTAATGTATAAGAAGCATTCTTTTGTTTCGCATCATAATGTCGATTTACGATATTTACACTATCATAAGAAGTAATTGTACTTCGGATGAATGACTCTACATAATCGAATGTTTTTTCCTTTAATCTTGGAAATAACTCTTTGTCCGTATAATTATATTTTTCAGCAATAAATCCAGATAAATATGGAGTGTTAAAATCTACTAAATCGTTGTATGAGAATGGCTCTAATTTATCCATCATGTCATCTGGCATTTTCTCAGAGGCATCCACTGGAATATCATTAAAGTTCAGCGAAACTTTTCTGTAAACATTGTAATGCTTCGTTTCTGTAATACGGTAATCACCAGAGGTATAGGAACGTGTTCTGGTAGCTTTGGCTTGCACTTCACCACGACCATTTACATCGTAAAGCCAGAAAGGAACATACATACCAGTGATACTCTTGATTCGGTTGGCAGTCATGAAGTCTTTTGGCGTAACTAAACCATTTTTACACCATTTACGAAAAGCCTGTTCTGCTTGTTGTTTGCTAATGGTAAATGGAATTACCTTGGCAGGAGCCATTTTACCAGATAAACGGTCTCCAAGTATCATAGGAGCACCGCAATAGCTACAAGAAGTAGCAGTAGTGTCTTTATCGGTGATTAATTCAGCACCACAGTTTTCACAAATATAATGGGAAGTATCGTTTTCAGCATATGTAGTATAAGTAGATTTTTCGTCGAATTCTTCGTAATCACCATATTCTTCATTTATATCATCGGAAGATGCTTGGGCATCATGTGTTTTTTTGCCATCCTCCTCATTTATTTCATTTTCCATCTCAGAAATGTCTTTTGCATGACCACAACTAGGACATAAAAGTACTCGCTTTTCAGCGTCATAACTCATATCAGCACCACAGTTTGGACATTTATATTGTAGAACCAAGATTCATTTTCCCCTTTCGCTATAGATATTGGAAATTTTGAATAAATAGTACAAGCAGAATAAGCTGACTTCTATTTGGAAGAAATCAGCTTATGTTGGAATGTGCTGTGTTATTGATTATTTAAACTAGCTTTTAATGCTTCTAATTCAGCATCAATAGAACTGCTAGGAGAATCATATTTTGCAGTTAAATCTTTAATATCATCCTTAGAACCTGCATTTAATTCTGCCATAGCGTTGGCTTTATCTAATGCTTGATTGGCTTTTTGTTCGAAACGTTCAAATGCAGCGATGGAGTTGTTTGCGCCATCTACAGAACTGGTCATTTTATTGATACGTTCTTGTGTCTTAGCAGCAGCCATTTTTGCTTTGATTACGTTTTTGCGACTTTCCATTTCATTTATATCATTTACTAATTTATTATGCATTGCTTTCATGTTAGCAGCATTATTTTTAGCGGCATCATAAGTAGCTTGTAAGTCTGCTTGTTTTGTAGTAAGTTCTGCTTTTTTCTCAAGGAACTTTCTAGCATCATCTTCATTTCCAGCTTGTAATGCTTTTACAGCATATGCTTGGTATTTATTTATATCTTCTGTACATTCGTCGAGTGCTCGTTTGGCACGTTGTTCTTCGGCCATAATGGAAGCGGTCTCGGCTTTTACTTTCCCTAAATCACTATTTAAGTTACGTAAGCATTGGTCAACCATTTTTTCGGGGTCTTCCGCTTTGTCTAATAATGCGTTAACGTTGGCGGACATGATATCTTTAAAACGTGTTAAAATTCCCATAAAAACCTCCAATAATACAGTAGATTTCGTATGTAGAATACGATAAGGTTAGTTTATGCTGTTTTTTCCAAATCGTCAAGCGAATTTAGTGGTGTTGGAGAAAATAGTATTCTATTCATATTCTTTTGGAACTTAAAAATAGACTTGAAAATACTGTTATCCTAGGTATCTTTCTTACATGAGGTTGACAACTATCTTATAACAATGTATTTTATAAAAAGATATTATTTAAGTTTTAAATTAAGATATAAATATGTAGAAAGACGGAAGGTAGAATATCATGTGGATTGCAGACGGATGGAAGGATTACGAAGTAATTGATACTTCCAATGGTGAAAAATTAGAACGCTGGGGAAACTACACATTATTAAGACCAGATCCTCAAGTAATTTGGGATACACCAAAGACAGATAAGAAATGGAAACAATTAAACGGCCATTATCATAGAAGCAACAAAGGTGGCGGAGAATGGGAATTCTTTGATTTGCCAGAACAATGGACAATCAATTATAAGGAGTTAACCTTTAATTTAAAGCCATTCAGCTTTAAGCATACAGGTTTATTCCCAGAACAAGCAACAAACTGGGATTGGTTCGGTGATAAAATCAAAAAAGCAAATAGACCAATTAACGTATTAAACTTATTTGCTTACACAGGTGGTGCAACATGTGCAGCAGCAAAAGCAGGCGCAAGTGTTACACACGTAGATGCCTCAAAAGGTATGGTAACATGGGCAAAAGAAAATGCCGTATCATCTGGTTTAGAAGATGCACCAATTCGTTGGATTGTAGATGACTGCGTAAAATTCGTAGAACGTGAAATCAGACGTGGAAGAAAATACGACGGTATCATCATGGACCCTCCATCATACGGAAGAGGACCAAAGGGTGAGATTTGGAAGATTGAAGAGAAGATTTATCCGTTTATTGAATTATGCTCACAAGTACTTTCCGATGACCCATTATTCTTCCTAGTAAATTCCTATACTACGGGTCTCCAGCCAGCAGTTCTTTCTTATATGATGAATACAGTCCTAGTAAAACAATACGGCGGACATGTAAATGCAGATGAGATTGGGCTTCTGGTTAAGACAAATGGCTTAGTGTTACCATGTGGTGCATCTGGACGTTGGGAAAGATAATATTTCTGAGAATGAAATGTTTCTATATATAATAAGAAGAAACTAGTTCAAATTCCGTTTAAGCAAGTGGAAAATAGGAAATAATACAAAGATGCTTCCGCTAAAAATGACACATTTATATGACGGAAAAATTTTTTGTATTATTTCTTAAAAAGAACTTGCAAAATGAAAGATACTAGTGTATACTAATTATTGCTGTGGCATTGATAGCTAAGAAGCGTGAGGTTGCCTTGCAGAGAGCAAGGGTTTTCCGTGGAGCGAATGCTGAGTTAGGAAACTGGCGACAAGTCACTGTACAAGAACATAATATTCTGTTTTAGAATTTTGATTCTGTTTGGGCAGAAACGTTGTGTAGGCATTTCTAATATTGAAATGTTGCGATACACACGGTTGAGTGTACAGTCACCGCTTGTCGTACTGAAAGACGTGAAACGAAGGGTTTCACAAAAGTGCGAAAAGGAGGCGACTTTTTTTTATGGCAAGTCAAGTAATGAGAATTACATTGAAGGCATATGATCATCAATTAGTAGATCAATCAGCTGGAAAAATTATTGAAACTGTAAAAAAGACAGGTTCTAAGGTGAGTGGACCTGTACCACTACCAACTAAGAAAGAAGTAGTAACAATTCTTAGAGCGGTTCACAAATACAAAGATTCCAGAGAACAATTTGAACAAAGAACTCATAAGAGACTAATTGACATCATGTCACCTTCACAAAAAACAGTTGATGCATTAACAAGATTAGAAATGCCAGCTGGTGTATTCATCGACATTAAGATGAAAACAAAATAATTATTAGATAATGAATTTGAGAAAAATCCTTAGGGTTTATATATAGAGTCCAAGCAACGAATAGAAACATAATAGATTGTTTTAGGATACCAAGCACTCGGTTGTAGGCCGTCTAGGATGATTACGGGGAAGACCTAAGTCGAAACTGTAATCCGCTGTAGATTAATAGGAGGTGCGTTAAGCATGAAGAAAGCGATTTTAGCTACAAAAATTGGTATGACTCAAATCTTCAATGAAGATGGAGTATTAACACCTGTAACTGTACTTCAAGCAGGACCATGTGTTGTAACACAAGTTAAAACAATGGACAATGATGGATACGAAGCTATCCAAGTAGGTTTCGGTGAAATTAGAGAAAAATTAGTAAACAAACCAGTAACTGGACAATTCAAAAAAGCTGGTGTTGAAGTTAAAAGATTCTTAAAAGAATTTAGATTTGAAAACTCTTCTGAATACACAGTAGGACAAGAAATCAAAGCTGACATCTTCGCTGAAGGTGACAAAATTGATGCTACTGCAACATCAAAGGGTAAAGGATTCCAAGGTGCTATCAAGAGACACGGACAATCCAGAGGACCTATGGGTCACGGTTCCAAGTTCCACAGACATGCAGGTTCTAACGGTGCTTGTTCTGATCCATCTAAAGTATTCAAAGGTAAGAAAATGCCAGGTCAAATGGGTCATGTAACTGTTACTACTCAAAACCTTGAAATCGTTAAGGTTGATGTAGAAAACAACTTAATCTTAGTTAAAGGTTGTGTACCTGGACCTAAGAAATCTATGGTAGAAATCAGAGAATCAGTAAAAGCTAAATAGGCTTTGAGGAAGGAGGAACACAGAAATGGCAAATGTATCTGTTTTAAATATGGAAGGCAAAGAAGTAGGAACACTTGAATTAAATGATTCTATTTTTGCTGCACCTATAAATGAGCATTTAGTTCATATGGCAGTTGTGTTACAATTAGCTAACAAACGTCAAGGAACTCAAAGTGCAAAAACTCGCTCTGAAGTAAGCGGTGGCGGAAGAAAACCTTGGAGACAAAAAGGTACTGGACATGCAAGACAAGGTTCTACAAGATCTCCACAATGGACAGGCGGTGGCGTTGTATTCGCTCCAAAGCCAAGAGACTATTCTTTCAAAATGAACAAGAAAGAAAAAGCAGCTGCTATCAAGTCTGTATTAACTTCTAAAGTTAATGAAAACAAATTCATCGTTCTTGACGAATTAAAGATGGATGAATTCAAAACAAAGAAAATGGTTGAAGTATTAAACAACCTTAAAGTAAATAAAGCATTAGTTGTTTTAGCTGAAAAAGATGAAAAAGTAGCTCGTTCTGCTAAAAACATCCCAACAGTTGCAACAACATTATCTAACAGCTTAAGTGTTTATGAAATGTTAAAATATGATTCATTAGTAATCACGAAAGACGCTGTTGCAAAAATTGAGGAGGTGTACGCATAATGGCAGATTTAAAATATTATGATGTTATCCTTAAACCAGTAATCACTGAAAGAAGTATGGAAAGTATGGGCGAAAAGAAATATACTTTCTATGTTCACACAGATGCGACTAAGAGTCAAATCAAAGAAGCAGTAGAAAAAATGTTCGCTGGAACAAAAGTTTCCCGTGTTAACACAATGAATCTTGACGGTAAAAGCCGTAGACGTGGTAACAAAGTTGGTAAAACAGCTGCTAAGAAAAAAGCAATCGTTCAGTTAACAGCTGACAGTGCTGATATCGAAATCTTCCAAGGTCTTTAATTAGAACCTTATCTATAGATTAGATAGAATGTAACAATTATGGTTATTTATAACCGATAAGAATAAATACAGGAATGAGACATCGCATAGCGTTGACACTCATCGAAAGGAGTAACGAACATGGGAATTAAAAAGTTTAACCCATATACACCTTCCAGAAGACATATGACTAGTTCAGATTTCTGTGAGATTACAACATCTACACCTGAGAAATCCTTAGTAGTTTCTATGAAGAAACATGCTGGTCGTAACAATCAAGGTAAAATCACTGTTAGACACCAAGGTGGCGGTGCTAGAAAGAAATACAGAATCATCGACTTTAAGAGAAATAAAGATGATATCCCTGCAACAGTTAAAACAATCGAATACGATCCAAACAGAACAGCTAATATCGCTTTAATCTGCTACGCAGATGGTGAAAAAGCTTATATCTTAGCCCCAGTTGGATTAAAAGTTGGACAACAAGTAATGAACGGTCAAAATGCTGACATCAAAGTTGGTAACTGTCTTCCATTACAATTCATCCCAGTTGGTACACAAGTACACAACATCGAGTTATTACCTGGTAAAGGTGGCCAGATGGTTCGTTCCGCTGGTAACAGTGCTCAGTTAATGGCTAAAGAAGGTAAATATGCAACATTAAGATTACCTTCAGGTGAAATGAGAATGGTACCAATTATGTGTAGAGCAACAATTGGTCAAGTTGGTAACGCTGATCACGAGTTAATCAACATCGGTAAAGCTGGACGTAAACGTCATATGGGTATCAGACCTACAGTTCGTGGTTCCGTAATGAACCCTAATGACCATCCACACGGTGGTGGTGAAGGTAAGACTGGTATCGGTCGTTCAGGCCCATGTACTCCTTGGGGTAAACCAGCTCTTGGCTTAAAAACTAGAAAGAAAAATAAAGCTTCTAATAAGTTAATCGTAAGAAGAAGAGACGGTAAAGCTTTAGCTAAATAGTCTTTATTCTAAACATTAACTACAATAAGTTCGAATAGATTCGAGAATTTTGCTGCAAATGCAATAGGCAGAATTTCGTGTGAAATTTAAGGAGGTTAAAACCTATGGCACGTTCATTAAAAAAGGGACCATTCGCTGATGACCATTTATTAAAAAAGGTAGATGCTATGAACGAAACTGGTGATAAAAGTGTAATCAAAACTTGGTCACGTCGTTCTACAATCTTCCCTTCATTTGTGGGACATACAATCGCAGTTCACGATGGTAGAAAACATGTACCTGTATATGTTACAGAAGACATGGTAGGCCACAAATTAGGTGAGTTCGTAGCAACTAGAACTTACAGAGGTCACGGTAAGGACGAGAAAAAAGGTAGAAGATAGTTTTAATAGAAACATCTTTTTGTATAGATTTGAATTGATAGAGAACGTATAGTTTGAAAGGAGGTTACATCCATGGCAAAAGGACATAGATCCCAGATTAAGAGAGAAAGAAATGAAAGCCAAAGAGAAACTAGACCATCTGCGAAGTTATCTTACGCTAGAGTTTCTACTCGTAAGGCAGGTTTCGTTTTAGACGCAATCAGAGGCAAGGATGTACAAACAGCACTTGGTATTTTAGCATATAATCCAAGATATGCATCAACATTGATAGAGAAGTTATTAAAATCAGCTATTGCTAACGCTGAAAACAATAACGGTATGAACCCAGAAAACCTTTATGTTGCAGCTTGTTACGCAAACAAGGGACCAACAATGAAGAGAATCAAACCAAGAGCACAAGGTAGAGCTTATAGAATCGAAAAGAGAATGAGCCACATTACTATCGTGCTTGATGAAAGAAGATAAGGAGGGCAAACATGGGACAAAAAGTTAATCCTCATGGCATAAGAGTCGGTGTTATTAAAGATTGGGACTCTAAATGGTATGCTGAAGCTAATTTTGCTGATAACCTAGTTGAAGATTATAATATCAGAAAGTTCTTAAAGAAGAAATTATATAATTCAGGTATTGCTAAAATCGAATTAGAAAGAGCTGTTGATAGATTAAAAGTTATCATTCACACTGCTAAACCAGGTGTTGTAATCGGTAAAGGCGGTTCTGAAATCGAAAAATTAAAAGTTGAATTAGCTAAATACACTAACTGTAAAGTATTAGTTGATATCAAAGAAGTGAAAAAACCAGATAGTAATGCACAATTAGTTGCAGAAAATATCGCTCAACAACTTGAAAATCGTATCTCTTTCAGAAGAGCTATGAAATCTTGCATGTCAAGAGCTATGAAATCAGGTGCTAAAGGTATCAAAACAGCTGTTTCTGGTCGTTTAGCTGGTGCTGATATGGCTCGTACAGAGTTCTATAGTGAAGGTACTATTCCACTACAGACACTTCGTGCAGACATCGATTATGGTTTTGCTGAAGCAGACACAACTTATGGTAAACTTGGCGTTAAAGTTTGGATTTACCATGGTGAAGTTCTTCCAACAAAAGCAGGAAAAAAGGAAGGGAGCGATAAATAATGTT
>CAYPEJ010000047.1:0-1940 GCA_964409685.1 uncultured Anaeromicropila sp.
GGTGGCAGAATTGGTATAACACACAGGTCGGCTCAAACTATTACAACTACACTAATGAGCCAAAATAGAATCGATATTTTCTTTTGTAATCCAAGGATATAATGTATTCGTTTTCTTAACGTTGCACCATATCTTTCTATCGTTTGGACAATACAAATATTCTAAACCTCTCGTCCAACCTTTTGGTCTGACACCAACGTGTATCCAATGTCCTCCTCGAGGATTGTATTCATAAATAACCTGCGCTAAATTATCATAGTCAACTTTAACATCTTTATTATACAACGCCCTGTAGACTCTATCTTTAACTTTCAAACTATCAAAGATAATGTCAGCAGCTAAACCAATTAAATGGTGTGACGTTTTAGATGCATTACTTAAAGAGCTATTATGAGTAGGCGATCTTAAAGCGCAACTTAATCTTAAACACTTTTGCAAATTATTTGATAAAACAAATTCTCGTATATCTTCTAATACAAAACAAAGTCTTAAAACATTATTTCGTATGTCCTCGTCTTCTAAATAATAATTAACATTGTTAACAACGTTTTGATTATTAGAGCTGTTGCATATTTCTTTTAATGTAAAATGCTTTGTTAATCTTATCTTTGGTATTTCATTTATACTTTGTATCTTCATCGTTTAATCTCCTTAAAATATAAAACATATCGATGGGCGTGAGCCTTCATTGTTTAATCTCCTGTTATCGTGCTCATAAAAGAGCATCGCTTTCTTTATCTTTTCAAATTAGTAAAGGCGGGCGTTTAAAGCCCGCCCTGTAATATATATAAAAAGCCTAACGGCCTTTAACCTTCTACCAGGACGGATAAACCGCCCTGTAATATATATAAAAGGATAGTAGCTATCTATTTGTAAGTAACCAGTCCTGCGTTAATATCACAATCTAAACTCAAATTAAAAGTGATACCATTAATATTTTGTGCGGCGCTATCTATGTTTCTTATCTTTAGATTAATATTATTTTTATTAACCTCGCCTACTGCAACAAAGTTAATATCGTTACTATGTAGGAGCAACCTTGTAACATTTGTAACACCAACTGGTAAAGCAATTACTAAATCTTTAATTTGCAAACTATTCAAATTAGTTGTGTCGTAAACCGTTAACGTTGCTTTAACTTTAGTAAACGTTTCGTATTGTATAAAAGATATGTCAGACAGGTTTTGAGTAGGCGTTATAGTCCCAGTCTTCTGCAAAACATATTTAAAGCCCTGTGCGTTAGCGCCTACGGTTAACACGTCAGCTTGAAGGTTTGGTATAACAGTCTTGTCGGTAAAACTTATACCTTGAGTCTTTTGCTCCAAAGTAGCAGTCCTTGTATTTAAACCTGCAATCTTGTTATCAGCATCAGTCTTATTTGCATTAACAAGATTAGTTAACTCAACGTCCTTATTTTCTAAAGCAGTGGCACGTCCTTCTAATGTAGTTGCCCTACCTTCTAAAGCTGTAGCTCGTCCTTCAACAGTTTCAAATCTTTTTACAGTTTCTTCAGGATTGTATTTGTTTAACTTGTTTGCAATCGTGTCCATCATCCAAGAGCTTAAAGAAGTGTTAGAAGATTCGATTGTAAACTCTAATATTTTACCTAAAATATTAGCCCTATATTTAAGTAAAACAACCGTCCTGAAATAACTGTCGTCTGTCACAACTAACACATCATTATCTTGCATTACAATATTTTGAATATCGTTTCTTGTAGCGCATACCTGAATATTCAAACCTATGTTATCAATTACAAAGTTCCAATTATTCTTATTACCATCAATCGTGTAACCTAAATCAACTACTATAAAGTCCGAGTTTGGAGGATTGACACACCAACCACTATTCAAATTAATTTCTCTTGTAGACGTTATCGTCTCAAGATTTTCTTCGCTTAATGTCCCGTTATACAAAAACGGCGCTTGTAAATTATTTTC
>CAYPEJ010000047.1:2040-11877 GCA_964409685.1 uncultured Anaeromicropila sp.
GATTTTCTTCGCTTAATGTCCCGTTATACAAAAACGGCGCTTGTAAATTATTTTCATTTAATTCAACGTATGTCATTAAGAAACCTCCCATATATACATATATATATTACCTAATACCGTGGTATTCCAGCCTGTAGCAGATGTTCTAATTTTTATAGAATCACCTTTTTTAAATAACGCAGTATAAATATTATAAGTAATTTTCAATGATTGTGTAGAGCTGAGCGTGCCAAAAGTACTATTAAGGGTGTTAGGACGAGTAGTAGTTTCGTGGGTATACTCTACGTAATATTGTGATGCATCGCGGTGTATTGAGGGGGCATAAATACCACCTGAACTTCCGTCGCCTAATGCAATCCATTCGCTGTTTAGTGATGAGCTAACACGCATTCCAGTAAATAATAGAGTTGTTTGACGTCTAGCTAAATAAAAATAACTTCTATAATTTTGGGCATGCGAAGGGAGTTGTTCGCTACATGAAAGGGCGTTTGAGCAATCGCTTAATACAAAAGAATTAGTTCTATTATTAACGTATAAATGAGAAGAATACCCGCATGAAATAATAGGAAACAGGTTATCATACTTTCCGCCCGCTTGATACAATTCATATCTACAATTAATATCATCTATGAATATCGTATAAATAGCATTTTTACTTATGTTAATAGAAACCTCGTTAATTAGTGGAATAGTTTGTTGCCTTGCTGATACAAGACGATTCTTCAGATAAGATATATCGTTATTTATACCGTTAATATCTTCTGCGGTTATACTACAAGTTTCAATATTACCTCCAACCTCTAATATATAACCAGCCCATTGACTATTAACATAAAAGTCGCCCTGCATACCTACAACATCAAACCAATGTATCTCGTTAACCATTGGTATTATACCGCTACCTAAATCTACTATCTTTGGTTGTAAGATTGCTTCAACGATTTGAGTATTTGGATTTAAAATATTAAATGTTATACCGCCACCTAAAAAAGCTTCATAGTTTGGTATTAAACCAGTAGTAACGCAAACAACATTAGTATCTGCATACGTTGCTTTATTATCTATTCTAAATCTTTGATTACTAACATTTCTTAAACTTAAAGAGTTCTTGTAAGGATTAAACGTATTCATTAACCCAAACTTGTCGACTCTACTTATAACTTCTGTAGCCATACCATCCTCCTAACTACTTAATAAATCTTCTAATGTTTCTAACCGTTTATTTTGCGCGTGCATGTAACCTGTGAGCACAGTATTCAATTTTGCTAATCTTAAATCAACACTTGTCACACCGCTCTCATACTTATATGTTATCTCGCGTATATTCATTGTTTTCAAATCACTACCTTGACTAAAGAAAGCACGCGCCTTGTAATACACTACCGCCTTCGCCTCCGACGTAATCAAAACAGACCTCTTATTAAAACCTCTTAAGTCCAATACTAATCGTCCGCCACCACTATACACCGTCTTAAAGTTACCATAGTTGTCACGCACGTAAAACTTGTTAGTAGATTGACTTGAGTAATAATAAACTATAAGCTCGCTAATATCTAAAGTCCTGTTGCATATTTCAAGATAACCTGGTTGCTTGTTTAAGTCAAGTATTCCCATGAAACCGTTAACCTCTTTACTATAACCTACAGGTAAACCAACCTTCATTAATTCACCGCCGCCAGGATGATTACTAATAGTCTTATAACTTGCATAACCTAAAATAAAATCAACGTAAAAGTTTTCTGTTGGTTTCATTGTAACGTCTACACAATCATTAATCTCAACCTGCTTACGTTTGTAATTAAAATCTTTTATGTCTACAGCTTCGATTGGGACTTGTCGTTTAAGTAAATCGTAAGCATACTCGTAAGCTTCATGCTCGTCGCTTTGAAAATTATATTCAAATATTTTAGTCTTAATACCAACGGCATCTTGTAAAGCAGGTATAACAGGATAAGGATTTTTAACGCCGTTTATTACCTGGTCGCTACCTACAATCCATTTCAAAACATCGTAAGCATCTTCACTTTCACCTAATGCATTATACCGCTTATGTTTAACAACGTATTGACTATAAAGCTCACTATAATCTAAATCAACACCACTGTGATTAAAGTCTCCTTGATACCAATCTAGTTTATATTGTGCCGACTCCTTAAAAGATTTGAAATAAAAAGTTCCTCCAGCATCAACACCAAAGTTATATGACGACGGTAGCTCCTCTTCAATCTCCTCTAATATTTCTAAAACAGATTTACCGCCCATTTCTGTTGTTATATTATACTTAACCATATTTTGATTCTTTGGTATTTCGATTAGATGCGGATTAAACTTAACACCAGACTCTCGTATCTTGTCCGCCATACTTAACAACAACTCATAGATACCTTGCGTTTCTTCAAATACTAAAGTATCAGTAATATAAATCCAACCAAGCTTGCCCCACATTGGAATAACGTCGATTGACCTACCAAAGTCTGTAACCTTCTCAATTACTCCATAGAAAATCTTTTGACCGTTTATCTTAACCTCTACTGCATCACCAATCTTGTATTCTCCAAACGGTTTTACAAATTCAATATGTCCCGACTCGCCCCCACGTTTATTTAACTTAAACTCAAAATACTTAAAAGTTTTAGAGGAGTTTGTATAGTATTCGTCGTTGTTAATTTTAATATAGTTATCTTTAGATATATTAACTTGTATGAAATAAGTTTTCTCGAATACGTTTAGAGGGCGTCCTAACAGCATTATATTACTATTCCTTTCTGATATATCACTACAAACTCTGTTATATTAAAATTGCTTGTAACCTTAAACTCGTTATTATTTAATTGTAGAAACGGTTGCACGCCAGTATAACTTATCTGCTCTTTAATACCGTTAACAGAGGTTTTGTAAGCATACTCGCCATCAAACTCTATAATCCAAGTTCCGCCTCCAAGATAAGTATTAATAACAACACCATAGTTTTGCATATGCAACAAACCAAATGCTAAAGTATTCAAATTAGATTGCACCTTCATTCTAAAAGATAAAGGACACGGCACTAAAGATTTACTCACGTAATTAAAAGTCAACTCGCCACTACCTCGACACTCTACAATATCCTCTATAATATCAGGACTGTTATAAAAGTTGTCAACCATAACATAAGAAACGCTAAAAGATTTAACCATGTTTACTCGTTCTATGTTATAACCTGCAACCTCGGTTATCATAATCTCTGCGCTATACCATGTGCCTTCAAACTCCTGCTCCAAATAAAACTTATAAGAATACGAGTCTGCAAGTAAAGAAGTCCACTTTGTAATCAATTTATAAATATCGTTTTCACCATCTATTCTTTGACATTCAAATATTGGTAATTCAAATTTAAGTTTACGTCCTGCTTTAAGTAAACCTATTCCTTTCGACATACCTTTATACCTGTTAGCTTCGACAACAGTAATATCGTTAGTCATACTCGCCACGTTATAAGACGTGGCGTCCTGCATTACGTCTACATAGATAGTATCTTGACCTACAATCTTTAATCTTGTATTAAACATAAAACCTCTAAATAAAACTATTCATAAGTATTAATGGCGTCCACCGTAGGTGGTAAGCACTCTAAACTTTGCTCATAAAAGAGCTTTTATAATTAAACAGCAGTCTTACGACCGTTTACACAGCGAAGGATAGATTTCTACTCTTCATATTCCTTACAAAACCTAACACCTGCTCTTCTGTAACCATTTGGTTTACATTGATACTCAAATTAAAAGTATCACCTGCAACGCTCCTCGTCTTAGTCTGTTCTGTTGACACAACTTCTAAATTACCGCCACCTTTATTTCTTACAAGTTCTGGTCCCATTTCACCAACGATTGCATATTCGCTTCCTAACTTATAACCACCAGTTCCATAAGCAAATGCAGGAGGTGTAGGAGCAACAGGTTGTTCGGACTTAACAGAATCTAATTGATTAGACGCCGACACTATTCCTCCGATACTACTTAAAGCAGCCCCTAAAGAAGCGGCGGCGGCTATACTTGCAGCAGCTATTCCAACAGGCCCCATAGCAGCCCAACCTGGTTGCAACGGCATCATTGCAGCGTTAGCAATTGCAGTAGCGGTTTGTAAAGCAGTATCAGCAATCGCAGCGTTCTTTTGTTGCTCCGCCTTCTTAACGTTCGCATCCCACGACGCCATATCTTTGTTATAAGTTGCAAGAGCAATCGCATACTGTCCTTCCGCCTCTATTCTTGCTTTTTCATTTGCAAGTTCCTCATCAACCTTTGCTTTCTCTTCGTCCGCCTTTTTCTCTTTTTTAAGTTGGTCTAATTTAATCTTGATTGCTTTAGCGGACATAGTATCGTTAGCTTCAATAGACCTTTGCATTTCTTCTTCAAGGTTTGCAATCTTTGTTTCTCGTTCGTCCTCTTCTTTTGCTTTACGCTCTTCTTCAATTGCTGCAACCTTCGCATTATACTCTTCCATCATCGCATCGTATTTAGCTTGCGCCTCTTCAATTGCACGTTCGTATTCTCGTAAATCAACGGTTGCAGATTGCACTATATTACTCCAAACGCCCATAACACTACTACCTAAACCACTTAAAGAATTTGTCATCGACGTTAAGTGCTGATGCAAGGTATCAACCTTCTCTGTAGTCTCGTCTATCTTAAGTCCTTCTTCATTAAAACCTTGAAGAGCAATAGTGGTTTCTTCAATCTGCTTCTTCAAATCTTCTTGTGATTTAATAGACTTATCACTTATTTTACCGTTATTTTCAAGAATAGTTTTCATTGCATCTTTTTCAAGACTTAACTTTGCATTATAATAACCTGCATCAAGTTCTTTTAATTTACGAGCACGTTCCTCTGCATTTTGTTCGGTTGCAATAACTACCGACTTCTCAAACTCTAACCACTTATTCAAGTTATCAATTTGCTGTTGTAAAGTTAAACCAGACTCTTCTCTTGCAGATTGCTCCGTCTCTATATTCGCTTTAGTTAATATTTCTTTTACGTCCTTACTATTCTTATCTGCTTTATCTTTAACACGGTTCATTATTTGACTACCAGTCTCTTCAGCTTTAGTAAATACTTCAACTACACCAGTCACGCCTTCACTAATATACGTTTTAACACCTTCCCACGCTCCTGCAAAATCGCCCTGCAACAACTTCGTTATTATCTCTAAAGCATTACTCAAATTATTAATAAAATAATCTATACTATTCTTAACTATTCCAATCGTTTTAGTAACAAGTCCAAACCGTTCGTCTAACTTCTTAACTACATTAGTAAACGCCTCTATGGTCGGCATGACAGCATCTTTAATATCTCCTATCCAACCACTAAATATGTCCCACACCTCCGATACCACAGCTTGCACCATACCAATAGCACTTGCAAACTTATCTATAACTGACGTGTTCTTAAACGTATCTGTAATCGATTTCAAAGATTTACTAAACGATGCAATAAACGGACTTGCAAACGCTGCAACCAACTTCGTAACAAAACCGATAACATGTTGTATCGACTCCTTCAAAGATTGCATGTCATCTGCAAACGCAATCCCCTTAACATTACTTAAACTCTCAAACGCCTTCTTACATAACTCCACAGCTTGAGGTATCGCCATAATAGCAAGCGACACAGGTCCCAATGCCGTCATAACGCCCTTCATTGCAGTGCCCACACCACTACTCAAAGTCTTGAAACCTGCAACAGCTTTCGTAGCTCCTTGCGTTATTCCAGTAGACAAAGTTTTACTAACGCTACTAACTTGTGACGACACGCCCTTAAGACTTGAAACCGCAGATTTGGTTGCAGTTTGTAATGATTTGAAATTAAAAGAATTAGATTGCTTCTGTAAAGACTCTATACCTTTTGCAGCCTGTTCGGCCTCTTTAGTAATGCCCTCTAAACCAACCTGCTCAAATTCTAATGTAATCGTTTGACTCATGTCGCTTAATAAAACCTCTTCTTAAAATATCGACGTTAACCTTTATTCAACTCTAATTTCATTAATCCAACGGCGTGGTTTATCAAAATCCTCTCTTCTCTATTACTCGATTGATAAACTTGTCCGCTTAACAAGTAGCCCTGCGCCTCAATTAAAATATCTTTATACCGCCCATACAAATAACTACCGTCCGCTATCAAATCTTTTGTAACAAAGAAATTCAAATCAAGCACGCTACTAACAGTCCCTTTAATATAATAAGGAGCAATCAACGATAGTTCCTTAACACGCTCGTCTACTCCCCATACACGAAAAAACCAGCAACCGCCCCAATAACTTCCTTAACAACTTTAAACGGCGCCTTCTTCAAATTCAAAACCTTACCGTCCTTAACTATCGTAACCTTAAGCGCCTCTGCAACGTCTAATACACTGCCACTTAAATTAACATTGATAAACGACTCACAACTATCATCAAACTCAATCGTATCGTCAACACTAAAATAATTTGAAACGTCTCCAAACCTACGAATAGTCTTAACGCCCTCACCTTTTGGATTAGGCACCACCACGTCAATCGTTTGCTTACTAACAAAATCTACTATCTTTTCTTTAACCATACCTACCACCTTTTATATATTATAGGCGGGCGTTTAAAGCCCGCCCGTATCTTATTTTACATAAGCACTAAAATCTTTTAATATCTGCGCTTCTTCATAAGTAACAGTCTCCTGCTTGTCGCCCGTGATTATAAACATACTTGAATAAGGATCGCTCATCGTTGCAACCGCAGTAAAACCACTTGCATTCAATTGTATAACACCGTCCGCTATATCAGGATATTGAGGTTGTCCTAACAAGCTTGAGCTATGCTTTATAAACTTATAAGACTTACCATCAATCACAAGATTAGTATCGAGCATTATACTTAAGTTCTCTTTATTATTTACTCTATTTTGAAATAACTCTTTAGACTGCTCGTTAAACATAGCTTCAACATCATAAGAGTCGGTATATTTAGAAACTGCAATCTCGTAAGGTTCGTTCTTAATATTCCAAGCAGGTTCTACATTCCATTGAAATGTATTAGTAACGCTTGCAACCGTGTCCGCCTTCTGTTTACTCATGTAACAAGTAGTATGCCCGTTAGTTTGAGCGTAAACGTTTTGCATGTCGTCAACCTCTGCTTGCGTAGGCGTGCCCGTAAAGTCGTCAGTATAACCGCCCCAAATGTTTGCAGTAACATTAGTCAAATTACTGTTTTGAAATTGATAACCTAAACTTAAAAAACGACAGCCCCAAAACTGCATACTCATCGGAGCACGATTAGAAGTTTCCAAAATATTGAAATATCTAGGATCGCCCCTTCGTGGTATGATGTATGTTATAAACGGCGCTACAGTCTTCTTGTAATCTTCACTTAAAGCTCCACAAGTTAAAAACGCCCTAACCGTAGAGTTAATCGAAGTCTCTGTAATATCGATCGCCTCGTCACCAGTTCCAATATGTAACACTGCAAGATACTTATTGTTAGCAATAGCATTAACAGCATCAACTAAAGATTTAACCGTCGTTAAGTTTGCAAACGTGTCTTCTGCAGTATCCTCAACTTTAATCTTCAAAGTTTTAGTTCCAGCATCCCAAGTCAAAAGCATTTTACCATCAGACTCTATACTAACAAGAGCTTTATCATTTGCCCCCGACTTTATTATTCCACCAAGCGTCATGCTCGTGTAAAAACCAACGCCGTTAGGAGTAGCAACGTCGCCCATGTCTCCCGCTATTTGAGTCTTACCTAAATACTTAAGCGGAGTCG
This sequence comes from uncultured Anaeromicropila sp., assembly GCA_964409685.1. GTDB lineage: Bacteria > Bacillota > Clostridia > Lachnospirales > Lachnospiraceae > Clostridium_AI. Next base: position 9,811 of record CAYPEJ010000047.1, read on the forward strand.
GTATTCCTAACCTGCTCGTCTCAACTATCTCAACCTCTTTTTTAATCGAAGTCGAAGTTGGAAATATTAACTTAACCGAGCCCTTCTGTGTAAAGTCAACCTTATCAGTGCTTGAAGTGGACGGCGCAACTCTTACATTATATTCACTACCAACGAAAACCTTGTAGCCTTTATTTGGCATCGTTACCTCCTTTAGTGTCCGATTTCGGTTCGTCTACTTTCGGCTCTTTCTTTATATTTACTTTTATTCCTTCTCGAGATTTCTTAACCATCTCGTTCCAATCATTGATATTCATAACTCATCCTCCATAGTATTGCTTGTTAACGCCCGACGCCTTATACGTAAACGTTATGTCACAATCTATAATCAATTTATCTATACTATTAATATTGTTATCTTGACTGTTAAAATATTTCTCAATCGTAATACTTGGATTAACAGGCGTGACAACAACTAAATCAAATAACCATAACTGCACTAAATCATACAACCGCTCAATGTAACTATCTGATATTACTATAGCATCGCTTGGTTTAACGTCCTTCTCAATATAAATGTTAAACGTCGCTGTGCTACCATACGGCACCGCTCCAAGTTGTCCTAAACCATCACCACGGGTACCATTTACACTTTTGCATTGCACCACAAGAAAATCTTTCTCAACCTTCCTCAAATTACCAATGCTGAAAAACTTAAGAGGATACAAATTGTTGCGGTTAAATTTACCGCCGCCCTGCACCTCCTCCCACTCCTCATTAAAATATACATCAGATAAGTATTTAATCAAATCTTCTTTAATATTCTTAATCATAAGTTCTTACTGAAAAAATCCTCTACCTGCTTCCTCAAATACTCTTCACTTCTTACCTTGAAATCATTAGTGACGCCCAACTCAAAGTTAATATACTTACTACCTTTGAAACCATAAGTAAAAGAAGCAGCACCAACATTTTCTATAATAGTCGTAACTGGTTTGTTTGCTTTACCATGTATCAAACTATACATAGTCCCTCCAGTCCAAACGCCTAAACACCAACCAACAGGCACATTAAACTTTCTAAACTTGCGCCACTCTTTCGTTTTCTTATCTCTAAAAGGTTTACTAATATTACTACCGCCAGACTTTGCAATCTCCACAACCTCGTTCTTCTTGTAATCTTTCAAAATCTGCTTCATCCATTTCTTGCGTAAGTTCTCGTCACGCTCCAAACTATGAAACAACGCAATAGCTTTCGTTAACTTATTCGAAGACTCCACCTCTTAACCTCGGCGCTTTAATAAAACTATTAGACGATGCAAACCGCCTCACGTCCCTCTCCATAACGTCAGCATACCTGTCACGCTCAACCTTAAGCGCCTCAATGTAACCACCGTTCTTATCATTATAATAGGACAAGCAGAGCCTGATGATAACCTCAAGCTCCACATACCTATCTATTAAGTCCGAATTCAAAGATCGCACCTTCAAAGTATTTAACCACGAGTCAACATAACCGGACACCTCGTCAATCAAACCTTGAATCATATCATCAGTTATTTGCCCCGCATTAGCATTGTTGCCATAATCAAGCATCATTGCGGCGTTTTTTACTTTTTGAATTGTGACCATCCTTAACCTCTTCCTTAACATTTTGTTGCTCTATTTTATTCAACCAAGACTCCGCACCATATATTGCAATATGTAGCTCCTTGTCTAGATCATCAAAAGCTACAAGATAACCTTCTGGTAAACGATGACTTAACGTATCGCCGGTTTCCTTTATCACTTGACAGTAGCTCGCAACTAATTCCTTGTAAAGAATACCGTCCTTCGCAAGATAGTATTGTCCCTTCTTCAAAGTGTAATGTCGTTCAAATACATCTAAATCTAAATCTTGATTAACTCTTCCAATATACATAACTATATCCTTTTATTTTATAAGAGCTTGCCTCGTTAAAATAAGGCGTCCACCTTCGATGGTAAGCTCTTTTATATATACGCCCGCCGTTAAAAGCGGGCGATAACTTAAAACTGCTTACGCAGTAGAGCCCCGCCCTGCTTACGCAGTAGCAAATTCTATTTTAGC
>CAYPEJ010000047.1:11977-20648 GCA_964409685.1 uncultured Anaeromicropila sp.
CTGCTTACGCAGTAGAGCCCCGCCCTGCTTACGCAGTAGCAAATTCTATTTTAGCAAAAGCTTCAGGCACATCAATATAGTAACCATATTCGCAATAGAAATCTATATGAGTAGAGAAACCTCTTTGCTCTGCTTTTAATAACTCAACACCTTCAAGTCTTTTTATACTTGCTCTATCTGCAAATACACTTGAAGTAGTTACAAACGCATACATCTTATCAGTGTCGTTCCAAATTAACTCTGCTTTGCCTTCTGCAAATTTAGAGTCTAAGAATCTTAATCCTGCAACATGGAATTCAACTTTGATACCAGCGTTCTCACTAAATATCGCATTGATAGTGTTAAGATTGAAATTAGCTTCAGTATTAGAATAACCATTGAAATAGTTAACTAATTTTTGAGAAGCAGTAAGTTTATACCATGCAGTCTCTGGTATAACAACCACAATTTTCATGTTCCCATTCAAACCATTAAGACTTGATTTTAAATATCCAACAGCATCATTGATCGCAGTCCTAAATCCACCACCAGCAACGTCCCCATTTATGTTTCCAGCATTGAAAATATTTGTCCCATTTGTATAAGTTTGTGCAATTATCGCATTATGAATATTAAAGTCAAGTGTCACTTGTTTTGAAGTTAGTACACCATTTGTTATCAATTTTACAAGCTCTTGACCTTCAGGATCGTCGATAGATGCCATTGCTCTTTTTGCAGCGATTGGTATCTCGAAATTCTTTTCTTGTTGGAAAACTGCAGCAGGTCTGAATTCAGGATTACCTAAAAGCACTTGTGATTTATCTCCGCCTACTCCAGTATTACCATTTGGATTGTAACCTAACATTCCTTTGAAAACAGGGAATTGAGGGTTCATCGCATTAACCTTTACAGGTTCTATTTTATCATATATAGCTTGTGAGCCTTGTTCGTATTTTGCAAGTTCGTTAGATACCGCTCTCTCTAACGCAACAATATCTCTTCCATTTATAGCCATTAGTAGTTTCCTCCTCTAACTAAAATAACGCCGTCAACAGTTCCTTGAGTTAATGCAACTCCAACACCGTCACCAGCAGCTTTCTTAAATCCACCAGCAGTAGGTTCTACTTTGTCGCCAACCTGCACAGCTTCTTTACAAATAACATTAAAGAAATAACCGCCCTTCAAATATGACGCCTCTATACTGTTAACACCTACTATATCTATTTCAGCATTTTTAATATTTTTGAAACTTAAGATTCCTACAAAAGTTTCTCCATCAACAAACGGATGCACAACACCATCTTTCAAACTCAAAGGAGCACACAAATCTACTTTGTTCCAATCAGTTTTTAAGTCAGGAGTCATACCGTTGCTTCCGTCTATAACTAACTTATCGTTTACAGAAAAATTTAAAGTCATAAGTCGCTCCTTAATATTTTAATAAGTCTCTTGCAACATCACCTAAAGATTTATCTTTATCTTGTGTCACAGATTCTTTTTTTCTTCCACCTACAAATATAACTTCATTGAAGGCAACTGTCAAGGCCTTCTTGCCCATTATATCTCTATTTCTTTTAAGCACCATTTTAGCTTGTCGCACTGAAGACGGTAACGCTTTAGATTGGTCTTCCATTTCTTTAGAAGCAATCTTGTCTTCTAATTCAACTTCTAACTCCTCTTTATCAACGCCAGCATCTTCTTCTAACATCAACCATATCTTCTCAATATGTTCGTCACTAAAACCATACTCTCTAAGTAAAGCTTCAATCTCTTCTTTTGATTGAGCTACCTCTTCTTCTTTTTCTTCACCGTCGGCGCTTTCTTCAACCGTTTCTTCTTTAACTTCTTCTTCACCTTCGGCGCTTTCGGTTACTTCTTCTTTAACCTCCTCTTCTTTATTACCGCCTCGCACTTTTAATATTAAGTCGATAACATCTTGAGGAAGTTCGGTTATAAACTCTTCGTTTTGAAGATACTCTATAACCATTGCTTTTTCTTCGTTTGACATATCTTTTTCCTCCTGTGAATTTAACAAAGATTTTTTAACTTGTCCAACGTTGTGTCCGTTACTTTTATCTTGCGTCACTAACTGCATATCTCTCGCAGCTTCGTTATTCACCAAAGATACGCCTGTAACTTCCACATCTACTATTTCGTTTTTATCATTATAATATACAACAAAATCACCAGAAGGCAAGAAGTATTGCATATTATTCAAAACCTCGTAGCCCCTGTCATTAAACTCATGCGCCGTAACAAATAAACCATCAGGACGAGCTTCAATATTATGTATCTTACCTATAACTTTAGACTCGTCGTGGTTCTCATAAATCGGTATCGGTAATCCACGTCTATCAAATCTTCTCTTAGCTCGATACCAACAAATAGACGGCACGTAAGCTTGTCGTGTTTCCACCAAAATATTTTCAGCATCACGCTCAAACCATCTTAATACATGTTTTAAAAATCTAAATGGTTTCTTAATCATTTATACACCTTAATTATTTTTTATCATATATATCTTGTCTTCTTTTTGAGCTGCATTGTATTCAGCTTCTGTCCATATCAAACTGTTGTTCGCAGGGTTAACTGCAAAGTTTTGCTTAAATGTATTAAACTCATTTTGTAATGCAGTCAACGCCGTTGCATCAGCTTTAGTATTCAAATCTGCAGCGTTTGCTTTCGCATTTAATTCATCTTTAGTTGCAAGTGTTGTTACATCTGGTATTGCTGTTTTATCAGCTTTCAAATCTAAATCTGCTTGATTAGCTTTCGCATTAATTTTTGTCTCAAGCTCCGTAACTTTTGTATTCAAATTATCTACGGTTACAACTTTTGTATCATCTATACTAAACTCTGTTCCTTGTAAAGATAAACCATTACCTGCAGTATATTGAGTATCAGTATCTGGTGGCAACATACCATCAATTTCTGCTTTAGTATAATAGTTTGTCATATCGGGCGCTTGCCCCGCGCCCGTAGCAGAAATAGTATTACCTTGTATCGTAATATTTGCTCCCGCTACTAACTTATCTTGTTTAGTATCAACCTTTGCATCAACTTCTATTTTGTTATAATAATCAGTTAAATCAACATTTTGAGCAGGCGGTATCGTTACACTAATTTCATCATTATTAATAGTAACATTTTGCCCTGCAGTTAATTTATTTTGTTTCTTATCTATACTCGCATTTAATTCTACTTTTGCATTATTAACAGCATCAGTTATTTTAGTATCGGTTTCTGCTTTCTTATAATAATTAGTTAAATCAACATTTGCATTACCACCACCTTGTGCAGGAGGTATAGCGCCTCCACCTAAAGCAGTCTTCTCCCAAATGTTAACGACATAAGATTTTGGTTGCACGGTATTAGATGATCCATAAATCCTATTACCATTATTAAGATTAATCATAACCGTATCACTTATAACAGGATTAGTACCTGCCGTTATACCAAGTTGCATACGACCAGTGCCCGTCAAAGTGCAAGCATTAGATTGTTTTGCATTACTAACCATTAACAATTGCGCCGTTCCTTCAGCATTAGGTAAACCTGCATTTCTTTTAGTTTTACCATCAGTGCCGTCACCAGCTTCAAGGAAACGTCCGCTATCAACGCGCACCCACGTTCCTCCAAATGTAACGTTAGGATCAAAAGCATCATCGTTACTTACATAAATAGAGCCAACTGGAAATATTGCATCGAAATTAATTTGTTGTGGTTGTTGTTGTCCGCCACCATTAGAAGATGCAACCGCTATACATTCAACAACCTCGTCGTTAATTTTTCTTATAACTTGTAAAACTCCGTCACCAACTACAAAACCATTAGCAGTCGGTTGCAAAGTATCTCCAAAGTTTGCTTTAGCTTTAACAACATAAATAAAACCTGCTTTAAGAGGTTCTACTTCTATCTTGTCATAATTAACATTAGTTAAGATACCTAAAAAAGTTCCATTAGTATCTAATTGTAATTTGTCGTTAACAAATATCGGCGACGCTAATTCACCTTTGTATTCTTTAACTAATATTTCTACTCTTTGATTTCTATTAAAATTAAGTTTCATTATTAACCACCTTTATATCATTGATGCAGGAGTAAGTATTCCAAAACACCTACATTGTTTACCGTATTGCATACCTTTACATTTTGGATCTGGTAATACTAATTTGTTGCCGTCCTTATCATAATAATCATCACCATTCAAATAATATACATTGCCCATGAGATTATTACAATGTTCGCATTGACCTTCAAGTATTCCACTTCTCACCATAACATAATTGTCAACTTTTTTCAACACTTCTTTTGTTTCAAATTCACTAACGTTTGCAAAAGTTTTAAGAGCAATGTCCTCCGATAACTTCTCAATATCACGTCCCTTCAAACCATCGATATTTGCAAGCGCTTGATTCAAACCTTCCTGTCGCATTGCTTTCGTTAAACCTAAACCATTAGAAACATTAGTCGCATAGTTCCTAACATAATTAATACAATCATCATAAAACTGTTTTTTAATATTTTTTATTTCTTGTGATTTCAAATATTTATTTTTTATGCGTTCTACTAATTGATTTTTATTAACATTTAATTGCTCGGACGTCGAAGAATTACCAGCTTTAAACGCCTCGTCAATCATATTAGTTTCAACCTCAACAGCTTTACCTACTATATTATTTATACTATCATCTATTAATTTTTTCAACTCGTCACGCTCAAACATATCAGGTTTGAAATCTTTATTATTAACTGCTTTCTCAACCGCTTCTTTTAATAACGGTTTTATAGAATTATTTAATTCGTCAGCAATACTATATTTCATGTCAACCAACGCATTATCTAATTCCGTTGCATCTAATATAATTCTTTTTTCAATATCGTTCAAGTCTTTCCTAATCATTGTAAAAGATTTAGTTGCATCATCTTGATTAATAACAACCTCGTCTGTAACTAACATTGATTGTTTTACACTACGTTTCTTTTGTGTTGTGTCCTGCTCGTCAACTTCTTTAACTTCTTGTGTTATAACATCATGCTCTATAATCTTGAATTGAGGATACCTTACCTTTTTAGTCCTATATTCCTTTCTAAATTGAATATCACAATACGATTTAATCATTGTATCTGCAATAGATTTATAACCGTCCTCAATAATTTTCTTACAAATATATTGCGTTAAAGTATCTAAAGAAACCATTAAGTTACGACTACCGCCACCGTCTATCCCTGCAGTGATTTGTCCTAAACTTGAAGTCCTCATAACTATATCAAATATGTCCTTCATCGATTGTGACATATTAGAAGTATCTGGAGGAGTAATTGCATACAGCTCGCCCTCGCCGTCAATGTAAGGGCCTCCCGCCATATCAATTATATCTTGCATCTTGTTAGTAGCTTGAAGCTCCCATTCCAAATTATCATAAGCAGATTCTCTTGCAGTTCTTTTAACACCAATAGGATAATTTCCATAACTATTAACAGCACTATATACTCCCTCCGTCAAACGTTTGTAAGTTTTATAATGAGTATACAACATATACAAATACGGCAAACCTAAAGGATTACCTTCAATCGCATTGTAAGCAAAGAAACCTGCGCAATTCTCTTGCATATCAATAGTTACAATCTCACTATTTGTATTACCAGTGTTAGTTAATTTGTTATAAGTTAAATAAGTAATTTGTTTTAATCTTGTAGTTTCGACTTCGTCAAAAATAAATTGCTGTATATTTTGCATTGCTACTGTATTCAAGGATTTAAATACTAAACCACCTTTGTTATCAAACTGTAAAGTTGGAATAGCAATACCAGTCCCCCACCTTAATGCAGGATAAATAATTTTTGTATATAATAATTTCAAACCGCCAATATCGTCTATAACACGGCGCACTTTTTCAACGATTACTTTTTCTAACGGCGTTGGATTATCAATATACAAATCAACATCAATAGAGGAGCATAATGCATTTATTTGTTGTAACGCTAAAGCAAAGTAACCTTCGTTCGCCATTTCTTCTGCAATCAAAGACTGAGCTAACGGCGTTGCAAAATCATTTCTATTTATTCCTCTACTTAAATAAGTATTAACATAACCGCCCGACACATTAGTATCTAAAGCTTTACGTTTTAACTGTTCGTTCTGCTTTACGTAAGCATCTATTTTAGCTCTATAGAATTGCTCTACTTCTTCTATACTTTTAAATTCTGTTGCCAAAAGCTAATCTCCTCGAAGTTATTGACTTTTGATTACTAATATAACTAGGTTCTTTGTTTAAGTCAACAACGTCTAACTTAACGTTATCTTTTTTAACTTTACTATACTTAACTAAACTTGCAAGGACGTCCACAAAGTCTATATAACTTAAATCATCATCCTTCTTACAGTTCTCACTTCTTACATCACTAAAGTTTAATAACTGCATCATACCAATATAGTTGCGCCCTTCACGACTTAACAACCACTCATCAGTATCACGTCCTTCAGGCGGTATTAAACTTTGTTTATCAAATAAAACATGCGACCTTATCGCAAGCGATGCATCTACAATCCTCTCAATCTTATTTACTCTTTGATAAAATGGTATAACCTTAAAACTTCTATTTAACTTTTTAGCTAACTCCTTTTGGTGAAAATTAGCTTCGCACATTACTTCTTTAATATCATATTTTCTTAAAAATTTGTCAAGTGCTTCATCAGTCGTATTGTTAGCGTCCGTCCTTAACAAACCTGCATCTACAATATAAAAGTCTTCACCAACACGTTGATAAATAACACAAGAGGTAAAACAATTTTCTTGCCCAAACGCAGGATCTATAATCGCACGTTTTTCATAATGCGGTTCTATGTCTTTACAATATAAATCATAATCATAAAAACGCAACTGTTTACTTGCAAATATTTTTCCAATCGTCGGTTTTATTTCTCCTAACCAAACATGGTTATACATTTCAGGAAAATCTTTTTGCATTTGTAAACGAGATTTCTCAAGCGCCTCGTTCTTAAAAGGACTTGAATAGAAACCTGTTTTCAAAACATATAATTCAGTTTCGTCGTCATACTCCTCATACCACAAACCGCTTCGATACTGTGTCTCACCACTACCAGTCTGTTTCTTAACTAACTTTGGTAAATAAGGTTTAACTAAAGAATAACTAAAATCGGTTGCTTGGTTTGGATTAAACGACACCCATATTTCGGACTTCTCGCCACGCACCGACGGTTCTAATATCAACCAACTACCAATACTTAAATCTTCAGCTTCGTCAATATAACAATATTTAATATCGTGTATCGACTTCAACCTTTTAATACCATACTCCCTTACACCTGCAAATCGAAACTTAACATCGGTTATTATATTAGTAATCGTTGTTTTAGTAATCTCAAAAGCATCGTCTAATTCAAATTCGTTTATTATATCTTTAATCAAAGCATAACTAGAATCTTCAATGGAGCTTAATGTTTCTCTTGCAACTAAAAACACACAACCTTTGTTTTCCTCTAAAAAAGATTTGATTACTAATAACCTTGCAAGCGACCAAGACTTAACACCACCACGTCCTCCAAATGCAATTTTAAGACGGCACTGTTTTTCGTTCCACCTTTCAAAACATCTTGCAACTTCGATAATTTTCCACTGGTCTATCTTAGTGCGACCAACAGTTGTGGTATTTAATTTGTCTTCGCCCTTCTTCTTTATCATTTAAATTTAACTTGTATCCTTACATCAGAATTAACGTCCGCTTTAATTTCTTGTTTGTCCGTCCAACCTAATTGCTTCAAACTAAATGCCGCCATCTTATAATTAACTAAATTGTAAAGCGCCATATATTCAAGCGTGTATTCTTTTTTAGCATACAACCTTTCAAACGCTTCTTCGATTCTATAATCACCACGTTGCACTAATTCAAAACGCGCCCTGTCAAAGTTTCTAAAAGAAGTTAAGTTCTTAAACTTCCATTCCTGCACGATTGGTATCTCAACACTATCAGTATATTCATTAATAGATTTAACAATAGATACAATTTGCTCTTCAGTAAACTTATCTTTGTCTACAACTTTAGCGGTTCGTTTATTCTCCTTACGGACACGAGCCTTTTTCTCTACTACGACCTCTCCGTTAACCATTAATATAATCCTTCCATAATAGAATTAATTTTCTCGTCTCGTGTATACTTTGCTTTCGCGCCTTTCAAAACACAATTAAATTTAAATACGTTATCTAATTGCTCCTCGTCACAACGATTAAGAAAATTCAAAATACTAACACGAGTTCGAAATTCTTTTACTTTATTTTTATCTATATTGATATTATAATTTATTTTGTTATCCATATCATCACACCCATAATTAATTGACCACACATTGCAATAAACAAAACTAAACCTTCAAAACATTTAAGAGCAGGTTTTCGTTTTTCTTTTAACGCCCTTACTAATTCCTTAAAACAATCTTTAAAGAAATTAAATATATGCATTGCATAAACTTTTTGTGTCAATTTATATTCTATAAAAAGCGCTACCAATAATGATAACGAAAATAACATCTTAACTATAAACATAATTGTAACCACCTTTAAACAAATAATCAACGGGCGTTCGCTTACGGCAACGCCCTTATAAAAACATATCATTTTATAAAAAATTAATCAAGCAATAAACCACCGATAATACTTATAATTAATAAAAC
>CAYPEJ010000048.1:0-19879 GCA_964409685.1 uncultured Anaeromicropila sp.
ACATAAAAAGACAACTAATCCCACCAGAATGGTGGGATTAGTTGTCTACAGCCTGGAGAGTTCGTGTATGCGAACTCTTTTTTTTACTGATTCTTAACCTAAAAACATAATATAATAGTAAAATATCACAGTATAATTTTAGCGCATAAATATTAGATAACGGATTATAATTACGCACTTTGGAAAAGCTATATTTGACTACGTTTATCTTGACATGATGGAAAAAATAAGTTGATTGATAATCCTGTGAATGGTACAATGTAATATGGGTTATAGAAAAATAAAATCAATAGATTTCGGCATAAAGAAAGACTATTGGAATAAAGAGTACAGGAGTGAAGCTAATGAGTATTTTTACTAAGCTTTTTGGAACGCATAGTGAGCGTGAATTGAAGTTAGTTTATCCTATTGTTGATCGAATAGAAGCATTAGATGAAGAGTTTAAAGCATTATCAGATGAAGAGTTAAAAGGCAAAACGGAAATATTCAAGACAAGATTAAACAATGGCGAAACATTGGATGATATTTTAGTAGAAGCATATGCAACAGTAAGAGAAGCAGCATTTCGTGTTTTAGGAATGAAACACTATCGTGTTCAGTTAATTGGTGGTGTAATCCTACATCAAGGAAGAATTACAGAAATGAGAACAGGTGAAGGTAAAACACTTGTATCTACTCTACCAGCTTACTTAAATGCTCTTGAAGGAAAAGGTGTTCATATTGTAACTGTAAATGATTACTTAGCAAAACGTGATGCTGAGTGGATGGGACAAGTTCATGAATTTCTTGGACTTACAGTTGGTGTTATTTTAAATGACATGGATAATGACGCAAGAAGAGAAGCATATAACTGTGACATTACTTATGCAACAAACAATGAATTAGGTTTCGATTATCTTCGTGATAATATGGTTATTTATAAAGAACAACTTGTACAAAGAGATCTGCACTATGCAGTAATCGATGAAGTTGACTCTGTATTAATTGATGAAGCAAGAACACCACTTATTATTTCTGGACAAAGTGGAAAATCCACAAAGCTTTATGAGGCATGTGACATTCTTGCAAGACAATTAGAAAAAGGTACAGAAAAAGAATTAAGCAAGATGGATGTTTTGATGAAAGAAGACTCTGAAGAAACAGGTGACTTTATCGTAAATGAAAAAGATAAAGTTGTTTCATTAACAGAACAAGGTATCGCTAAGGTAGAAAAATTCTTCCACTTAGATAACTTTGCTGACCCAGAGAATCTTGAGATCCAACATAACATTATCCTTGCATTACGTGCGAACTATTTAATGTTCCGCGACAAAGATTATGTAGTAAAAGATGATGAAGTTCTTATTGTAGATGAATTTACAGGACGTATTATGCCAGGACGTCGTTACTCTGATGGTCTACATCAAGCAATTGAAGCAAAAGAACATGTAAAGGTTAAGAGAGAAAGTAAAACTCTTGCAACAATTACATTCCAGAACTTCTTTAATAAATATAAAAAGAAATCTGGTATGACAGGTACAGCCATTACAGAAGAACAAGAATTCCGTAATATTTATGGTATGGACGTAATTGAAGTGCCAACAAATTTACCAGTACAGAGAATTGATTATCAAGATGCTGTATACAAAACAAGAAAAGAAAAATTAAATGCCATTGTTGAAGAGATTGTAGAAGCACATGCTACAGGCCAACCAGTATTAGTTGGTACAATTACAATCGAAGCATCTGAAGAAATCAGTGCAATGTTAAAGAAACGTAATATTCCTCATAAAGTCTTAAATGCGAAATTCCATGAACTAGAAGCCGAAATTGTAGCAGATGCAGGTCAATTAGGTGCCGTTACTATCGCTACTAACATGGCAGGTCGTGGTACAGATATTAAACTTGGCGATGGCGTCCAAGACTTAGGCGGACTTAAAATTATTGGTACAGAACGTCATGAATCCAGACGTATTGATAACCAGCTACGTGGTCGTGCTGGTCGTCAAGGGGATAAAGGGGAATCTAGATTCTACTTATCCTTAGAAGATGACTTACTTCGTCTATTTGGTTCAGACCGATTAATGACAGTATTTAATTCTTTAGGTTATCCAGAAGGGGAACCAATTGAGCACAAAATGTTAAGTAATACAATTGAAAAAGCTCAAACAAAGATTGAAAATAATAACTATGGTATCCGTAAAAACTTACTTGACTATGATGCAGTAAATAATGAACAACGTGAAATTATTTATGCGGAGAGAAGAAAAGTATTAGATGGTGAAAGTATGCGTGATACGATTTACAAGATGATTTCTGATGTAGTAGAAAGAACTGTGAATCGTGTACTTAGCGATGAACAAGACCCAGAAGAATGGGATATCAATGAATTGAATGAACTTTTACTTCCTATTATTCCAATGCCAGAAGTAAAACTTTCTGACGAAGAAATGAAACATATGAAGAAGAAAGAGTTAATTCAGAAATTAAAAGAAATCGCAGTAAAACTTTATGAAGAAAAAGAAGCTGAGTTCCCAGAACCAGAACAAATTCGTGAAGTAGAGCGTGTTCTTTTACTTAAAGTAATTGACCACAAATGGATGGATCATATTGACGATATGGACCAATTACGTCAAGGTATTGGTTTACAAGCATATGGTCAAAGAGACCCAGCTGTTGAATACAAGTTCATGGGATATGAGATGTTCGAAGAAATGACAGAAGCAATTACAGAAGAAACTGTAAAAGCGTTAATGCATGTTCGTATTGAACAAAATATTGAAAGAGAACAAGTTGCAAAAGTAACAGGTACAAACAAACAAGAATCTGTAAAAGAACCTGTTCGTAGAGCGGAAAGAAAAGTACAACCAAATGATCCATGCCCATGTGGAAGTGGCAAGAAGTATAAATTCTGCTGTGCAAAAAAAATAATATAAGAACTAATCTTATTACAAAAAAAAGACGATAAGATTACAATAACAATCAATTAGTTAGGCATATCTAGCCGAGCAAAATTAATTGAGGCAAAAGAATGAAAGTTATAGTAATTAAATTACTGTAACTTTCATTCTTGTTAATACAAATAAAAACTTATGCATAATCAAATTTAAATCTGAAAGGGGCGATTACGTGGTTGAACTAGATCAATATAAATACAAACTAGCTAACTATAAAGAACCGTTAAAAGAAGTGGGGGATTCACTTTGACTTGGCTAATAAGGTTTTAAGAATAGAAGAGCTAGAACGACAGATGGAAGAACCAAATTTTTGGGAGGATTCTGAAAAATCTCAACATACCATGAAAGAGTTAAAGGCTTTAAAAGGAACAAAAGAAAGTTATGAATCCTTATGCAGTGAATATGAAGACATTGAAACTTTATTAGAGATGGGATATGAAGAAAATGATGCTTCTTTAATTCCAGAGATTGAGTCAGCGCTAGAAACATTTATAGAAGATTTAGAAGCATTGCGTATTTCAACACTTCTTTCGGGTGACTACGACGCAAATGATGCAATATTAACACTTCACGCTGGTGCAGGTGGAACAGAAAGTTGCGATTGGGCAAGTATGTTGTGCCGAATGTATCAGAAATGGGCAGATAAAAAAGGTTTTACATGTGAAATGATTGATTTCCTTGACGGAGATGAAGCTGGACTAAAATCAGTAACATTAGAGATTCGTGGACAAAATGCTTATGGCTACTTAAAAGCAGAACGTGGGGTTCACCGATTAGTTCGAATATCACCATTTAATGCTGCGGGAAAAAGACAGACATCCTTTGTATCCTGTGATGTTATGCCTGACATTGAAGATGACATTGATATTGAAATTGCAGATGATGACATTCGAATTGATACTTATCGCTCAAGTGGTGCAGGTGGACAGCACATTAATAAGACATCTTCAGCGATTCGTATTACACACTATCCAACAGGCATAGTGGTACAATGTCAGAATGAGCGTTCTCAACATATGAATAAAGATAAGGCAATGCAAATGTTAAAGGCAAAGCTCTTTATGTTAAAGCAAGAAGAAAATATGCAGAGAGAAGCAAGTATCCGTGGAGAGCAAAAAGAAATTGGCTGGGGAAGTCAAATTCGCTCCTATGTTATGCAACCATACACCCTGGTAAAGGACCACAGAACAAATGCGGAAATTGGTAATGTGAACAATGTCTTAGACGGTTACATTGATCCATTTATTAATGCATACCTAAAATGGTTTGTAAATAAATAGATTTGTAAACGAAGGGCATTTCATTCATGCTATGAAAGTGGAGGTAATATATGGCGATGATGAAACAAATTATTTTTAATATTGGTGAAGGGCTATATGGAATTGATGTAAATGAAGTTTTGGGAATTGAAAAAGATATTGCTATCGTTGGAATTCCAAATGCACCAGCCTGTATCAAGGGAATTATTAATCTAAGAGGAAATGTAATTCCAGTTTTTGATTTGCGTAAAAAATTTAATATGCCAAGTAATATTGACATAGACACAAGGGAATTAATTATAGCAAAATCAAATGGTGTAATGATTGCCATTGAGATAGATTTAGTAAAAGAGATTGTAGAATTGGGTGATGACAAAATAGGAAAAGTCCCATCTATTATTCGCAATGAACAGACAAAATATATTGGCTCTGTTGCACATGTAGATAAAAATTTAATTCTTGTAATTAACCTTGATGGATTACTAGATAAGGAACAGGCAGCACATTTACAAGATATTGTAGAAAACCAATAGTACATTTTGGAATGGAATTGAAATAGAATAAGAATAAAATTAGAATAGAAATCCTCCTTTTGGATAAGGTGAAACCCAAGGAGGGTTCTATTCTTTTTTGTTATATATAGATTGTAAGCTTGCATTATACAAAAATCTATGTTAATATATCTTTCGTGGAAGAACAAGTGTATTTCCTGTACATACACAAATTTTAACAGGTTATATTCAGGGGTGATATCATGAAAGAAAATCAAAAATATTTTTTAGTTAGGGAAAAAGCACTGCCAGAGGTTCTTCTCAAAGTAGTAGAAGCGAAACGACTGCTTGATTCTAAAGGTAAGCTCACCATTCAAGAGGCAACAGATGCCGTAGGAATTAGTCGAAGTTCATTTTATAAATATAAAGATGATATCTTTCCTTTCCATGAGAATGCAAAAGGGAAGACTATTACATTTATGATGCAAATGGATGATGAGCCAGGGTTGTTATCAAATGTTTTGAAAGAGATTGCTGTACATGGTGCCAATATTTTGACCATTCATCAAAGTATTCCTGTAAATGGCATTGCCCTATTAACAACAAGCGTTCAGATTCCCCCCCAGATACTAGATGCAGCAGTAATGATTGAAGAGCTAGAACATCTTAATGGTATACATTCACTAAAGATATTAGCAAGAGAATAATTAAGGAGGCGCGATATGATAAATATTAGTGTTTTAGGTTATGGTACAGTTGGTTCAGGTGTTGTTGAAGTACTTAGCATGAACCAAGAAAGCATCAGTCAAAAAGCTGGTAATGAGATTAATGTAAAATATGTATTGGATTTAAGAGACTTCCCAGGAGATCCAATTCAAGAAAAAGTAGTTCATGATTTTAGTATTATTGCAAATGATCCAGAAGTTCAGATTGTTGTGGAAACAATGGGAGGAACAAAACCAGCATATGACTTTGTAAAAGAAGCGCTTGAAAAAGGAAAAAGTGTTTGTACATCCAATAAAGAATTAGTAGCAAAGCACGGTGCTGAACTTTTAGCAATTGCAAAAGAAAATAAAGTGAATTTCTTATTTGAAGCAAGCGTTGGTGGTGGTATTCCAATTATTAGACCATTAAATCAATCCTTAACAGCAGATGAGATTGACGAAATCACTGGTATTTTAAATGGTACTACAAATTACATATTAACAAAAATGAGTACAGAAGGCTCTGACTTCGATACTGTATTAAAAGATGCACAAGAAAAGGGCTATGCAGAGAGAAATCCTGAAGCAGACGTAGAAGGATATGATGCATGTAGAAAGATTGCAATCTTAACATCTTTGGCATATGGTATGCAGGTAGATTATGAAGATATCTATACAGAAGGTATTACGAAGATTACAGACAAAGATATTACTTATGCAAAAGCATTAGGTGCAAGCATTAAGATTTTCGGAACAAGTAAAAAAGTAGATAAAAAAGTATACGCTATGGTAGCACCTATGATGATAAATGGTGAACATCCACTATACAGTGTAAATGATGTATTCAATGGAATCTTTGTACACGGAAATATGTTAGGGGATATTATGTTCTATGGTAAAGGAGCAGGAAAACTTCCTACAGCAAGTGCAGTAGTGGCTGACGTTGTAGATGCCGCAAAACACTTAGGAACAAATATCATGACAATTTGGAGCAAAGAAAAATTAGAACTTGCAGATATCCAAGATGCAAAACAAAAATTCTTTGTACGCTTAAGTGGTTCAAAAGCAGATAATGAAGGAAAAGTAAACGAATTATTTGGAACTGTTACAACAGTAGATGCAGGTTTTGCAGATGAATATGCATTTATTACAGAAGAAGTAACAGAAAAAGACTTTGCTGATAAAGCAAAGAGTCTAGAAAATATGATATCTAGAATTCGTGTTGCATTTTAATAAAGGCTAGGGAAAAGGTGATACTTGTATCCTATGTGAGAATTACCCAAGATTCATGGGATGCAAACACCATCCAGAAATGAGGGAAAAATGAAGTACGTTGTTGTATTAGGAGATGGCATGGCAGATGAACCAATCGAAGCATTGGGCAACAAAACTCCACTAGAATATGCCAATACACCATGTATGGATGAATTATCAAAGAAAGCCAAGATCGGCTTAGTACATACAATACCAGATGGAATGAATCCAGGAAGTGATACTGCAAATCTAGCAGTACTTGGTTACTATCCAAGAAAATATTACACAGGACGTTCTCCGTTAGAAGCATTAAGTATAGGAGTAGATATGAAAGATACAGATATTGCAATTCGTGCCAATATCGTAACTTTATCCGATGATGAGCTTCCGTATGAAGAAAAAACCATTATCGACCACAGTTCAAGTGAAATTTCAACCGAAGATGCAAAAATTTTACTTGACGAAGTAAGAAAAGAATTGCAAAATGAATTGTTCCAATATTACTTGGGAACAAGTTACCGACATTTGCTAATATGGGATAAAGGAGAAGTAGTTGATTTAACTCCACCACATGATATACTTGGTAAGGTAATCGGTGATTATCTACCAAAAGAATCATTATTGAAAGAAATGATGAAAAAAAGCTATGATATTTTAAATAACCATCCTTTAAACGTGGAAAGAGCGAAAAAAGGTTTAAATAAAGCCAACTCACTTTGGTTCTGGGGCGCAGGTACAAAACCAGCACTTGATTCATTTGAGATGAAAAATGGTAAAAAAGGTGTTATGATATCAGCAGTAGACTTATTAAAAGGAATTGCAGTAGGTGCAGGTCTTAAAAATATTGAAGTCGAAGGTGCTGATGCAACCCTTCATACAAATTATGAAGGAAAGGCAAACGCAGCAGTTGACGCACTAACAAAAGATGGTTATGATTTTGCATATATACACGTAGAGGCTCCTGATGAAATGGGGCACCAGGGCAGTGTGGAACGAAAGTTACAAGCAATTGAATATCTCGATGAAAAAGTTATCAAGATTGTAAAAGAGAGAATGGAACAAGAAGGCGTTGATTACAGAATGTTGATTATGCCAGACCATCCGACTCCAATTGCGATTCGTACCCATACATCCAATCCAGTTCCGTATTTGCTATATGATAGTACAAAAGAGGAATCACATACTTGGAACTACAACGAAAAAGATGCAAAAAGTAGTGGCAATTATTTAGAAGAAGGATACACCCTTTTATCTGAATTTTTAGAAAATAAATAAGGAATGAACAAATTAGGAGGCAGCTATGTTAATAGTAAAGAAATTCGGTGGTACTTCTGTAGCCGACAAAGAGAGAATTTTTAATGTAGCCAGAAGATGTATTGAAGAATACAACAAAGGAAATGATGTGGTTGTTGTATTGTCTGCTATGGGAAAACAAACTGATGTACTTCTGGCACAGGCAAAGGATATCAATCCGAACGCATCAAAAAGAGAGCTCGATATGCTTTTAACAACGGGAGAACAAACTTCAGTAGCTTTAATGGCTATGGCTATGAACTCATTAGGGGTTCCTGCTATTTCGTTAAACGCATTCCAAGTAGCAATGCACACAACTCCAGTCTATGGAAATGCAAGATTAAAGAGAATTGATACAGAACGTATCAAAAATGAATTGGCAAATCGTAAAATCGTTATTGTTACTGGTTTCCAAGGAATTAACCAGTTTGATGATTATACAACATTAGGTAGAGGTGGTTCAGATACAACTGCCGTTGCATTAGCTGCAGCATTACATGCAGATGCTTGTGAAATCTATACAGACGTTGATGGTGTATTTACAGCCGATCCACGTATTGTTAAGAAGGCAAGAAAATTAGATGCAATCACATACGATGAAATGCTTGAGCTAGCCTCATTGGGAGCTGGTGTACTTCACAATCGCTCTGTTGAAATGGCAAAAAAATATGGGGTACAGTTAGTGGTTCGTTCAAGTTTAAATACATCAGAAGGGACAGTTGTTAAGGAGGTAGTAAATATGGAAAAGATGCTAGTAAGTGGGGTAGCTTGCGATAAAAACACAGCTCGTATTGCTGTAATTGGATTAGAGGATCAACCTGGAGTTGCATTCAAATTATTTAATCATTTAGCAAATCATAATATTAATGTGGATATCATTTTACAATCCGTTGGACGTGATGGTACAAAAGATATTTCCTTTACAGTTGCAGAAGACGCAGCAGATGAAGCAGTTGCAATTATTGAAAGACATAGAGCAGGTAGCTTAAAATGTCACGAAGTAGATGTAGAAAAGAACGTAGCAAAAGTATCCGTAGTAGGTGCAGGTATGATGACAAACGCTGGTGTTGCAGCTAAAATGTTTGAAGCATTATACGATTGTGGCGTAAATATTAAACAAATCTCTACTTCTGAGATCAGAGTAACAGTATTAATTGATGAAAAATATGTAGATTTAGCGATGAACGCAGTTCACGACGCTTTTATTTTAGGAGAATAAAATACATGGTAGATACCGCAACGATAGTCACAATGGGTTCCATTCTAGCAACATCAATTTTAGGTGTTGCGATAGCGCTTATAGTAATGGTGAAACGATATAAGGAGAAGGGAGTCCTTGCTTGTTTCTTTTATGGAGCACTTACCTTTTTTACAGCACAGTATACATTACGACTTCCCTTTTTAAATGCAATTTCAACAGTCTCAGGTTTTGACGACTTAGTTGAAAATCATTATGCAATGTATCTTTTGTTCCTAGCCTTTGTTACTGCAGGTTTTGAACTATTAGCAAGATGGTTTGTATTGAAAGTGTTTTTAAAGGGGAAAATCACGTATAGGAAAGCATTTAGTGCAGGATTTGGTCACGGAGCAGTAGAACTATTAGTTGTCATTGGATACACCATGATGGGCAACATATTTAGTTCCGTACTATTAAACGAGGGTATGTTAACTGAGCTTATGCTTGAAACTGGGGAGACACAAGCTAACATAGATTCCGTTGTGGATGCACTTGTTCACGTAAATGTAAACGAGTACTATATCCAGTTGATGCAACAGATATTTGTATTAATTACACAGGTAGGGTTAACTGTGTTATTAGCATACTTTATCTTACAAGGAAGACAACGTTTTGGTATGATAGTAACATTACTTATACATACCATGATTAACTTCGGTTCAGGTGTAATTAATGGCCTTGCAGGTGATTCATTAGGAAATGTTATTTCAGATACAACAGCAAGTATTTTATACCTAGGTTATGTAGGTATCTTTGTAATTGCAACAGGACAATTTATCCGATATGCAGCATTTAAAATGAATAAGCGAGCAGAAGAACTTGGATATAGAGAGACGGGGAAAAAACAATTTCCGAAGTTTAACAAATAGAAGATAAGAAGTTATGGGCGACTGAAAATTCAGTTGCCCTTTTTCATTGAAGAATAGGATTTGAAAATAAACAAGAAAAATGTCGCTTAATCATTATTGTTATTTGGAATCTACTTCATTATAATGAAAACAGACAACATTTTTTATTATGAAAAGATAGGAAGAGGAGCATACATGGATATTTTAAAACAGTTAAAAGAAGAACTGAATATTGAACTATGGCAAGTAGAAGCTACTGTAAAGTTAATAGATGAAGGTAACACCATTCCCTTTATTGCACGATATCGAAAAGAACAACATGGTTCATTAAACGACGAGCAACTACGTAACTTAAGCGAACGCCTAACCTACTTAAGAAACCTAGAAGATAAAAAACAACAAGTCTTAGCAAGTATCGAAGAACAAGGTAAATTAACAGAAGAACTAAGAAAGCAAATTTTACAAGCTAAGACACAAGTAGTCGTAGAAGATTTATACCGTCCATATCGACCAAAACGTCGTACAAGAGCAACTATCGCCAAAGAAAAAGGCTTAGAAGGTTTAGCTAACATTATCATGCTTCAAATGACAGATAAATCCCTAGAAGAAGAAGCAAAAGCATATCTATCCGAAGAAAAAGAAGTAAAGACTGTAGAAGAAGCCATCGCAGGTGCTATGGATATTATTGCAGAAAATATTTCTGATGAAGCAGATTACCGTATGTATATCCGCAATGTAACCTTTAAAGAAGGTTTTATTCGCTCGGAAGCAAAAGATAAGACCGAAAAAACTGTTTACGAAATGTACTACGAATACGAAGAACCTCTAACAAAAATTGCAGGTCATCGTATACTAGCACTTAATCGTGGAGAAAAGGAAAAAATACTATCTGTAAAGATTGTAGCCCCAGAAGAAAAAGTTCTTCTCTACTTAGAAAAAAAGGTAATAGCAAAAGAAAATCCATATACCACAAAAGTATTAAAAGAAACAATTGAAGACAGCTATAAACGATTAATTGCTCCAGCTATTGAACGTGAAATTCGTAATGACCTAACAGAAAAAGCAGAAGACGGTGCAATTAAGATTTTCGGTAAAAACCTAGAACAACTGCTCATGCAACCACCAATCACAGGACAAGTTGTATTAGGGTGGGATCCAGCATTTCGTACAGGATGTAAATTAGCCGTTGTAGATCCAACAGGAAAAGTACTAGACACAGTTGTTGTTTATCCAACGGAACCGCAAAACAAGATAGCAGAAACAAAGAAAATCGTATCTGCCATGATAGACAAATACAACATTACATTAATCTCCGTAGGAAACGGAACTGCATCCAGAGAATCGGAACGTGTAATTGTAGAAATGCTAAAAGAAATTAATAAACCAGTCCAATACGTTATCGTAAATGAAGCAGGTGCCAGTGTTTACTCTGCAAGTAAGCTAGCTACAGAAGAGTTTCCTAACTTTGACGTAGGACAAAGAAGTGCCGCTTCCATTGCAAGAAGATTACAAGATCCATTAGCAGAATTAGTAAAAATAGATCCGAAATCGATTGGAGTTGGGCAGTATCAACATGACATGAATCAGAAAAAGCTAAGTGAAGCTTTAACAGGAGTAGTAGAAGGTTGTGTAAATAAAGTTGGCGTAGATTTAAACACAGCATCCGCATCCTTATTAGAATATATCTCAGGTATCAGCAAAGTTATTGCGAAGAACATTGTAACTTATCGTGAAGAGAACGGTAAATTCACAGAACGTAAACAACTTCTAAAAGTTGCAAAATTAGGACCAAAAGCATTTGAACAATGTGCAGGTTTTATGCGTATTATAGATGGAAAGAATCCATTAGATGCAACAAGTGTCCATCCCGAAAGTTATGCAGCAGCCAAAGCGCTTCTAGAAAAGTTAGGTTACAAAATGGAAGATGTAAAAGGTGGAGTAACAGGTCTTAGTTTACTAGCAAAAAATCGTAGTAAAATTGCTGAAGAATTAGGAATCGGTGAAATTACACTAGACGATATCATCAAAGAGCTAGAAAAACCAGGACGTGATCCAAGAGATGAGATGCCAAAACCAATCCTACGTACTGATGTCTTAGAAATGAAAGATCTAGAGCCAGGTATGGTACTAAAAGGAACGGTTCGTAACGTAATTGACTTTGGGGCATTTGTAGATATCGGGGTACATCAGGATGGATTAGTACACATTTCCGAGTTATCCAGCAAAAAGTTTGTAAAACACCCATTGGATGTAGTCAGCGTTGGAGATATTGTTGAAGTAAAAGTGATGAGTGTAGATTTACAAAAGAAAAGAATTCAACTTACAATGAAATTATAATTGTAAGTAACTTGGAAATTTTCTTGACAATATTAATATATGGATTTAGAATAGAAAAAAATATAGAAGTTCTTCGGGGCAGGGTGAAAATCCCGACCGGCGGTAAAGTCCGCGAGCCGAAAGGTTGATTTGGTGCAATTCCAAAACCGACAGTAAAGTCTGGATGTGAGAAGAATGAAACGGACGTATTATAGTCATTTGTAGCCCCCGATCTTTTAGATTAGGGGCTTTTTTGTTTCATTCTACAGAACAATAAGTATCAACCCAATGATTACTTAGAACTTTTAAGGAGGATGTAATTATTATGATGCAAAACATGGTAGTAAAGAGTGAAACAAGTCAAAAGTCAAATACGCATAAATCAAGTGTTTCCAATCAAAAAAGAAAATTTACAACAAAACAAATGGTTATTATCGCAATGTTTTCAGCGCTATCCTATGTACTTATGTTGTTAAAACTTCCGATTTCCTATTTGGGATTTTTAGAATTTGAGTTTAGTGATATTCCAGCATTAGTAGCAGGATTAGCCTATGGTCCAATGACTGCTGTAATCATCGAATTAATAAAGAATCTAATAAAAGCATTAACAAGTTCCTTTACAGGAGGAGTAGGGGAGTTAGCGAACTTTGTAATATCAGCATCCTATATGTTTACCGTATGTTCCCTATACAAGATATTGAAAGGGAGAAGAAAAGTCATTACATGCTGTACAGTAGGAACTGTTGTCATGACATTAATAGGAGCGTTTATGAACTACTTCGTTATGCTTCCGCTTTATGCAGTTGTATTTGGTGGCATGGATGGCATTATCGAAATCGCTAACAAAACCATACCTGCAATTAATAGCGTTGAAAAACTCGTTATTATCGGCATCTCACCATTTAATTTGTTCAAAGGTGCATATATTGGATTTGTAGGATATTGGGTTTATAAGCTCATAAGAAGTGCCCTCAGAGAGGATTAAAAGATAAATAGAGTAAAGATATAAGAAAAGCAAGCTGTGAAATACAATTATACAGCTTGTTTTTTTATTTCAATTTGATATAATTCATAGTATGAGTAAATCCAATGGGGGTAAAATATTGTATTAATAGAAAGACGAGGTATATTAGTGGAAAAAGAAACAAAATTAAGTATACAGATTCAGCCAGCAGATATGCATCACTTTTTAGTGCATCAGAATTATACACACTTCTCTGGCTTATTCGGTGTTATTATTAGTGCAGCAGCACTTATTTACCTGTTACTCTCATTTCAAACCAATGAACCAAGTAAAAATATTATTTTGCTTTTAATTGGTGCACTATTTCTTGTTGTGCAACCATTACAATTAAAATTATCATCCATTCAGAAAGTAAAAGCAATTCCAATGTTTAAAGAACCGTTAGAATACACACTGAATGATGAAGGAATAAAGGTACAGCAAAAAGAGGAAGAAGCACAGATTACATGGCAAGATGTAAGAAAAGTAATTGAAACAAGAAAAAGTATTTTTGTATATACATCTCCAATTAGTGCATTTATTTTTCCAAAGAATCAATACAGTGAACAGTACAATGTAGTAAAATCTATTATCAAACAACATGTGAAAGAAGAGCAGTGTAAATGGAAGAAATAATAAAATATGAGAGCTATTCAACACAAGACACATTTCAAATAGGCGAAAACCTAGGTAAGAAATGTAAGCCAGGTGAAGTCTATTGCTTGCTTGGTGATTTAGGAGTAGGAAAGACAGTATTTACACAAGGGTTTGCAAAAGGGTTAGGTATTAAAGAACCAGTAAATAGCCCAACATTCACCATTGTTCAAGTTTACGAAGAAGGGAACATGCCATTCTATCACTTTGATGTATATCGAATTGGTGACATAGAAGAGATGGATGAACTAGGTTACGAAGACTATTTCTACGGACAAGGTGTTTGTCTGATTGAATGGGCAAGTTTAATCAAGGAGATACTTCCTGAAAATGTAAGAGTAATTACGATAGAAAAGCAACTAGAAAAGGGCTTTGATTATAGAAGAATTACATTGGAGGAGAAAATATTATGAATATATTAGCACTTGATAGCTCAGGTTTGGTTGCCTCCATAGCAATTTTACAAGATGGCGTTATCATAGGGGAATATACAACCAATTATAAAAAGACACATTCTCAGACATTACTCCCAATGTTAGATGAAGTTGTTAAAATGATTGACTTTGATTTAAATACCTTAGATGCAATTGCAATCGCTTCTGGGCCAGGTTCGTTTACTGGACTTAGAATTGGAAGTGCAACAGCAAAAGGTTTAGGTTTAGCATTGAATAAGCCAATTATTTCAATCTCAACAATTGAAGGACTTGCTTATAACTTATATCATACAGAAGGTCTTGTTTGTCCAATTATGGATGCAAGAAGAGACCAAGTATATACAGGAGTATATCGCTGTAATGGAAATGAGATGGTAGAAATACTAAGTCCTTGTGCCATATCAATCGATGAATTGATAGAAAGGTTAAAGGAAATGGATGAGGTTGTTACTTTTATCGGAGATGGAATACCAGTATTCCAGGATAAATTAAAAGAGAACTTACAGTCTAAATGTTATTTTGCACCTGCACATCTTGCAAGACAAAGGGCTGGTGCAGTGGCAGTACTAGGAGCTAAGTATTTTGGTGAAGGTAAAGTAGAAAGTGCTGTAGAACATAAACCAGATTATTTACGTTTATCGCAGGCCGAAAGGGAACTCAAAGAGAAACAGTTAAGACAAGCTCAAGAATAGGTGGGGGATTATGAATATTCGTTTGATGACTGAAGAAGATGTTGATAGTGTGGTCCAGATAGAACAACAATTATTTTCAAAACCATGGACCAAACAAGACTTTATGAATTCAATGTCAGATAGGCATAACATATATGTAGTGGCCGAAGATGAGAAACAAGAAGTCATTGGTTATTGTGGTATCTGGGGTGTATTAGACGAGGGGCAAATAACCAATGTTGCAGTTCGACCAGATACACAGGGGCAAGGCATCGGTTACGAGATGCTAAGTGAATTACTTAGAATAGGAAAAAATGAAGGTTTACAACAATACACTTTAGAAGTGCGAGTAAGTAATTCAAGGGCAATTAGCCTGTACAAAAGACTTGGATTTGAAGAAGAAGGAATTCGAAAAAACTTTTATGAAAAACCAGTAGAAGATGGGATTATCATGTGGTTAAGAGAATCAGAAGAATTAGAAGTATAGAGCACTTAAAATAGTACATTTCTAATTTGATTTACTTTCAAATCAAATAAAGAACATAATGTTCCGTAGGAGGGATAAGCAGATGGCTGTAGAAAAAATATTTTGTAATGTATGTGGTAGGGGAATAGAAATAAAAAACGGAATATTAAAGCAAGATCTGTTCGAAGTGAAAAAAGAGTGGGGATACTTTTCGAATAAAGATTTAGAAATTCATAAATTTAATATGTGTGAGCAATGTTATGATAAAATGATTAAGGAATTTAAGATTCCGGTTCAAGTTATCAAGAAAACAGAAGCGATGTAAAGAGAGGCTTAGGTCTCTCTTTTTTTGAGCAAAATAGAATAATTCAACAAGGCATTCATTTATGATGGAATCTATTCAATGATTTGAATAAAAAATAATTCTATGGTAATATGTTTAAGTATGTCAATTGTAACCGTGAAGAAAGGAATTTAATATGTTAGATATATGCTTACTCGGAACAGGAGGAATGATGCCATTACCAAATCGTAGGCTGACAGCGCTTATGACTAGATTAAATGGTAGCAGCCTTCTAATAGATTGCGGAGAAGGAACACAAGTCTCCATAAAAGAAAAAGGATGGAGCTTTCATGATATAGATGCCATATGCTTTACCCACTATCATGCAGACCACATTAGCGGATTGCCAGGCTTACTACTTTCCATGGGAAATGCAGACCGAAAAGAAGAAGTACACCTATATGGACCAAAGGGATTAGAACGTGTAGTAAATGCATTACGAGTAATTGCACCAGAACTTCCTTTTCCAATTGTATATCATGAGTTTAAGGAAACGGAAGGAACGATTCAAGTAAAAGGTTATCAAGTAGATTACTATCGTGTAAATCACAATGTAACTTGTTATGGATATTGTATTCGAGTGCCAAGAGCAGGTAAATTCATGCCAGAAAAAGCAGCAGCCAATAATGTGCCACAAAAAGCATGGAGCAGACTACAAAAAGGTGAAACAGTAGAACTAGACGGAAAAATTTACACTACCGACATGATACTTGGACCCGAACGAAGAGGAATCAAGGTAGCTTATTGTACCGACACCCGACCAGTACCTGTTATAAGTGAAAAGGCAAATAATGCCGATATATTTATATGTGAAGGAATGTACGGTGAAAAAGATAAGGATGCAAAAGCTAGAGAGTATAAACACATGACATTTTATGAAGCAGCACAATTAGCAAAGGCGGCAGAAGTTAAAGAGTTGTGGCTTACACATTATAGTCCATCTCTAGTTCGTCCAGACGAATATGTAGATGACGTAAGAAAGATTTTTTCCAGTACAATAGTTGCCAAAGATAGAAGAAGTAAAACATTAGAATTTATCGATGAAAACTAAGGAAGGTGAAAAATGTGACTCGAAGGAATAAGAGCAAATTACAATTCAATGCAAAGAATGTAATTGTATTAATTGGTCTAATTGCTATTGTTGGAGGCTATTACATTTATACCTCAGGAATAGCAGGGAAAAACCAGATAACTACCGATGAGTATACCATATTAAGTTCAAAGGATTTAGAAATAAGTTATCCAGAAACCCCGAGAGAAGTCGTAAAACTCTACAGTCGAATGGTAAAATACCTATACGATGATGATATTTCAGCCAAGAAAACTAAAAATGTTGTAAAGCAAATGCGTACGCTATTTTCAGATCAATTACTTGAAAAGAATGCACTAGATACGCAATTAAAAAACTTAAAAAGTGATGTAGCCGCATTTACGAAAGAAAAGAAAACTATCATCGGATATGAAATCGATGAATCATCGCTGAATACAAAAGAGGTAGATGGAAAAGAATGTGCAACCATTATTGTTGGATTCGCCATTAAAAAGAATGAAGACTACGAACATAGCAACGAACTCTTCCTGCTAGAAAAGGATGAAGAAGGAAAATGGAAAATCGTAGGCTGGCAGATAACAGAAGTAGAGTCTAAACAAGATTCACAAGACGGAATGGAAGGTTAGTAAAATGAAAGAAGATATTTTAATACTTGGGATAGAATCATCTTGCGATGAGACAGCAGCAGCAGTAGTAAAGAACGGAAGAACTGTATTGTCCAATGTCATTTCTTCTCAGATTGAATTGCATAAACTATACGGTGGCGTTGTTCCAGAGATAGCATCACGTAAACACATTGAAAAAATAAATCAAGTAATCGAAGAAGCCTTGAAAGAGGCAGAAGTAACACTAGAAGATATTGATGCCATTGCAGTAACTTATGGACCAGGTCTAGTCGGAGCGTTACTAGTAGGAGTTGCAGAGGCAAAAGCAATTAGCTACGCAACCAATAAGCCATTAGTAGGAGTTCATCATATTGAGGGTCATGTATCCGCAAACTACATCGAACATATGGATTTAGAACCACCATTTCTGTGCTTAATCGTTTCAGGCGGACATACACACTTAGTAGTAGTAAATGACTATGGAAAATATGAAATCATCGGCCGAACAAGAGATGATGCAGCGGGAGAAGCTTTTGATAAAGTGGCTAGAGCAATTGGCTTAGGTTACCCAGGTGGACCAAAGATTGATAAACTAGCCAAAGAAGGAAATTCAAAAGCAATTACATTTCCACAAGGTCACATTGCCGATGCACCGTTTGATTTCAGTTTTAGTGGCGTAAAATCCGCAGTTTTAAACCATATTAATATATGTGAAATGAAAGGCGAAGAAATCAATTGTGCAGACATCGCAGCATCCTTCCAAGAATCCGTTGTAGATGTATTAGCAAAGCGCACTGTATTAGCTGCAAAAGAGCTAGGTATTAATAAAATAGCACTAGCTGGAGGTGTAGCCTCAAATCAAGGTCTAAGAGCTCGTATGTCAGAAGTGTGTCAAAAGAATAACTTTAGATTGTATTACCCATCTCCGATTTATTGTACCGATAATGCTGCAATGATAGGGGTTGCTGGTTACTATGAATACTTAAATGGCACAAGACACGGCTTAGATTTAAATGCAGTTCCAAATCTTAAGATAGGACAAAGATAAAATGAAAAATGAAAAAAATGTAGCAATCATTTTAGCAGCAGGACAAGGAAAGCGCATGAATAGTTCTGTTCCTAAGCAATACTTAATGCTTGGGAACAGACCTGTTCTTTTTTATGCAATTCAAGCTTTTGAGACAGCTGCATGTATAGACGAAATTATATTAGTTGTAGGTCGTGACCAGATTGATTATTGTACACAAAAAATAGTAAATAAGTACGGTTTTCAAAAGGTAAAAAAAGTCATACCAGGAGGTAATGAACGATACGATTCTGTATATTGTGGTATAAAAGAAGCGCTTGACGCAGATAATATATTTATTCATGATGGAGCAAGACCATTTGTATCAGAAAAGAATATTGAAGATACGTTAAAGTGTGTTCAGGTGCACGGAGCTTGTGTACTAGGAGTTCCTGTAAAAGATACAATTAAGATTGTAGATAGAGATAATACAATTGTTCAAACACCAGACAGAGCATATGTATGGGCGATACAAACCCCCCAAGTATTTAGGAAAGATATTATACTTGAAGCATATGACAAGTTATCCGTGTCAAATGTGTCTAATATCACAGATGATGCAATGGTCGTAGAACAAATGCTAGGGCTACAAGTAAAAGTTGTAGAAGGTTCTTATGAAAATATTAAGATAACAACACCAGATGACTTGAAGGTTGGAGAATGTTATTTGGACTGATAAAATGTCGATTTGCGGGATGTTTTATTAATTAGAAAACGTATATTGTCTAAAAAAAACAAAAAGTTAAAAAAAAGTAGTTGACATTCATAGTGAATAATGATAGAATATGTCTTGTCGCTGTGGCAAAACGACAGCGCAAGACAAAAAAAACTTTGAAAATAAGTTAAAAAAGTTCTTGACAAACACAAAATAAAGTGTTAGAATAGACAAGCACTTATGGAGAGGTGTCCGAGTGGTTTAAGGAGCCGGTCTTGAAAACCGGTGACTCCGAAAGGGGCCGTGGGTTCGAATCCCACCTTCTCCGTTTAAAATTAAAAAAAACTTAAGTCAGCCGACTTAATGCTTATGCATTGGAGAAGTACCCAAGTGGCTGAAGGGGCTCCCCTGGAAAGGGAGTAGGTCGTTAATAGCGGCGCGAGGGTTCAAATCCCTCCTTCTCCGTTAGTTGAAAATGTTAAAAAAACATTGACAACAAACAGTTAATATGATAAACTGTGCAAGCTGTTTAACAGCGAAACATTGATAATTGAATAGTGAAACAACCTTGAAAATTCAGAGAATAAATTCGT
>CAYPEJ010000049.1:0-19465 GCA_964409685.1 uncultured Anaeromicropila sp.
ATCAAAAAGAACTTAAGTATCCTTAAGGATTTTTTAAGAATTCAAAAAGTGCATAGCACAATTTAAATCAAAAAATTTGTGTTTAACAATGATAAGTCAAATACCTTACCCTGTGCTAACTTCCTTTAAAGAGTTCTCAACATTATATTATAAAATACTTTTGATTAAGAACCCAAATATTTTTACATTTAATAAAATTAAATTTAATAAAAAATTAAAAAAATGTAATCCTGTAGGATTATGTTTTGTTATCTTTTATACCATTTTTTTTGTTAAATTTAATAAAAACAAATATACTACTAAAGTAGAGTTTTGTTATTTTTGTTAAATTTAATGTTTAAATAACTCCACTTTAGTGGTATATTTGTTAATCTCTAAAATCTATAGAACTTTCAATAATCTTATAATCCTGTGGTTTATAACACTCCTCAATCCTTTTCTTTTTTTGATTTGTAAAAACACCACCAAAATCTGCTAAATCATAAACATTTACTTCAGTCTTGGAGTCGTGTGTTCTTATCAACCTCCCTAGACTTTGTGTTATTGTTATATATGATTTTAATGGACTTGCAAATATCAAATTATGTAAATTTTTAATATTCACTCCTGTCCCCATAATGCTGTAATTTGATATTAAAATACCTTTATCAATGTTTTCCAATTTATTTCTTATTATTTCTCTGGTTTCACCAGGTATTGAACCATTTATAAAAAATACATTGTGTAACATTTGGAGATTTAAATCTTTGTAAGATTTCTCATCAGTTTTACAAGGCATTAACATTTTAAATAGCCTAAAAGCCATTTCATTCCGTGATACCAAAATAACGGTATTTCCATTTAGTCTTTTGGCCAAATTAACAATCAAATTATTCCTTAAAGGATTCTTAATTATAAAGTTCAATCCTTCATTATAACCATAAGGAATAGCAAAATTATTGTATCTTATATTTATTAAATTAACCTTTATATTGGTACCTAAACCCCTATCTATAAGGTTTCTAGGAGAAACATAGTTTTTTGGTAACCCAAATACTGATGAAACTTTTAAAAAATCATAGGCATTTTGAGGTATTGTGCCTGTTAAACCTATTATTTTCTTTGCATTTATACAAGATTTAGCAATTTTGTATATTTCCTCTGCCTTTGCTGAATGTGCCTCATCAATGATAAGAAAATCTAATGTTTTGCATACTTGAATATTGTTTTTTAGGGATTGCCAAGTTGAGATAATTAAATTATTTTCTATATTTGCATTATTTGAGTTTTCCAGTTTACTGGAATTATCAATATTTGCAGTATTGTTAGATTTTGAATTTACCACTAAAGTGGAATTATCAATATTTTTAAATCCCTTCTCATTCCCACCAACCAGTAAAGGATTTAAATAAAGATTGTATGACTTTAAATCACTATCAAATTGTTTAACAAGTGAGATATTTGGAACCAGAATTAAACCTCTTAAACCTTTCCCCACCAATATTTTAACTAACAAAGCAATTACTAATGATTTACCTGAACCAGTTGCTGCTTTAATCATTAGCCTTTCATTGTATAAAGCATCATATAAGGCATTGTATTGGAAATCATATAAATCAAATGGTTTCAATTTTTCTATGTCAGGTAAGTAAGAATCTTTAAAATCTTGTGGAGTTTCTGGTTTTTTCCAAAGGTTTAGTATTTCTAATAAACCTGTAGGTATTATAAATCCATCATTATCAGGTTTAAAGAATACTTCATTTTTTAACTCTGGATGAGCTTGATAAAAAAGATTGTATTTTGCATTAGGTTTTTCTGCAATTAGCATTCTTTTTTGATTATCTGTAAGATTTTTTATTTTTGTGTAAAAATTCATATTGTATTATATAATAACAATGATTAAAAATTTAAAATAAACAAAATTTAATCCTATAGGATTTAAGTTTGTTTTTATGTTAGAATGTTAAAATCCTCAAAAATTATAGAATATTCCTCTGGAATTGCTTTCAAAAGGTTATCTGCAAGTTCTCTAATTTCAAAATGTGCTGAACCAGATAATCTTAATTCTAAAAGATTTCTTAATGCCCTTGCATTTATTGAGAACACTAAATCAACCTTATATGCTTCAGGCAGCATATATTTTATAATATCATTTTTAATATTACTTCTCAAAAGTTGTTTTATTGTTTTTAGTGTTTTTATATTTTCATAATCTATAATTTCATTACCGGATTTTACCAAAAAACTACTTAAGTAGGTGTCCTCTGGTATATCCGTATTTTTTGTAAGTTCTTTCAATGTGTAACGACTAGATTTTACACTATAACTAGCAATCCTATGCCTTGCTAATTCTTGTAAGCATAACCTTGAAATTCCATTGATTTTAAAGGTTAAATGTAAATGCTCTATAGTTGAAGTGTGTTTATGTGTATGCACTATTTTTCTTAAGAGTTTTGTGTCATTTTCGCCTAATTTGGTATTTTTAGAATCCACTTTAGTGGTATTATCAATTTCCAGTTTACTGGTATTCTCAATTTCCAATTTATTTGTATTTTTAAAATTGTTAGAATCCGATTTATCAAAAGAATCCCAACAAGTTCTTATTGCTTCTATAGCATATATGGCAGGTGTGTAATGTAATAATTTTACTTCCATTTTAAATCTTTTATATTTTTAAATTTTGCATATTTGGAGAAACTTTAATCTCTCGTTTTTTGTCCTGGATTACAGGTTTTTCCACAACCTCTTGAGATACTGGAGTTCCCTGGTTCAAAAATTCTAAATCTAACCCCTGATTATCATAATTGTTAGTTTCTGTCTTTTCATTTGAACCAACTATAGTGGTTTTAGGATTACCATTATCAAAATCAACCACAATTTTTGATATTTTGGAGTTTTGCGGAATGTCCCGTATCTCAATAATCATTCTTTTCCTTTATATACTGGAGTTTCCAATTATTTGGTTTCCAATTATTTGGTTTCCAATTATTTGGTTTCCAATTATTGGAATTACCAAAATCAACAATTTATAATATAATCCAATAAGATTTTTAACTTATAAGGATTATATGTTTTTATACCTAGTTTTTCCACAAAATCATAGACATTTAAGCAATCAAACTTCTCAAGGTATTTAGAAGATGCTACTATGTTATGTGCTTCACTATATACCGAAGTATAACTATTCTCACAGACATTTACGCCTTCCAGCATTATCTCACCATCTTTTATACTGAATAACTTGTAAAATCCTGTAAAATCGTGTGATATTTCAAAAAGTAATTTTGTTTTCTCTATATCAAGTGTTCCAGTTTCTCTTATACCTTCAAAGTTTTCAGCATCACAAATACCAGCAAAAACATCTAATTCTTTCATAGATATTTCATTGAAAGTATTTACACAAAAATGGAGATTATTTGAACCAGAATTTACCAAAATAGCTTCACAAGTGATTAAACCTGTTAAAGGATTAAACTCTTCACAATATGTAAAATCTCCGGAATGTTTCATATTACTAGATTTTAAAGTTTGGTAGTTTGAACCATTATAGTCTAGGTGTTCTAAATCATCATTTAAAACCTCAATTCCACTTAAATCTAAATCAATTCTGTCTTTTTGAAAATCCTTTTTTCTCCAAGCAATAAAAACAATGTAATCACCCTTTACATAATCACTTAATTTTAATTTTGTGCCTCGTGTGATATAGCCAATCTTTTCATTCTTAAAGAAATTATCAGTAGAAATAGGGAATGGGACATTCTTTAAATCCTCTATATTTCTAGAAATTGCTGGAATTTCATATTTTACATCTTTTGTAATGTTTAAAAAAGTTTCAGCATCTTTTAAGAGTTTCTTAATGATTAAATCTTTTATTTGTTCTGCAAAAAAAGTATATGTTTTAGGTTTTCCTAAATAATCAAAATGAAACTTATTTTTAATTTTGAAAATCCTTTCTTTACTTTGTTTTGTTAATCCCCTGTATAACTCAATTAAAACTTTAGTTTTAACTTTTTGCTTTTTGAATACTTGGACTAAAGAAATTAACTCATCCTCTGAAACTTTATTTTGTTTAAGGTATTTTGTTAAGTTTCTCACTGCATATTGAGGAGATTTC
Organism: uncultured Anaeromicropila sp.; assembly: GCA_964409685.1. Lineage (GTDB taxonomy): Bacteria > Bacillota > Clostridia > Lachnospirales > Lachnospiraceae > Clostridium_AI. Next base: position 4,094 of record CAYPEJ010000049.1, read on the forward strand.
TTTAAACTACAAAACTCATAGAACTTAAGTAAACTTAAGGTTTTGAAACTTCTTTCAACTTGTGAGTTATAGGATTCTTTTAAATCATTATCTTTTAAATGTTTAAAGAAACTTCTCGCATTTTTGTATTTTTTATATTTCTTTTGTGTAGGCTTTAAATTGTGTTCTAAATGTTTCCAAAAACTTTTATTTGCATTGAAATCACTTAAAACTTCACCTTTATTGAAATTATTTAAAGTTTTCATAATAAAGGTTTTGTTACAAGTTCTTATTTTACTTAATCCTGTAATAAATTCTCTTACTTGTGCTGTGTCTTTTGCTTTAAATTGAAAATTTTGTATTCTTTCTGAAAGTAATTTAATGTTATTTCTGTTCTCAATGGTATTAACATTTAAAACTTCTAAATAATAAGTTTCATCTAAGAAATCAATTTCTTTTTTACCAGGATTACCGGAATTTGCCAATATTTTAGTTAATTCTTCAAAATACACCTGCGGTGTAACGAAGGAGTATTCTTTATTAACTTTTGGTAATTTGGTTTCTGGGAAGTTCATAAAGAGTTCATCAGGTATTTCTACTCTATTGTATGTTTTCATATACTCTAAAATTGTTCTTACAAATTCATTTATATTATATTCATTGTTTAAATTAAAAAATGTTACACCAACTTTAGGAGATAAAGTAGTTTTCAAATAACTGATACTATTTGTTGATAATTTTGCTAAAATATGGGAGTTTTTTCCAAATGTGATATTTAATGCTTTGCAAAATACTAAAAGTTCTGCAAGTTCTTTATAGTTTTTACAAGAATTTAAGTTTTCTTCTATAAAAACTATTTCATTATCAAATAAGCTAGGATTTAGGATTTGTTTATCTTTTTTGAATTTGAAAATCATTTTATCTCCTTTATAAAAATTAAATATTTTTACTTTAGTAAAAATTTTAAATTTTTTAAAATGTAAAAGAGCCAAGCGAACCAGTAGCCAACCTTTTGCAAATTAAAAAGTAACTGGTTCAAAATGCTCCAACTATGAGTTTTAGGCATTGCCTACAAAAATAAGACCTAGGGATTGCCTTTAATTTTGAAAGAAAGGTTTTCTTGCCTAGATTCCAAAAAGTTTCCTGCTTCAAAGCAGGTGGAAGCCAAGTAACTCCGTAAAGGTGCCTTTCAAAAATAACTGGAAAGTAACGGAACTTCCCTAAATTCCGGGAAGTGACTAGTGCTATAAATCACTGACTTATCTCACCTGTCGGTCTAATGCTTCCAAAAAAAGATATTAACACTAAAGTGTTAAATACTTTTAGTGTGATACTAGTATTCACACAAAACATAACTAACCTCTCTGTTATACCTAGTTTAGGTATGTTAGTTATGTTTTCTGTAAAATTATAATTTTGAAATTCCATAGATTATCAGTAAACTGATAATTTTATTTCTTTTTAAATTTTATAAAATTATACAATCAAAAAGATTAAAAATCAAAATATTTTTAAAATTTATTTGGTATTTGGATACTTGCAGCATAAATTGCTTCCAAAACAAGTAAAAACAATACCATAGTTACACAAAAATCCATTTTTAATCCAATAAGAGTTCATCTGTTATTAGTTCTGCTGTTTTTTTGAGTTTTTTAGAATCCAATTTTTTGATATTCTCAAAATCCACATTTTTATTCGAATCCAATTTTTTGAGTTTATTTATTCTTTTTTTCTCTCTTTTGCAAAACCAAATAATTTTATTCAATTCTCTTTCATAATCAGTTCCTGAGTGCCTTTCAGTGTTAAAACAAAATGCTGCTTTCAAAATATTTCCTTGTGAAAAGTTCATATCTCTGGATTCTATGATGTCTTGCACCATTTTCCATTTAGGATTTATTTTGTAATAATCTGTTTTTCCACCATTATTTCTCATTTTTTCCCTTTATTAAGATTTTAATTTTAAGCAATAAAGATTGCTAAAATCCCTAAAATTGTTACTGAACTTACAAGTATTGTATGTGCTGTCATTATGCTAACTCCTCCAAGTTTTTCCAAAGTTTGAAATCCAAATGTTCTTTTATAAACTCATCTGTCAATTCTGCATTCCAATAATCCTTAAAATAACCAAACTCTTTTATAATCCTTGAGGAGGTTTTAAAAATTCCTGGAATTTTTAAATCTTCTGGGGTTATTCCAAAGTTAAGGTCTGTTCTTGTTCTCCTTGCTTTAAACCTGCATTTATTTTTAACCCCTGTCAAATCAAATCCAAATATCCCTATATCTAAAAGCAAAGTTTAGAGATATACTCATATTATGAATAATCTTGAAGTAAGTGTCTTTATCATATTCCTTCCCAAGTATCTTATAGTTTGCATCTTTATCTCCTTTGTATATTATAATTATAACAAAAGTTTCCTTAAAAGAACCTTAAAAATTATCACTAAAGTGAAATTTTTTTAATTTTTATTATAATACAATATGTTAAAAAATTTAAAGATTTTTAACATATTAAATACAATATGTTAAAAAATTTAAAGATTTTTAACATAATTAGAAACTTTTACTAAATCTGGGAATATTTTAGAACTTTTAACAAAATCAATATCTTTAATACTGCCTGATAATGTTAAACACCAATCACAATCAGGATTTTTTGTATCTTGTATCTTTTCAATATCCAAAACTTTTAAATTATTTTTAAAGATTTTTGTATTATTAAAAAAACTATTCATTTGTTTAATTAAACCAAGTTTTCCAATATCTTGGAGATTTGTTAGAATAACAATATTTGGTTTATCAATTATATCTTTCGAGAACATTAAAATCCTTAAAAACTGAACTTTTCAATATTGCTTTTAATCAAAATAATTCTTTTTTCTAAAGCATCAATATAATTTTTTAATGCTTTTATTTGTTCTTGTAATAATTTACCATATTCTTTAAATTCTTGTGTTTTGTCTAAATTCATTTGAACTATAAAGTAATCATCAAAAAAATCTTTATATTCTTTAAATCTAAAGGTTTCTTGTTTAAATTCTTTTTCTAAACATTCTAAATTAACTAATTCTTTCATTTTTTACCCTATAAGTTTATTTAAATACTAGTTTACTGGAAATTAAGTTTACTTAAATACAAGTTTATTAAATACCAGTTTACTGGTATATTCCTTATCTTCTAAACCATTTCTCTGGTATTAGATTAGGAATCTCATCGAAGTAAAATTCTTCCTCTGTATTACACACAGGACATTTTAACTTATTTTCTCTTGAAATTGTAAATCTCATTTCATCCCATTTATCCAATATTTCGTCCATTACTTTAGTGTCAAGCTCCTCAAAAATCCTGTTAATCATTTCCTCACTTTTCATTTCACCATTTATGGTTTTTATGTGTAAAATTAAGTCTGTTAAAGATGGTGAAGTTGAGTTTTTTATTTTTGTATTATAGTATTCAACATTTCTAACTTCTTGCAACTCAATATCAATTCCAGGAACTTTAATGTTTTTTAGTTCTTTGAAAGAAGGTTTATAGATTTTTGAAGGTTTTAATTTAATTTCATTTTCTGCATTACAATCAGTATTAGGACAAGTAAACTTAAACTTTACTTCATCTCCAATAGAATTAACTCTTAACATTGTGAATAGGTATTCAAGTTCATCCTCATTTAAAGCAACGGGTTTTTCTAAACAACCATATACCAATATGTCTAAAGTTATTTCTTGCTGTTTTGTTTCATTTGAAGTATTTTTTAAGGATTCTTTAAGTTTTAATCTGTCCCGAACTTTCCAGTTTCTAACACTTATTGTTCTGTTTCCAAGTTTTAGTTTTTGAAAAATTTGTTCCATCAATTACCTTTTATTTTCATTATAATTTATTTTAGATTAAGAATTCAAATCTTTTACAAATTTTATACTAGAGTATTATTTTGTTAAATTTATAATATTAACAAGTTTAATCCTATAGGATTTATTTTTGTTAAATTTGTTTATATATAAATTTAACAAATATAATTTTGTAAAATTATATAAATTTAACAAGTTTAATCCTATAGGATTTATTTTTGTTAAATTATATAATAATGTTTTATTTAAATTCTTACAACTTTAAATCCAGGAGTTTTTAAAACTTCTTGCATTAAATCACTAAAAACCTGATTTTCTAATGTATAGTTTTCAATTCCAAAAGCCTTAAACAATTCTAAATCTTCAAAAAACTGATGCCCTAACCCCCAATCCTTACAATAAGGATTATTTGAACCACCAGCATTGAATAATACACAGGAATTTTTAAGTTTTGAGTTTAAGTTTAGTTTTATACATTCTATTCTATGCAACAAAAACCCACATACTCCATAAATGAAAACATTTGATTTTTCTGCAAATCCAACAGCAGCATTTAATATCAAATCCTCGGCTAAATTGTAGTTTACTACATATTCCCCATTATAGGGGAACATATCACAATGGAGTAAAGGTATTTTGTTTTTATTTGAAAACTCAAAAACTTCAAATCTTCTGTCCTGCATTTAAATATTATATTCCTTTAAAATTGAGTTAAAATCAACTCCTAAATCCTTTTCAGTAATTCTGCCTATTTCTAATTGTTCTTTTAAAAATTTTATTCTTTGTAAAGTAGTTTTCTTTAAATAGTCTTTATGGAGTTTTGTTTTAACACCAAAATCCTCTATTTCTTGATTAAAGGGTGCTCCAACTGGTAATTTAAAATCATTAAAATCTGGTGTTTTGTCCTTGAAAGCATATTCTACACAAGCATCACAAAACTCAAAAGCATTTTTAATCAATTCTAAATCTTTAGTTTGACTAAACATTCTAAATTCTATTGTATTACTTTGCCACAATTGAAAAATGTTTATAAATTGCCTGTTAAAAGTAAAGTTTATTTTTACATTTTTTTATTTAAAGAAAAATTAGAATTATAAAATTCTTCTAATGTTTTTGCCTCTTGTCCCCTTCTAACTTTGTCTGCATTAAACCTACAAATTCTTAATTTTCTTTCTCTTGAAAGAGGCTTCCCTCTTTCTCCAGCATTTCTAACATCTTTTTCAAATAAGGATATTAAGTATTCTTGGTGCTTAAACCCCCATTTTTGTAAGGTTTGCAATGCTTTTAAATCTTCCTTAATCCCAGGGATTCCTATATGCAAATGTAGATGCGTGGTATGGTTTGTGGTGAATTTATCCAATACTTTCCAAATATCTTGTAAGTGAGATATTTGCTGTTCTATTGTGTCTGTAGGTTTAGAATTTATTTCCCCCCATGGATACAGGTTTTTAAGGAAGGGTCAACTGATACTCCTGAGGTATTAAAAATACCAAACTCATTTAAATTTCTTTGTGCTCCAATAGCCTCAAGTTTAGGAGTGCATTCTACACAATTCCAATCCGCAATTTCCAATTCTGTTCCAAATGTCTTTACCATTCTGTTAATTCCTCATTATTTTTTTCTAATCTGTATCCAATTACCTCAACCATTAGTTTCAATGGAGATAAAAAGAATTTCTCAAAACATAAATCCCAATCAATATACTCTCTCATAGTATTAGCAAATTTCTCATCGTTATAAGCAAATATATTAGAGTTCATAGGATTAGGAGTTTTCAAATATAACATTTTAACCTTTTCTCTTAATTCCAGTAACTGGTATTTTGAGTTTAAATTGTTATTTTTTATATATTCGTTTGTTACAATAAATGCTCTAGAATTTATAGGAATACTTTTATCTTTTTTTAAATCATATTTAATACTAGAAACACTTGATACTTTACCAATTTCTAGTAATGGTTGTTTTTGAAATTCATTTCTTACTTTTTTAATCCATTCTTTCAAATCATTTTCAGTATAGTCCAAAATAATCTCAATACTTTCTTTTAAATATTTTTGAGAAAATACTGGAGTTGTGGAACGGACTAAATCAACTCCCATAGTTTTCATCTTTGGAGGATTAAACCTTACAAACTCCGAGTCTATTACTCTCATTATGTATCTTTTTTTAGCAATGAAAACACTAGAATCTGATATTGCTTCTCGTTTTGCTGAAATCCTTGTGGAGTCCAAAGCATTAAACAAAACTCCCAATTCACTGGAAGATTTGTTAATAATAGGTTGGATTTCATTTTCTACCCAATCACTAATTAAGTCCGTTTGTTTGTCTTTAGACAATTCTGGATTTATTAGTTTTTTAGGGACTTCAAAGTAGCCACTATCAGTGTCATTATACTTCAATAAGGAGGTTTTCTCATCATACTTATCCATCATAAACTCATCAACATTCCTGGAAAACAAATTCACATAAAATCTAGAGTTTGCTGTGATACTTGCTGATATTTTAGGGTTAAATAATATAAAATTAGGGTTTCCATTTGCACCATAAACACCAACAATTAGGATTTTCTTTGTTAATTGTAAATTATCATAAGCTTTCACAAGTTCAGCATATTTTGGGTCTTTTGTTTCTTCCAATAATCTTTCATATTCAAGCATTTTTTCCTTGTCTGCTTTCCTTGCTTTGAATACTTTCTCAACCAAATCAGGCAAAATACCAATTTCATCTTTTCTAAAACAAGTGCCTATCAATGTTCCACATAAATTGTATTTTTCCAATAATTTTGAATACTCTAAATATGGTTCAGGATTTTCTTTATATTTGTTTAAATGATATTCCTCATCCTCACTTAATCCTAATTCAAGTGCCTTATCTCTTATTTCTTTAGGAATATCCTTAAAATTAACATAAGTATCAGTTGAGATGTTAAATGCCATTATTTGTGATGGATACATTGAAGTAACATCCACCGAATAAGTCCATCCACATTTACCTTTTACAGGGTCTTTAACAAAGGCACCTTTAAACTCCTGATACTCCTCATTCATATCCTTTTCAGGCATTACTAGATTCCTTGATAATCCATAGTTTCTCATATAGATACTCCAAGTTGAAATAATGCCTAATGTTTGGTCTAATTGAGTCCCCATAGTTGCAGCAATACCAACCATAATATCAATTATTTTCATTTTATCAATCAATTGATATAATAAGTAGGTATCAATTATTGAATAATGTATAAAATATTCTTTTGAAATCTTAACAAATTTCTCATTGTTATTTTCTTTATATGCTTGATATAATTTGTATTCAAAAATGCTTTCTTTAGGAGGTTCTTTGTCTGGTATTATATAAGAGGTGCCTGTTCTAAACCCATCAAAAGAACTAAAGCAATCGTGTTCTACTTTATTTTCTCCTAATACTTTACTTGCTAAAGCATCTAAAGAATATGAAGCACTTGTCCTTGTATCCTCACCAAATTTCTTATATAAAGCAATACTATCCATATAAAAAACGCCCGGTGCTCTTATATTGTATTTTAGTTTTCCGTCTTTTGTTTCTTCTTCTTGCAATTTTGATTTACCAAATGGAGAGAAACCATCCAGATTGTAAAGCTTTGCCCGTTTAAACAAGTAAGCAAAGTCAAACCCTTCTCCATTATGGGCTGCAACGATTAAAGGATTTAACGACTTTACTAAAGTAAAATATGCCTTTAATAAAAGTTCTTCACTTTCAAGTTTGTAGAATTTTACTTCAAAATCATATACTCTATTATCAAAGAAATACTTATTATCTTTCGTGTGATTTACAATATCAAAATCTTCTAAAGAAAAGATATAATTTACTTTAGTAAAGAAATCAAATACTTGAATACTTACAATTTCCTCAGGACAATTTTTGGTGTCAATTGATCCAAAGGCAGTAGTTTCTATGTCAAGTGCAAAAACTCTAGGGTTCATATTGTAAGAGGATTTCTCAAAAGTCCAGTAATTTCTGCGTATCCATTCTAACCCAACATTATTACTACCATAGGTTTTAACATTTAGTTTTTTTGCCTCTTTTTTTAAGACTTTTTTAAGCTTTACTGATTTATCAAGGATAAACGAGTATTCTCCATTAGGAGTTTCTATGTAGCATTCAGGCTCTAAAGGGATTTTTGAAATAAATGTCTTTCCGTTTTGCAAATATCTTTCATAAAAAATCCAGGGAGTATCAATATCTTGCCAAAATGCTTCAAATAACTTTTCTATTGTAAATCCTTTTTTATAATTGTAATGTTTTTTTGATTAAATATTCAAATATTCAAATATTCAAATATTCAAATATTCAAATATTAAAACTAACAAATATTTCACTAAAGTGATATTTTTTGTTATATTTTAAAAAATTTTTTTTGGTTTGTATTATATTATATGAATTCAAAAAAAAATAAAAATTATCACTTTAGTGATATTATTCTTAGTTGGAAATTCCATTTACAAAAATTCTAAACATACCAATATTAAAATATGTAATATCTGGTATTTCTTTATTGTAATCAATTAAATCTGCAAGTTTTAAAGATTCCTTAAAACTTAAGCCTTCTTTAGTATAAGAAATGCCTAATAATCCGTGTAAAACAGGATTACTTGTATCTAAACTAACAATTTCTGGTATATCATACATTTTAAATTCTTGTGGAACATAACAACCTAATAAATGTATTTTAGTGTTATTCAATTTTCCTAATTCTTTAAGTTCATATAAGAATTTTACACGATTTTCTGCTCTTTCTATTAAAGATTTTTTTAACCCAAACCAACTATAATCAAATGAAATGGCAATTATATCACATTTACCTTTCATATAATCAAAACACTCTATACATTCTTTTTTAGTTTTGCCTTGAACTACACCAATTCTATTACCCCTATCATACTTGAAATTATCAAAGTTTTGGATAGTTTCATTTATGTTTTCTAAAGAATCCGGAACAATGTAATAAAAATTCTTTTCATTTATTTTACAAAAATACTCACACCACAATTTAAACTTTTCACTATCAAATGCTTTTCCAAGTTCAAATATAGAATTATCTAAATACATTTTTCTAGTTTTAATACTTTTAGTATAAAAATCCAAATACTCTTTATGTTTTTCTAACAAATGAACCAAGCAGTAATCATAATCATTATACTTTAAGGATTCCTTAAGCATTTTTATTGGACTTTCGTGTGATATTTCAATCATAATTTAACCTTTCTTGTGTATTAAAATTATCCTTTAATAATGAGTTAAAGGCCTTATTTGTGTTACTTTGCAAGTATTTTAAGTATTTTCTTATTTTAAAAAAGTATTTTCCTAGATAATTTAGTTCCATTTCGCCTTTGTTATTCAAGTTCAAATAAAAACTAGAATCTGCATTGAATATCCTGTTTTTAATAAAAAACTCCTCATCACTTTCTGTATCTATGCTAGTGTAATTTTGAATATCAGCAACAAAATAAAAAACCTTACCAATTTTCCTACTTCTGCCTAACATCTGGATACTTTGTATTGTATTTACTGACTTTGAACCATCATAATGGAAATGCTTACTTATATCATTTTGAATAGAAACACCAATGGTTAAAACAGGGCTAAATATCAAAATATCATTATTGAAGTTCATTGAGTTAAACTCTTCTATGAACTCATTTTTATTATTCAAATCTGTTTTACCTGTGATAATTGTTTTTGTTTTGCCTAATAATCCACAAATACTTTCTACTCTTTGAAGTAAATTCTCACTTAATGAGGTTGTAGAAATTGTTATTTTCTCATTGTTTTCTAATGATTTTTTAATTTCTGCAAAAAACCCATTATTATCTCTTTCTTTTATATCAATTAAATCTTTATAAGTGTTCTCAACTTTAAAAACTTTTCCTTCAAATAATTCCAGTAAATAGTCATTTAGAAAAGCATCTGAAACTACTACTTTCTTGTGTTTTAAGCACATTAAGAACTTTTCCATTACTTCTTTTTTATTTTTGCTTAAATTATCAATGCTATGTAATAAAACACTTACAAACTCATCTAGAATAACAATATCAAAATCTTTAGGATTTATCTTAAATAAACTATCATATTGGCAAATTAGAGAATCCCCTTTATTATAATTGATTTTATTATATAATAAAGTATTCGAAAAATTTATATTCAAATAAACAGGAATATTGAATTTTTTGTTAAATTCTATTGCTAAAGAAACTCTTGAAGTAATTACCAGTATTTTCTTTTTCTTTTCTTTTATTAAACATTTAATAACCTCTGATTTACAACTTCCCATATATGATTTAATTGCTAAAATATTATAGGTTTTAAATGCTTCTTTTACAAAAGGCTTTAGCATCTTTTCATCTAAAAACTTTTCATTTATTCTTACATCTGGTGAGTATTTAGAAATTCTTTCTTGTATTATGTTTTTTTGAATAATGTTTATAGGTTCTTTAATTTGAATATGATTTAAACCATCCTGTGCTAACATAACACTAGGAATATTTGGATTATAAGTATATATGGTATTATCTTTTTGATAAAGATTATCACCAATTTTCTTTAAACCATAATTTTTAAAATATTCTTTACACAAATCTTTATAATTATCTGATTTAAGTTTAAAGACAGGTAGAGTTTCTTTATGTTTTGAGGTTATATTTGAGTGATAAAATATTTCACCAGTATTTTGATAAAGGATATTACATTTAGTTAATGGAGAAATATAATGTGGTAAATATGTCCTGGAATCAAGTTCTCCATAGTATTCAATATCTTCTTTTATTTTTGTATTGATTTTTTTGAGTTCAAAACTTCTAGAGTTTTCAATCTTAAGGATTCCTTTAATATCAAAATTATCCTTTGCATTGAAACTTCTGGATTCCCCTAATATCACATTGTATTTTTTAAAATAATTTATGATTTGATTTAAAGATTCTCTTGATTTTATTTGAATGTCAAGTATCAGGTAGTCTTGAGTATCAAAATAAGGTTTTAAGGTTTTAAACTGCCTATATGTCCTTATTGTTTGTGTTAAATTAAGGTAATTTACTAAAGTATAATTTTGAGACATTACCTTAAATGCTTGTTCTAATGAAAGTTCTTGAGAGTTATAAAAATTAAAAGAATTATCATTGTAAGGGGAGTTAGGGAATTTATCAAAATTATCAGTAATAGCATTAAAAATTGTTAATTTCATTGATAAATTATAACTCCTAGTTGGTTAAGATTTCAAATATACAAAATATACCAAAAACTCCACTAATAGTGGTTATTTGGTATTTTATATAAATTTAATACAAATATAATACAAATACTACTAAAGTAGAGTATTTGGAATTTTATTTGAATTTGTTTCTGTCTAAACCTAAACTTGCATACATTTGCTTTTTAACCACTGATACTCTACTTTTTGAAGGTTCTTTATATGTTATCAAAACAAATTTTCCTTCTTTCTCACAATATGTGAAAACTAGGTAATAGTAATTGTCTTTGCATACATTTATACTTTTATCAGTATTAAAATATGCTAAATAGGGGTTTAGGATAATATCCTTAATTTTATCAGGTGATAAATTTCTTTCTTTTAGCCTTGTAAAGGCGTGTTTTGATATAACATAATTATTAGCAAGTTCTTCCAGTTCTTTCCGTGAAAGATTCTCGCCTCTACTTTTAAGTTTCATAGTTATTTCCTTTCTTTTGTATAAAAGCATTTTAACATTTATAAAATACAAATTTTATCAAAGACAAAATACTACTAAAGTAGATTTCTTGTATTTTAGTTAGTTTAATCTGTAAAAAATGGTGGACTTGTCCGGAGTTGCACCGGAGTCTTTAAAACATATTTTGTAGTTTCGTGTTATGCCTATTCTTATTTTTTGAACTCCAAAAATAAGTAAACCGGGTTATTTGTTCTAATAACCAAATTAGCCGTCTAGCTGCTCAGGCCGCCTGGAATCCATTTGTAACCCTAATGGAGGAGATTATAATAAAGATACCACTAAAGTGGTAATTTTTGATACTTTGGTGCCTATAATCAAACTTTCCAAAGAAACCACATATACCAGTGATTTAATGGTTGAGATTACAGCATTTAGGATGCCTTCTAAAGGCAATTTCCTAATTATGCTGCTAAAAGTTTTTCTTCTGCGTTTCTATTTGGTTAGTTATTACGGAACCACCGAGACAACGAATAAAACATTTCTGCCTTAAATCGAAACTTTACCAAGCCCATTAAGTAAAAGAACGAATAAGTATTTAACTTATTTATGTTATAATTATAACAAAAAATTCCTTAAAAGAACCTTAAATTTTATCACTAAAGTGAAATTTTTTTGATTTTTTTTTTTTGAATTTATATAATATATACAAATTAAAAAAAAAACAAAAAATCTACTTTAGTAGTATATTTGTTATTTTTGAATACTAAAGTAGATTTTAAATTTCAAATGATAAAATCATTAAAAATTTCTTTTAAAGTTTTTAATTTTTTAATTTTTAAAAGTTCAAAAATTTCCGGATAATCCGGTGTTCTTTGTAAAATTAAACTATCATTTTCTCTTGCTTCTTTAAAAACAATGTTTGAACTTGAGTTTAAGGTTTCTTTAAACTTTTCTGCTAACTGAACTATACTAATACTTTGATTAGGATTATTATTAACATTGAAAATTTTATTTTCAAATTTTTCTGGTGTTTTGCAAATGCCTAAAATTACTTTAAATAAATCCTCAATACTCAAAAATACCCTTGAACTAAAGTTTCCATTAGGGTCTTGATATATTATAATGTCCTTATTTTCTTTTGCTTTCTTATAAAATTCTGCAAAAACGCCTTTTTTTTGTGTTTTATGATTTCCAACTATGTTAAAAGGCCTTAAAATAACACTTTTCTTATGTTTCTCTTGTATATATCTCTCAACAAATAATTTCTCAAGTGCATAGTTACTTCTTTTCTTACTTGAAAACTTTAAACTTGAACTTGGTGTTAAAAACCCATTGCTGCAACCATAAACCTCTGAACTAGAGAAATATATGAAAGTTTGATTTTCTCTTAAATTCTCAAGTAAATTCTTATCAATTTTCCAATTTGTGATAAAAGAATCTGTTTTTGTTATGTGATTATCAACACCTACAACAGCAGCACAATGTATTATAATATCAGCATCTTGGATTAAATTATATGCTTTCTCATCATTTAAATTTTTTAAATCAAAGGATTTACTTAAATCAAAAGAAACCTCCTTTTCACTGGATTTAAATCCTTTATCAACTCCAAAAACATTAAAGTTTTTTTCTTTTAACCCAGTAAAAAGGTAATTTCCAATTAACCCTTTATGTCCTGTAACCAGGATATTAAGGTTTTTGGATTTTTTAAATATCATTTTAAGTTTCCTGTAAGTTTATTCAGTTTCAATTTTCTTTAAGTTTATTCAGTTTCAGTTTCTTTTAAGATATAATCAGCATCTGGACCATTTAAGAAATCAATATTTTTCTTTAATCCAGTATGCAGTTCATCCTTAAATTCTTTGTTTTCAATATATTTTACATAATCTTTAGAATCCATATAATTACCAAAAATAAAGATTTTGGTTGCAATGCCTCTTTTACACATTTCATAAGCATTTAACCATATTTCTTTGCCTTTTAGTAATGCTTTAATTTCAGTTTTTTTGAAGTATGGTAGAAGCATTTTTGTAAAGTAATTATCCCAATAGTTTTTTGAGTGTGTTACATATTCTTCTAAATCACTTCTTTTACCACCACTCCACATTAAAACATTGTGGAACATAATTTCCGAGTTTTCATAAATAATCCTCTCATCCCCCATTAAGAAAATAAATGCTCCGCAGGAGTGTCCGTAAGGATTTAATTTAGTGGTTACACGATTATAAAAATACTCTTTAAAAATATTTTCTAGCCTCATTAAATCGTGTGTATAACCTCCTGGACTTGATATAACAACCTCTAACTCATCATCAGGAGAAGCTTGCATTAACACATTTAAGTTTTTATCAAATTCGTGTGCTAATACTGAAAACTCATTTATGAAAAGCCTGTAATCAGTTATTTCTTTTTTATTTTGGAATAAAGTGTGAGTTTCCTTATCTTCCAAAGTTTCTAAAGGGGTTTCACTTTCTTCACATTTTGTAAGTATTTTTTTATTTTGAATTTTCATATTCTTTCCTTTCATATCCACCAATTTTTTAGTATATTCAAAACACCACTCTAGTGGTTATATTAAAAACACCACTATAGTGGTTATATTAAAAACTATAATATATTAAAAACTATATAGTTTCCATAATTTCAGTTACACAAGCACATAAATTTAAGTTTTTGTCCCTTGAAAAGGCATTTTGGTATTGATATTTTGCTAATATCAAAACAACCTTAGGATTTACTTTACTTTCTTTCATTTTGTTAAAACACCAACTATAAAATCCATCTGGATTTGTTAATGAATATATCAATTTTATACAATTTTCATAATCTTTCTTTACAATAAAAGTATATAATTTAACAAAATCCTCATTATTACTTAATTGTAAAACAATTTTATTCTCAAATACTGATTTCTGCAATTCACCAATCATTTGCCTAATACTAGGATAGAAATTCTTAATAATTGTTAAAATATCAGTATCTTGATAAGAGATTTTCTCATTATCCAAAATGAACTTAAGTCTATTGTATATTTGAGGGATTAAAGCTTCTTTCTCATTTGAGATTAAATCAAAATCATAAGTCTCACAACGATTTATGATAGGTTCTAATATTTTTGCTTTATAATTTGCTGTCAAAATAAAAGAACAATTTGAACTAAATTCTTCTATCAATCCTCTTAATGCTGCTTGTCCTGCAAATCCATCAACCTCATCTAAAACTACAATTTTACTCCTAGAATCCAATGCCTCTGTGCTAGCAAATTGTAAAATCCTTCCTCTAACAATATCAATACTTGTATCCTTTGAAGCATTTATGAATATTGTTTCTCTTTGGGATTCTTTAACAATAGCATTAACTAAAGAAGTTTTACCTGTTCCAGGTGTTACTGAAAGCAATAAAATGTGAGTTGGATTTTCCAGGTATTCAGTAAATTTCTTAATAAACCTTTCAGGTAAAATTAAGTCTTTTACTCTTTGTGGTCTGTATTTCTCATACCAAATTTTTTCTTTATCATTGATTAACAAAATTGAACTCCTTTATAAAATTGTAAAAGATTTTTGATTAAAAATTGAAATTTTTATATTGTGTATAAATTTAACAAAATACAATTTTTACAAATAAAACTTTACGAAAATAATCCTATAGGATAAAAACTTGTTATTTTTGCTATAGTTTTATGCTATGTTAAGCATAGTTAATCTATTCATTACTTCACTATTACCAACTAATTTAGCATAAATCTCATCTACTTCTTTTTCCATTTGAGGATTTTTTCTTATTTCAGTTTTTAATTTCCTAACTGCTTTATCAATTTGGATTACCTTAACACCATTCATTTTGTAGTATTCTCTTCTATCCTTGAAGTTTCTTTT
>CAYPEJ010000050.1:0-18497 GCA_964409685.1 uncultured Anaeromicropila sp.
GAATTCAAAAAGTGCAGGTAAAAAATTTGATAGGCACTTTTTGAATTCTTAAAATTACATTAAAATGTAACATTTAAGTAACACAGATTCTTTAAAATTTTTTAAAGAACTTAAACACTCTACCTATATTCAAAATTTCTGTAAATCAAATCTTATAACACATATAAACCCTAAAAAATTATAAAATCATTTGTAACAAATATTTTTTTATATCATTGTATTATATAATATATGAATTCAATACAGAACAATTTTATAAAAAATATTTTTTATAAATTTTATATCATTGTATTATATAATATATGAATTCAATACAAAACAATTTTATTAAAATTTTATATCAATATAAAAACAATTTTATAAAATCATACATAAAAATTTCAATTTCTAATCTTTATTGTTATACAATTATTATATAAATCCTATAAATATTTCCAAAAGGACTCTTAAAGTTGCTAACAAAAGGTGATACCTCATCAGCATTTGCTCAAGATTGTTGTGTATTAAAAGATTTTCAAGCAGTTTTATATTCACCTGATACAGGAAATCTCCTTTCAATAAATCAATCTATTATAGTAGATTTTGAGGTTAGAACAACTATATCACTCCGAAATGATGGATATTTAATATTTGAAGACACTATAGACTTTCAAAACCTCCTAGATAAAACACAAAACCTTTGGTTACATCTTTTTTATGTAGAAAATGATAATGCCTATCTCCGTAGAGATTTCAAGGTTCTTTCAACTTCTAAATCCTCAATTTCAAATCAAGTGTCAGTCCGCCTTGACTTACAGGATTCTCTATCCTATACATTAAGCAAATCATTTAAAGCAGGGAGTTTCAAATCACTCTCAAAATGCCTAGAATCCCTTTATAACAATTATTTCAAAAATGCAGATTTTAATGAGCCTAAAACTACTTTACCTGGGGGATTAGAAGGATTCCGTTGTTATTATGGAATTTCAGTTTTAGATGATTACCCCGGGGAGGTAACAATACCTGGAAATACTGATATTCTAACAGGTTTTCAAAATGAACTCCAAAGACTAGGATATATTTGTTACCAAGAGGATAATGTAATTTACTTAATTAACATAAAATCAATAAAACCTAAGGAACTAGGAGGTATTGATGCTGTTTATAAGAAATATCCTTTCAAAGAAGCAAATACTGAATTTTACCTATATTATGATAAGTTTTTGGAAACCCCTAAAGACCAGCAAAAACCTAAAACTAAAACTTTATCAATTGATTACACAAAAAAAGAATTAAATATGATAGAGCAAAACCTTACTGACACTGGATTAAGTGATGAGTTTACTCAAGAGTCCAAAGGTTATGAACTTAATTACTCGGAATCCGGAAATGAAAATAAAGAATATATGAAAACATTTTTTAATTTTTTAGACACAAACTCTGGAAGGATTGTAATACCAGCAAGAAAAAATAGAATTAAAATGTTTAATGTAATAAGAATTGAAGCAAATAATCCTAGTTCTAAATCAGGGGTAGGAGATGTTAAGAACTCCGGTTATTTTATAATCACAGGTTATGTAAATAAGTTATTTTTAAGAGAAAGGTTGGTTTCATTGGTAAAGATTTCTAGATTTTAACATTTTACAAAAATACAAATTTAATCCTATAGGATTTATTTTTGTTACTTTAGTAAATATTTTTGTTAATCATTTATTATATAAAAACAATAAATTTAATCCTATAGGATTTATTTTTGTTATATTGTATATAATATAATGATAAAAAATACACAAATATTTTACTTTAGTAAAATTTTTGTTATTTTGTAATGATTTTTAACCATTTAAAACATATAATAATAAAATGATAAAAACTTATGAAAAGATAAAAAACATCTTAATTAAAAACAATTATAAAGCATTTAAAGAAGATGAGATTATAGATTTTGATATACTTTTTGAGAATTTTAATCAAAAAGAATTTAAAGAAACATTTTCACCAAAATATAAAGAATTATATGATTGCTTTTTAATAAACTTTATTTTCTTTGTTAGTGATTATGTGTGGAACAATAAAATCTATATAGCAAAAAATAAAGTATCTTGTGGGCCTCTACCACAAGATGATAATCCTTTACCTTTATTATGTAATGAACTAGGATTAACACCAAGTTACTTTAGTTCATTATTAAAAATTGCTAAATTGATACCAAATATTGATATACCATTTGAAAAGAACTCAAGTTCAGCAGATGATTGTTTTTTTACTCCTGTATATGTTGATATTATAGCATATATGAAGACTCCTTTATATAGAGGTTCCAGAGAATCTTTTTACACAATGTATCTAGGTAATAGGTATGATATATTTCCTATTGATGAACTTTTTATGTATTTTATGGTTCAAAATTATAAAGTTGATACAAGGATAAAAATAACTGAAAGAGTTTATTTAAGGAAAATCAATGAGAAAGAAAAAGAATTTGATAAAATATGTAGTGGTTTCTTTCATTTGAATTTTAACAAAGTAAAACAAAATTCTTTAAAAATTGTAAGTTTATAAAATACCAACTTAATTTAAACTCCACTAATAGGTAAGAGTAAATACTACTGAAGGGGATTAAATTATATAAAATATACTAGAGGCTTAACAAATAATGAAAATATTGTATCTTTTGAAATTTGATTGGAAATCTTATCCTAAGGATTATTACAAAAATACTACTTTACTGCCTACAATTAAATTACTTGAAAGAAGTATTAAAAGTGTAAGGAAGTTTTGTGATACACCAATAATTTTAATGTGTGATAAAAATATTTTAAATTATCCGGAATTTAAAAACATTACAAATATTGAGTTCCAGGATATTGGAGAAAATAATCCTTATACTGATAAAATACCTATAATGTGTAATTTTGATGATGATATTTTTTACATAGAACACGATACCTATTTAATTAAAGACATTTTTAAATTGATAGAAGGTGATATGTGTAGTTTTTCTGGCCAACCAGAGAACCCAGAGCACTCAATGTTTTATATTTCAAAAAAATGCTTTAAAGATGTATTGGAAACATATAAACCAAATCCTCAATTATATTTTAAAGTAGCATATAATTTAGAATTTGTGAAAACTCAAGTAAAACTAGCAAAGAAATATTATGTTAATAGGATTTTTGGGGTCATTGAGTGCTCTCCTTGTTTTACATTTAAAACTTTAGAGAAAGTTTATGCTTTCCACGATGCTGGTTCATTTGCAAATAGATGGGATTTTGAGAAAGAAATTATAGTAGATTCTAAATCCCCTACAAGTAATTATTTAAAAGATAAACATATTTAATACTTATAGTATTAAACAATATAACAAAAATAATACTTATAGTATTAAACAATATAACAAAAATAATACTTATAGTATTAAATATGTTTAATTTTTTATATTATAATATTTAAATATTTGTTAGGTTTAAATACTGATAAATATACAAAAAATTTAAATAAGGTAAATCTTTGAGATTTAAAACAAAATTATTTTTTAATAGAGAACACGAAACTTTTAAATCAACCTTGAATAACACTTTGGTGGCTTTAGGCATTGATACTTCAAGAGACAGGGTTCAAAACCAAATGAAATGGTATGAAGTCCAGGAGGGAGAAACAATTATTGCTACTCCTGTTAGAGAATGGATTACAAAAATAAACAATGAAATTAGAGAAAGAAATGATTTCTATAGAAAAAACCCCTCTTTTACAGAAATAGAACAAATCAATACAACTGAAATTAAAAAAGACACTGAAGTTCTTTTAAAACCTTTCACATTAACAAAATCTTTATTTGAAAGTTTTTTAGGCGATGAGCTTTACACAAAAATTGTTCCTAAATCACTTGAAGTAATTGTTAAAAATACCAGTATACTGGTATTATCATATAGAAATAAGTTTGTTAGAATCCCTTTCAACACAAAAAATGTTTCTAGAGAAAATGATATTATAAAAGTTTCATATAATCAAAGTTTTAATTATTTTGGGGATAATCGAGGCTTAAGTGATTTAGACACCTCATATGAGGATTTAAAAGAAATTCAAAGATTACATAATCAAAAACCTGATAAGCATATAAATGTAGGTATTTTTGAAGATGGATTTATCCACTGGTATAACAATTTAAGATTAAAAACATTAAGAACAACCGATACAAGAACTCAAAATGAAGCACCATTGAATACTCGTCCTTCTAACTGGACTAAAAATGTAGGTGAGGATTTAAATACTGAAATAGGCGGTAATCTTAAACACGCAAAATCCAGAGAATCTATACTTTCAATGGATTATGAAGTAAATCCTACTTGGACTTTTAACAAAAGAGAAGTAAGTATTGATATAGAACTTGAATATAATCAAGAGATTGAGGATTTTATAAGTGAAAATTTACAAGATTCTATTATAAAAGCAAAGGATTTTAATCAATTTAAAAATTACACAAATAAACTAACTTCAAGTTGTTTATGTAATTGTAATTATTGCACTTGTGATTGTAATTATTGCACTTGTGATTGTAATTATTGCACTTGTAATTGTAATTACTGCACTTGTAATTGTAATTACTGCACTTGTAATTGTAATTACAAATTTTTAGACCCACGAGACCAAACTACTAAAGTAGAACATTTTAGTTATAGTAGTTATTTGTTATGTAGCTGTGATATTAACAAAGGCCAGTGGTGGGGCGGAGAATACAGAAATATTCTATATACCTCCTGTTCTACAAATAGAGCTTATTATAAGCAATGTAGTTGTAATACAAATGCTGGTAAAACTGAACTCACGGATAAATTGTTTTATAACTGGGTAAGAACCTCGGAATGTGTATGTAATGCAAATTTAAAAAATTCCGATTACAAAACTCCATTTTTTGCAAATAAAACTGATAATACAGAATTTACTAAAGATAATGTTGATAAAGAAATTCCAGAAATGAACCCTGTATTCAGTAAAGCAGAAACCAAAGGAAATGAAATAATTTCTAAAGGCAAGGAAAGAAGGGAATATAGGGTTTGTGTATGTGATATAAACAAAACAATTACACAAGTAACAAAAAATCCTAGTATTACTGATACTTCTTCTTATTCCTGCACTTGTAATGGAAATAGGAATATTGACGGTAGTGTTGCAACTGGGTATTCTTTCAAAGATTCTAAATATGGCTCTGCTCCTAATTATGAATATCCTCCAAATACCACAGATAGTGGGGTTTTCAATGTTGTTGATTGTGCTGCAAATAGGGATTTTGAGACAAGAATTGATTATAAACAATTCTGGGAAGACACCATTTATAAACAAGGTATGGAGACTAAACATTCATCACAGGGGGGGGCAGTGGAGCCTCCTAAAGAACCTGAACTTGATACTACAAGATATGATAATTATTTCTTATATGAGGCAACTTTTTCAAAAAGTTTGGAGCCTTTTAGAGTTGAAAACGGCCAAATTATCTGGTGTCCGAATTTAGAATATAATTGGAATTTTAGTGATATTCCAGGAAATTCTTTGAATAAAGTAGAAGCAAAAGCTTTAATTGTAGCTTATGTTTTAAGAACAGGTCAAACAACTCTGGGCCCTTTCTCACTAACAAAGGAGTTTAGAGATGCTAGAATTAAGTTCTTTTTGGAAAATATGGCTACACCAAATGGAACTAGTAATTCTACAAAATTATTTCCGCAGAATGTTTTAGGATTTTCTTATTACACAAGACAACTAGATTTAAACTCCATTAAGTTTGATGATAAATTTGATTTAGATTGGTATAATAAAAATAAAGGCGGTATTAGTGATTTAAAATACATTTCAAGGAGTTCCAGTTTCATTGCAAACATTTTAGAGGCTCCTTATGAGGAGAATTATTTTTCCCAATCCATAAAAGAAGATTTAGTAAATTATGAAATTTTAGAAAAAGAAAAGTTCAAAATTAGGTTTTCAAGCCATTATAAATTATTACCAAATATAGAATAAAGGATTTTATATGATATTTTCACAATACATTTTAAATAATCTTTTTGAGAATGAGGAAGTAGATATGAGATTAGAATTAACAAAAATAGCAAACAATTTAAAAAATCCAAAATTAAAAGATTGGTTTTTAAAAAATATTGAAAATTTTGGTATAAAAAATACAGATTTAAAATCATTAAAAACAATACAATATAATAAACCTTTTGAAAATGAAATTTTAAGCATTTTAAACACTTTAAAAATACCTTTTAAACAAAGCACAGATAAAATCCAAATTGATAATTTAACATTTAGACAAACAGGAAAACAAATATCCAGTTACTGGAAAGTTTCAGGTGCAAGTGGAGCACAAAAAACAAATTACCAAGAAATTGGTGTTTTGTTATGGTTGCATTGTTTTAAAAATAACATAAAAGATAAAAATGATATAATGAACTCAATATCACATATTGGTGATACTTGGAAAAACAATATTTTTACGGATTCCGATAATCTAATACACGAAACTATTGATTTCTTAACACAAGATAAAAAATGGAACCAAGATTGTAAAAATGCAGCACAAGCAATAGAATCCAAATTTACTTTAAGTAATTACACCTTCCACCAAGGTGGAAAATTCTTTAATGATTTAAGAAACCTTGGAAAATCATTAGCAAACCTTGGTTCTATGGCAGCAGATAAATGGAATCCTAGTGATATTTACTTGGTAAAAAAAGGCATAAGATTGCCTAATTTCAAAACAATAACGGACTTAAATAATTATCTTTCAGAATTTAATGATATAATTGGTGTTTCTTTAAAAGGCTCCGCAGCATTACACGGAGCATTATCCTTTCAAAATGCCTTATCTTTGATTGGAAAAAACATTAAACTCTCTGGTTATAGTGCAAAACAACCAAAAGGAGAAAAATTAACTCCACAAAACCTTGAAAAGTATTTAAAGGTTATGAAAGAAGTGCAAAGCATCACAAAGAAATTTAGTAAAATAGATATTGTTGTTACAAAAGATGGACTTTCAAAAACTGATTTAATTACTGATTTAAGGAGTATGGCAGAAACCTTTATCCCTAATTCAGCAGATTGGGGTGCAAGTATTTTACCTGGTTTAAATGCCTTGGCACAATTAAACACTGAAAAGCAATGGGAGGATTTTGCCTTTATTACCTATGCTACAGCAAGTTCAAGAGCACCATTTGCTTGTCCTCATTATAAGGCTTATGGAACAGGCAAAATTGAACTAGTTTCACCAGGTTTAGAAAAATCTAAGTTTGAAATAAAGCAATTTAGGATACCTATGAGTGGAGCAATCCATATATTATTGGATATTTCTTATGAAGGACATTCAAAAACCATTCAATTTAGGAGCAAAGGCGGTGGTTCATTGCCTCAAGGTATGATTTTAAATTCAGTGCCTACTGATGAAGGCAGAATGTATTTAAAGAATTTAACAATTAAATAAACTCTGGTATTCAAAAAACCAAATATACTAAAGTAGATTCTTTTGGTATATTTTGATTTCCAGTAAACTGGTAATATTTAATTTTTTTTGTAATTTTGTTAGAGACTTAAGGTCCCTTTAAGGAAAAATATGTTATAATATTAAAAATTACTTAAAGGATTTTAAAAATGTGTGAGGTTAGTAGAATACTTGCCTTGGAAGTCTATAAAGACTATGGTGAAAATGCGGATAAAGAAATAATTAAAAGAAAGTTTGAAGGAAACTTAACCGATGAACAAGTTAAGAAAGTTTATCAATGTTACCTTGAACTTTTAATAAAAAAGGATTTTACAGGTGAAATTTAAAGATTTTAACACTAATGAAAATTTCAAAATATTGGAAACTAAATATACCAGTAAACTGGAAAACAAAATACTGGAAACCTTAAGGTTACCAAAGAATTTAACACCTTCTAAAGCAGCAGAATTTTTTAATACTGATTTTGAAATTCCAAACAAAAAACTCCAAAAAGAAATAGCAGAACTTGCAAATGAAGGCGAGAAAGAAAACCTTATAAAACTTTTGAAGAAAAATAAATTAAATGATTATTTAGAAATTGCAAATTCTTTATAAAATTAAATAAACAAATATTTTAAATAAACAAATATTTACTCTAGTAAAAATTTTGTAACAAATAAAATATTTTGAATAAACAAAGGCTTAAATGAACTTTAAACTCTACAGAGGCATAGTTGTTGATAATAAAGACCCCGATAATTCAGGTCGTGTAAAAGTAAGAATTTTTGAAATCCACGGAGTAACCCCTGATTTAACAAAAGGAAATTTAGAAGGATTAGAAATTACTCCTGATGAAAATTTGCCTTATGCTGAAGTAATGCAGCCTATTGATTTTATTGGATTTTCAAAAAAAGAAAAAGTTCAAGCAGAATCCTTTGCTAAAAGCATTGATGGTAAGGGAAGTTCAAGTGGTGCAAAAACTTTAATTGATAACAAGTGCGGAAATGGTTACAATAGAATATTAGATATTGGTGTCTGGGTATTTTGCATACTTGAAAATAATAATCCAAATTATCCTATTGTAATAGGCACAATGGCAGCAAAAAATGAATACACTAAATCAACTGCTGCTAGAGTTTATGAAAGCCCTACAGGACATTATGAGGAGTTCAATGATGAGACTGGTGCTATTATTTTACACAATAAAAACGGAAATGAAGTAATATTAGATAGTGAAGGTTTTTTCTTAAACTCAAATCAAAAACTTAACATTTACGCACAGAATGATTTAAATATCCACTCAAAATCTATCAATGAATTCACGGAAAACAAAACAGAAACTTTAAAAGAACTTAAACAAGAAATATCAGGTTCTAATACTCAAAAAATTGGTGGGTCTCAAACAATTGAGGCACAATCTCAAACTTTCAAAACACAAGCAAACCAAACATTTGAATCCGGAGCACAAACAACTATAAAAGGTGGGAGTATGGTTCAAATAAAAGGTTCCATCATTATGCTTGGTTAATTTAAATAACAAATATTTTATTTTAGTAACAAATATTTTACTAAAGTAACAAAAATAACAAATTTTTACTATAGTAATATTTTTGTTATTTTTGTAAATTTTTTTTTTTGAATTCATATAATATATAAGAACAAATAAATTTTTTTAAAAATAACAAAATGTTACTTTAGTAAAAGAATTGTTATTTTTGTTACTATAGTAAAAATATTTGTTAATTTTTGTTACAAAAAATATTTGTTACTGATGAATACTCACAAAACTAAAAAATCCCATAAAAATAAATAATGAAAAAGGAAATTTTATGGAAGTCCTTAAAATTCTTTATGATTATGAAAGTCCAGAAGTTTCTATTGAGGAAACTCTCCTAGAATCTGGAGAATCTAAAAAGAAATATAAAATAAAAGGTGTCTTCTCCACAATCTCCGAAAAGAATAAAAATGGCCGTATTTATCCCGCACATTTATGGGAAAGAGAAGTAGCAAAATACCAAGAACATATAAAAGCAGGCAGTATAAATAGGCTTTGTGAATGGGAACACCCTGCTAGAGGGGCAGTAGATCCTATGCAAGCAGTTGCTTGTATTGATAAACTTTATATCCAAGGAAATAAAGTTTTAGGTGAAGCTACAATACTTGATAATGAGAAAGGCAATCAATTAAAAACTTTAATTGATAATGGTATTAAATTATCAGTATCTTCCAGAGGAACTGGAAAAGTCGGACATAATGGAGTTGTAGAAAGTTTTAATCTTATTACTTATGATTTAGTTGCAAATCCTAGCGATTACAATGCAACTATGGAAGGATTTATAACAGAATCTAAAGAATCCTTTATCCTTGAAAATGGTGAATTAAAGGAGTTTAAAGAAGAAAAAATCACAGGTGATAAAATAACTGAAATCTTTAAAAATGCTTTAAAAGTTTCAAATACAAATGAAAGTATTTCTTTAGTTTCAATTTATTTTAATAAATTAAAAGAAGATTTTATGTTATTAAATAAAACAATAAAAAAAGATTTACCACAATTCTCAAGTAAATTTAGAAAAACTGAAACTAAATTCAATGATTTAATCAGTGAGATTGATAGTTTTATAAAGGAAGTTTAATGCTTTTATCAAGAGATGATATAAATTTTTTAAAAGAAAGTGACTCCGGGGATATTGCAGGAGTTGATAATGTTTTGGGTCTAGACAAAAGAACATATATAGAAGAAAATGAAGAAGAAATTAGAGTTACAAAAGATAATGAGGTTGAAACTCGTTTAGAACTTAAAGAAATCTTAAATGAACTTGAAATTGAAGAACTTAATTTTATAAAAGATGTAATCATTGAAAATCTCCCAGATTTTTGTATAAACTTTCAAAATGCTTTCAGAAATCCAGAACCTGGAAATGATACAATACAAAAACAATTTTTATATTTAATAGAAACTTGTTGTATTGAGGATTTAGAATTACTTGCAGAATGCTTTTTCTATGTTCTTTCAGAGATTGATGATTTTACGGATTTTGCTTATGGTGATTTACAGGAAAGGCTTATAAATCCACAGCATATTAGAAAATTGAAACTTTTAAAGAAAAAGGCACAATGGAAAATGGATGCTAAAAAAAGAGCAAGATTCCGCAGAACAGGTGAAGGCAGAATTATGAAAAGAAAAGCAAAAATTTACCAAAAACGATATAGAAGAAGAAAAGTTCAAAAACTTAAAAGATATGGTAAAGAGTATGCAAAATATACTGCTACACACCAATAAGGAAATATAATGGTTTATGAAACACTTTTAGAAAACTCTTTAAAAGAAACTTCAAACCTCATAAATGAGGAAGTTACAACTGAATATTACCAAACTATGATAGGCAATGTCTTAAAAGATAAAATTCGTTATGGATTATTTTATAACATTGCAGACACTCAACCTCTAAAACAACCAATGGGTGTAGTTTTTGCAAGGATAGAAACCACAGATGATGCTGGTAATATCAATTTTGAAATCCAAAAAACTTTAGTTAATATTCAAACTCATAAAGTTTTAACAAATATCACACAAGAAGGATTAGAGGATTTATTGAAACTCTCAACCTATAATAACACTGAAATTGATAATTATCCTGCACTTTTTGAAAATTTTGTTAAAACAGCAGCAGGACATAAAGAAGTAACGGAATTACTTAAAATAGTAAAACAAAATGCTATAGAAAAACCTGCTTTAACATTAACTGGAACTGAAGCAGCAGAAAATGGAGAAACAAACATTTTCTTTATCCAAAAATATGTAAATGAGTTAATTCTACAAATGAACTCAAACAATTTTAGAACTTATGATGCTTTTTGTTTATTGCCACAAAGCAATGTAGGAGGTATTTTAGGTTTAGGTTCTACATATTCAAAAATAGCACAGCAAACAAGTGATTCTAGAGCGGCTGATTATTATTTAACGACTATTAACAATGTTAAATATTATTTAAATCCGGATAAGAATGAAACTAATGCTATAGTTGGATTGCACTCAACACAAGAAAGAGGTTGCTCTGCTTTGATTTATTCTCCATTTAGTATTTTAACCACAAATACTACAAATCCAGATAATGGTGAAAGAGTATTAGGTATTTTTGTAAGAAGTGGATTAGCAATAAATCCTTTACATACTTCAGAAAATCCTTTACTTGTAAAGTTTGAAATTCAATAATTATAAAAAAAGGAAAAAAAAATGAAATTTAAAGACTATTTAAGAAAAGATAATACTTTAGTAGAAAACTTTGAAGAATTCCAAGAATTAAATGAGGCAGAATTCAAAAAGGAAAACATTGCTAGAGTAATGCACTTATATAAAAGATTGCTAGGCAAATATTTTATGGGTGAATTTAAATTCTTTGGTGAGGAAGAATACAAGAAACCAGGTGAAAGAGGCACTGGTATTCGTTTAATCAATGATTTAAATTACCAAATTAGATTTAACTGGAAATATTCAGATTCCAATGATTTGTTAAAACAAAATAAGAGTGATAAAACAAAACTCTTTATTTCAAGCATTGATTATTGGGAACCAACAAATTTAGATTTTGAGAAACCTTCTACAAGTATTACTTTTTTGAAAACTATCAATGTTATCCAAATATGGAAAGGTTTAGCAAAAATCATTAAGAAGGGAGTTAGAGGTAAATATACTTTAAATGATTTAAAGGTAGAAATTGAGGATTTACAAGAATCCAGATTATTAGAAGATTTATCCTGGGACCAAAGAAATACTTTCCTTAGACAAAATGGCTTTAAAAGTTCATTAGCACAAGCAAAATCCGGCAAAAAAGAATTTAGTTCTTTAATTGATGATA
Source organism: uncultured Anaeromicropila sp. (assembly GCA_964409685.1). Lineage (GTDB taxonomy): Bacteria > Bacillota > Clostridia > Lachnospirales > Lachnospiraceae > Clostridium_AI. The sequence goes on from CAYPEJ010000050.1 coordinate 12,304, forward strand.
ATCCAGATTTAAAACAAAAATTAGATGAATATGTTGTGGAAGTATCTCAAGGCAAAAAAGAAACAAATACAAGAGGCACAAAATTAAAAGAAGCAGATGATTTGTTAAACAAAACTTTATATTGCGACCCTGAATTTGTATTCCAGGATATTGAGGATTTAACAAGATTTATAGCAAAAGGTAAAGCAAAATCCCTTATTATATGTGGGGACCCTGGTGTTGGAAAGTCGTATTCAGTAAATAAAGTTCTGCAGGAAGTTCTAGGCAGTTCAGGAGAAAACTGGCATTACCATAGTGGTGCAAAAGCCTCTCCCGTTTCTTTCTATTTAACAACTTTCAGAGAAAGAAAAAATTTAATTGTATGGGACGAAGCAGATTCTTTATTAAAGAATGATGATATTGTAATGATGCTTAAACCAGCATTGGATACCAGCGGTGAGAACACATTTGAGTATACTCGTGGATTTTCAATGACAGGCAAATCTAGAGCAGAAGTTGAGGAATATTGTAATTTTGTAGATGAGAAAGCCGCACAAGGAAAAATAATTTCTCCACAACCTACAAAAGGCGATTATGTCCAAGTTCCTTCAAAATACTATTTTGATGGCCAAATGATTTTCATTTCAAATATGCCTGCTTCAAAACTTGAAAGTGCTATACTCTCAAGAAGTCTTTACATTGATTTAAAATTATCAGCACAAGACACACATAAAAGAATTATGTCAATTATGAAGTCTAAATATAGCAATAAAAGTATTGGAGAATTAGAAGAATTTGCAGAAGCATTAGGTGGATTTGCAACTGGTTCAAGTGAAAGAGTTGAGTATATGACTCCGGAATATATGCGTAAAATTAAACCTCTTACAATAAGAAGTATGGTTTTAGCCGTTGAACTTAAAGAAGCAGGTTTAAAAAACTGGGCTAGATTAGCAAGTCTTTACGCCTAAACAAGAGATTTGGTATATTTTTAAAATATACCAAATTTATTGGTTTTTAAATATACCAATTTATTGGATTCAAAACATAACTACTAAAGTGAATTTTATAGAATATACCAAAAACTGGATTTTTAAATAATGAAAATCACAAATAACACAAACAATTTAGCAAGGGTTTCTAACTATAAAATATTTTTGCCTATTTTAAGTGAAAATATTCAATACGCACAGGGGGTTTCTTTGCCTGGATTTGCCTTAAACCCAGTTCCTGCATATAATAAAAGTTCCCTTGTTCTTAAGTTAGAAGGAGATTCTTTAACATTAGACCCAATCTCAATCTCCTTAATCCTTGATGAAAATTATAATTTGTATAAAAGACTTTTAAAAATCTTTGAAGGCATAACTCACCCTAGTTCAGGGGTTAAGAATCCAGATTTTAATTTTAATTGTGGAATTGAAATAACAAATAACACAGGATTAAAAGTATTTGCTATAGAATTTTACCAATGTGCCTTACAAAGTATAGCACCAATAAATTTACTTTCAAATACTGATGATGATATTATAACACTTGATTTAACAATTGAAGCTTCTTATTATGAAATTGTGGAAGAAATTGATAAAGAAAAACTCCAAAAGATTCTAAAAAGTTAAAAAAATTAACAAAATCTAATCCTATAGGATTATTTTTTGTTAAATTTTAAATTTTTTAATTTTGTTTTACAAAATACCACAAAAAAATAAATATAGCAAACTATAAGGATTTTTTTAATGAATGCTAATGAATTTATCCAAAATGTTTTTAAAGGAGAGAATATAGATGCTTGTGAAAATCACTTTAAATCTTACCTTAAAGAAAAGGTAAAATCACTTATACCAGAACATTTAAGTGAATATGAAAAGTATAAAAAAATTACACAAGCACACAAAAAGATTAAAATATAAAGAAGGTATTTTAATATGGCAAACAAGATTGAAGAAATTAAGAGAGTCTTAAAAGGCGGTTCAAGGGCAACTAAATATGCTGTATATTTTACATTGCCTTCTGCTATAGACAATCTTATTGAACTTCAAGATTTGAATTGCTTGGCAAAAGCAACCACTTTCCCTTCTATGACTATAGGACAAATTGAAGCTTGGATACAAGGCAGAAAACTACCTTTACCAGGTGATACTTCCTATACTACTAACTGGAATGTTACCTTATATATGGATAACGCACATAAAGTTAGAAAGCAATTCGTAGAATGGATGTCTAAAATAGATAATTTTGAAGAAAACAAACATTCAGGATTACCTAATGAGTTAATGGTTCAAATGTCAGTAGTTCAACTTGATAGTTTGGAAAAACCCGTAGCAGTCTATACCTTTAAAAATGTATTCCCTATGGAAATAGGTGAAGTATCAGTAGGTGCTGACACTATAGACACATTACAAGAGTTCGATGTAACCTTTAGTTTCAGTTCGTGGATTGTAGAAGGCTCATCAGGCGGTGACACAAATCAGCCTAATGATGGAAGAGTTGCCTCAACTAATATAACTGCAGTGTAAAACATTTTAAAATAACAATAATTGGTATTTTAAAAATTATAGTTATATTTTTTAAGGTTAAATTAAGGTAAAAAATAAATAAAACAAAAATCAAAGGAAACTTTTAAAATGATTATGGATATCCTTAAATCCAGTGCATTAAAAGACTCTTTAAATGAAAGTCAAATGACTGAAATTGAGAATGCCTTTAATGAAGCTGTAGAATTAAAAGCCGCCCAGATTGCTGATGATATTTTAGCAGAAAAAACATTAGAACTTAAAGAATCTTATGAAGAAAGGGAACTCCAACTAGCAGAAGAGTTCAAAGAACACACAGACAATTTTGAAAATAAAATGATTGAGAAATTGGATTCTTTCATAAGTGAAAATTTAGAAAAGTTCATTGATGAGTCCAGAGATTTACTTGAAGCAGAGTTAAACCAAGAAAAAACAAATGCTTTACTTTCTATTTTTGATAATCTTATAGAAACAGCAGGTGTAGATGCTGCTGAACTTGTAGAAAATGCAAAAATGAGAACAGATGGTAGTTATAATAGGCTATGTGAGAAATATGATGCTTTAGTATCAGAAAAATCACAAATGAAGAAAGAACTTATTTCTTTAAGAAATAAACAACTTATCCAAGAAGCTACCGATGGTATGAACTTGGTTGAAGCAGAAAAGTTCAAAAAAGTTGCTGAACTCCTAGTTCTTAATGAAGAAGATGAGGATTGTGCTAAAGAAAAAGTTGAGAACCTTAAAAAATCAGTAAAATCAAACGATGATAAAGACGAATATGAGCCTGATAATGATAAAGGTTCTAAAAAAGATTTGAAAGAATCTAAAATTGATTGGAGTAGATTTTAAGTTTTGAAACTTAAGAATTTTTAAAGTTTCACTTTAGTGATAATTTAAGATTTTTAAAATTTCACTTTAGAGATAAATTTAAAAACTTAAACAAAACTTAAAAATTTACGAAAATATAAATAAACAAAAATGAAGGAAATTTTAAAATGACTTTAAATGAGAAAATCGAAGGTTATATTAAAGATAGCAAATTTGCCCCTTTAAATGAGTCCGATGCTGTTATTATGAATACACTTCTTAAAAACACAGCATTAGCAGCTGAAGGACAATTACAGGGATTAGTGGAAAGTTCAACTAGTGCAGATATAGCACAATTTACTCCAATCTTAATGCCTGTTGTCCGCCGTGCATATCCAGCATTGATTGCTAACCATTTACTTGGAGTCCAACCAATGACTATGCCTACAGGCTTTGTATATGCTTTAGTTAATCGTTACACAGGAGATTCTCAAGCAGATTCTCAAGTAACTCCAGTAAATAAAGCACAAATAGTTGTTTTTGATGCTGAAGAAAGCAAAGGTTCAACTATCACTGGAACAACTAGTTCAGCAGAAGGTAAAATTATCCACCTTGAAAAGGACAAGAAAACTGCTTTAGTTCTTTTAACCTCTGAAACTAAATTCCAAGCCGGTGAAGCCACAAGTGGTGGAAATTCAAGTAATGTAGTTAAGGTATATTCAAACGAAGCAAACTTCCTTAAAATCCTTAAAACATACACTGGTCCATATAACACTGCTTCTGGTGAGAAACTTGCAAAAGATATGGCTACTGTAGGATTTGGAATTGAAAGAAAAGAAGTAGTTGCTGGCACAAGAAAATTAAAAGCAGAATACACTTTAGAAATGTATGATGATTTAAAAGCACAGCACGGTCTTTTAGTAGATGAAGAATTAACTGCCTTAATTTCAGCAGAATTACAAAATGAAGTTGATAGGGAAGTAGTTGATTTTGTTAATGAAACTGCTACTCCAGTTGCAGATGCTATGGCTCCAGGCGGTGCAGGTAAAGACTTCGGTCGCTGGGAACTTGAAAGATACCGAGCAAATGCTATCAAAATTGACATTGAAGCACGAAATATTGGTGTAGAAACAAAAAGAGGTTCTGGTAATGTTCTTTTGGTTTCTCCAAAAGTAGCAACTATGTTGCAACAAATTGGTGATTTCAAACTTGCAAATGGTTCAAGTTCAATCAACCACAATATCTTTACTGGAAATGTAGGAACTTTTGATGGACGCTATAATGTCGTAGTAGACCAATATGCCGCTGATGATTATATCACCGTTCTTTATAAGGGTTCAAGCAGACAAGATAGTTTAGGGTTCTTCTGTCCTTATGTTCCATTGAGTTTCCAAAAGGTAATCCAACCAGATTCCGGCCAACCTGCTATTATATCTAGGTTGCGATATGGAATGGTTAGAAACCCACTTGCTCCAGAAACTTATGCCCGTTCATTTGGAATAGATTTCACCGGAACAGCCTTAAAAGACTAAAACACACCAGTAAACTGGTAAATTGAAATACCACAAATTGTGGTATTTCAAACTTCACTAAAGTGATTTAAACATTTTTACACAAATCAAATCCCAAAAAATTGGAAACCATAAAATACCGCTAAAGTGGTAAGATTTGAATTCTTAATTAAAATCCATATAAAATAAAATATGGAAATTCTTAAAAAACACAAAAACTCTACACTTTCACAAATACCTTTAGATGATTTAAAATGTATCTTTAAATTAGATTTTTATGAGGTTAAAAGATACTTAAAAAGGCATCCAGAAAGTTCAAACCTTTTAAATGAACTCCAAGAATTTAAAAACACTTATAGACTATGCCAGAATTGTGATGATTTCTTTAAAACACAAAAAAAATTTAGCATTTGTGATAAACCAGAATGCAAAGAATTTAAAAAAAAGAAATATAAAAAAATTGTTAAAAAAACCCATATTACAAACCTAAAAAAGTATGGAGTTAAAAATATTTCACAATGTGAAAATATTAAAAAGAAAAAAGTAGAAACACTCCTAAAAAATTACGGGGTTAAAAATCCCATAGACTCTATAAAAGTTTTAGAAAATCTAAAAAATAAAAATATTGAAAAGTATGGTGTTCCTTGGAGTTCTCAAAAAGACATTTTAAATTATAACGATTATATAGATAATAACTTTTGGTTAAAATATAACAATGCAGAAATAGACATTTATGAGTTAAGTGATTATTTTAATGTAACACCACAAGTAATTCATTATAGATTAAAATCATTAAACATAAATTATATTATAAAAAAAGTAAAATCAAAAACTCAACTAAACCTCTTTAACTCAATAAAAACGGAAAACAAGGTATTCAATGATAGAAATTATATAAAGCCATTAGAAATTGATATATTTTTACCTGATTATAAACTAGGCATAGAATATAATGGTTTAATGTTCCATAGTCAAGGAATAAGTAAGTATTCAAGGTTTAACACTCCTGATTATAGTAAAAACTATCATTTAGAAAAACTTGAAAATTGCCTTAAGGCTGGTATTCAATTATACACAATATTTGAAGGTGAAAATTTAGATTTATGGTTATCAATGATTAACAATAAACTCAAACTTAACACTAAAGTGTATGCTAGAGATTGTTATGTTAAACCTTTAGATAACAAAGAAGTAAAGGATTTCTTAAATGATAATCATATACAAGGTTTTGTGAATGCTAAAATTGTTTTGGGATTGTTTTATAATAAAAATTCCAGTAAACTGGTATTAAACAATACAAATAATACCAAAAACACCACTAAAGTGGATAATGGAATTTTGGTATCAGTTATGACCTTTTCAAAACCTAGATTTAATAAAAAATATGATT
>CAYPEJ010000051.1:0-17419 GCA_964409685.1 uncultured Anaeromicropila sp.
AAAAACATATCAAAAACAATGCAAATCTTATCTTGACATATCACCAGATTGCTTAATAAATGTCTACCTTGTCTATTATACAAAAGTTTAGCAAATAAATAAAGCTGAACTATTTTCGATTTTATAAATTTTCTCTAAATAAACTAAATAAATAGGAACTGTATACAAAATGAGTTCCTTTGCATGAAAAAGAAGCATTATGTGTACATTGTTGTACAATTACAATGCCCCTTTTTCGATTTTTTAATTTTTGAATTATGTACTACTTACTCTCTGCATTTTTTTCTTCTGAGTTTTTTTCTGTTTTTTCTTCTTCAAACAAACTCTTTTTGTTCATCTGAATAAACTCCCCAAAATTCATGCTATGTTCATCATCATCCCAATTATCTGCCAACCACATTAAATCTTTCATGATTGTGCCCTCCTCATAACTAGTATGTTACAATTTTATCAACAGATATTAGTATTGTAAATGTAAATAAAGCAGATTTCGACAAAATGTTAAATAGTCACAATCGAGTAGGAGAAAATTTCCCTGATTGAGAAATTTTCGACCTCTCAATCGAGTAAGTAAGAGGACTTTCCCCTCAGACTTCTCAAAATCTATACCAACACTACCTTTATTTGCTTTCTCTGTTAAATCCTTTCCCCATCTCTTCCTCTGGCATTACTCTAATTAGAAATTTGTCAAAAGATGGTACTGTAAAATCTATCTCGGAGTACCCTGTTGAATATATCAAACCTTTACTAATTAACTGTGCTCGAATAGGTGAAATCTTACTTACTGCACTTACTCCCATAATCTGAGCTACATTTGAGATAGTACATGGTAAGTCCCCACACTTGACCATTGCATACATAAATTCCTTTTCTCTTTGTGTACAACGATCGTATCGAACCCTAAAGAATCCATTATCTAACTTAGAATAAAATTCTTCTTCACACTTTGATACATCTTCTAACGTAATAACACTCTCAGTTGTATCATCCCAAATAATTTTACAAAACTCTTGTATAAAGTATGGATATCCTTGTGTTACTTCAATAATTTTTTCTACTGCATCTTTTTCGTACTCAACATCAAAATGCTTTGCTGGTTCGCACACTGCTAACCCCGCATCCTCTTTTGAAAGTGCATCTACCATTTCAAAAACAAATAATCTTTCTGAATATGACTTTGCATCTCCAAGTTCCTTGAAAACTTTAGGAAGTCCTGCACCAAATATCATAATAGGAAGTCGTTTTTGATTTACACGGTGTATTGCGTTAATTAATGCCTCCAATTCATCATTTTTTAAATACTGTATTTCATCTATAAAAAAACAAATGGTATCTTCTGATTTCATTGCTGCATTTCCTAGTGCGACAAATACATCCGTTAATCCGTCTGATAAATTTGTAATAATTTGATAATGATCCTCTTCTGATTGGAGTGATGCTGTGATATTTCCATCTTTAGGACTAAATGTAATATGAAATGTTTTTATTAATTCCACAGCTCTTTTAGCTACGTTTTTTGCTTTTTCTTGCATACTAATTTCTCGAAGAAATTTCATGGAGGATGCCGTAATCTGTGATACAAACCCTTCTTTTTCCTTTATCTCAATATGTTCAAATAAGATTCCCTGTTCTTCTGCAATTTCTTCTATTCGATTTAATAGTACTGTTTTTCCTACTCCACGTAATCCATAATAAATAACGGACTGTTGTGGATATCTTTGAATAAGTGCTGCTATATTATTTTGTGCTTTTAAAATCAGTTTATCTCGCCCAGCTAAATAGGATGGCATAAATCCTGCCCCTGGTGTATAGGGATTGGCATATCTCATACGCTCAACTCCTTCCTCTAAACTTTTACTTAACAATTCTATCATTAAATAGAATAAACCTCAACCTCCTTATTTTACTTCCAATATAACAGAAAAAGAAGCCCCCGCAAGCGAGGACTTCTACCTACTCTTTCTCATTCCTATTCGCAAGCGAGGACTTCTTATAAGATTACATCATTCCCATTCCAGGGCCACCTGCTGGCATGGCTGGAGTATCTTCTTTAATTTGAGCTACAACAGATTCTGTTGTTAATAATGTGGAAGCAACACTTGTTGCATTTTGTAATGCGCTTCTTGTTACTTTTGCTGGGTCAAGGATACCTGCAGCTACCATATCAACATATTCTTCTGTTAGAGCATTAAATCCGTTTCCTGGTTGACTTTCTCTTACTTTGTTAATGATTACAGAACCTTCTAAACCTGCATTGTAAGAAATTGTATATAAAGGTGCTTCTAACGCTTTTAAGATGATTTGAGCACCTGTTTTTTCGTCTCCCTCTAATGTAGCAACTAATTTAGAAACTTCTTTGGATGCATGGATGTATGCGGAACCACCACCTGCGATGATACCTTCTTCCACTGCAGCTCTTGTAGCAGCTAAAGCATCTTCCATACGTAATTTTGCTTCTTGCATTTCTGTTTCTGTAGCAGCACCTACACGGATAACTGCAACACCGCCAGATAATTTTGCAAGTCTTTCTTGTAATTTTTCTTTGTCAAATTCAGAAGTTGTTTCTTCGATTTGCGCTTTGATTTGAGCGATACGAGCGTCGATTTCTTCTTTTTGACCTTCACCGTCAACGATGATTGTGTTTTCTTTTTGAACTTTAACGGATTTTGCACGGCCTAATTGATCTAATGTTGTTTCTTTTAAGTCTAATCCTAATTCATCAGAAATTACTGTACCACCTGTTAAAATAGCGATATCTTGTAACATTGCTTTTCTTCTATCACCATAACCTGGAGCTTTTACAGCTACTACTGTGAATGTTCCACGTAATTTGTTGATTACTAATGTAGATAATGCTTCGCCTTCTACATCTTCTGCAATGATTAATAATTTTGCACTGCTTTGTACTACTTGTTCTAATAAAGGAAGGATTTCTTGGATGTTAGAAATCTTTTTATCTGTAATTAAGATATATGGATTTTCAAGGTTTGCTTCCATTTTATCCATATCAGTAGCCATGTATGCAGAAACATAACCACGGTCAAATTGCATACCTTCTACTAAATCTAATTCTGTTTTCATTGTTTTGGATTCTTCAATTGTAATAACACCATTGTTAGAAACTTTTTCCATAGCATCTGCTACCATTTCTCCTACGGAATCATCACCAGCGGAGATAGCTGCAACTTTTGCGATTTGTTCTTTACCAGTGATGGAAGAACTCATACCAGCGATTGCTTCTACTGCACAATCAGTTGCTTTTTTCATCCCTCTTCTTAAGATAATTGGGTTAGCGCCTGCTGCTAAGTTTTTTACACCTTCGTTAATCATCGCTTGTGCTAAAACTGTAGCTGTTGTAGTACCATCACCTGCTACGTCATTTGTCTTAGTAGCAACTTCTTTTACTAATTGAGCTCCCATGTTTTCAAAAGCATCTTCTAATTCGATTTCTTTTGCGATAGTAACACCATCGTTTGTGATAAGTGGAGCACCAAATGATTTATCAAGAACTACGTTTCTACCTTTTGGTCCTAATGTAACTTTTACTGTATTTGCTAATTTATTTACACCAGCTTCTAAAGCTGCACGTGCTTCTGCACCGTATTTGATTTCCTTTGCCATAACAAGATTCCTCCTAATTCAATTTTATACAATTTCGCTACCTATTAGTCTTCAACGATTGCTACGATATCATTTTGTTTTACAATAATGAATTCTTCGCCGTCTAATTTTACGTTTGTTCCAGCGTACTTTTGGTAAATAACTTTGTCGCCAGCTTTTACTTGCATTGTAATTTCTTTTCCATCAACAACTCCACCTGGTCCCACAGCAACAACTTCTGCTTGTTGTGGCTTTTCTTGTGCTTGACCTGGTAATACGATACCAGATTTTGTTGTTTCTTCTGCTTCTAATTGTTTTAATACTACTTTGTCACCTAAAGGTACTAATTTCATAATAATTGCCTCCTTAAATATTCTATTTTCTATAAATAATACTTTCTTTCTAATTCTATCTTGCATGATTTACACACTATTTGTATAAACCATGTGTATTATTAGCACTCTATTGTGTCGAGTGCTAACTGTTAAACATATATTAGTCAATTTGTTAGTTTTATGCAACTTATCATGTGTGGTAAAATCCCTGTAATTCTGAATATTTATCTTTCATTCTCTCGTTTTCTCGCATTTTCTCATTTTTTCTTTTTCTTTATCTAATTATATCCGTTTCCATTCTATCCTATGCAATACTTTTTCTTACATACAAAATCATATGATACATGCTATAATATTTATTACCAAGATGCTTTTGTTTATTCCATAAAATACAAAAGTCCATAATGAACCTATCTTGATGCTAGACATGACAGCAGACTTATAACAGAAAGGATTGATGATTTGAAAGAGAAATTATATACCATTCCCGTTACGGATGCATTCCACGAGGACAGCGAGTGTCCCCTATGCAGTATGTACCGAGAATTAGAAAAACAAAGTATTGATTATACAATGGGACCAAGCTATATGGAAGACGATACCCGTGCTGAGACAGATAAAGTCGGCTTTTGTTCTCATCATATTAAAATGATGTATGCCAATCAAAATCGCCTTGGCATTGCACTTATTTTAAGTACTCATATGGAGGAAACCATAAAACAAATTGAGCATTTAAGTAAACATGGAAAGCCTTCTAGTGGCTCATTATTTAAGAAACCTGCTTATACAGATGTGAAATCTTATGTAGATTATCTGGAATCTCATTGCTTTGTTTGTAACCGAATTAACCAGACATTCGAGCGTTACATAGCTACAATATTTTATTTATATAAAACAGAACCTGATTTTAGAAATACATTCTGTTCTTCAAAAGGTTGTTGTACGAAACATTATGGTATGATGTATCAGATGGCAGGAAATCATTTATCTAGTAAGCAATTAGATTCCTTTATTGAGGATTTAAATAAGCTCTATCTAGAGAATATGAAACGTGTAAAAGACGATTTAGAATGGTTTCGTGATAAATTTGATTATCGTAACCAAGATGCACCGTGGAAAAATTCTAGAGATGCGGTACCTCGTACGATTTTAAAGACAAATTCTGTATCTGAAGAAGAATTAGAATAGCCCATATAAAGCAAATGAAAGACGTGAATAAATGCTTACATTTACCCACGTCTTTCTTCTATTCTCCTATTACTGAGGCATCATTTCCTTAATCTCTCTTGCCTTCGCTTTAATTCTATCCTTCGCATCTCTCGCTGTTAGAACTCTTGAAAGCCATCTCTTTGACTCTTCAAATTTTCCAATTCTACGTGCAAGATCTGCAACTAAATATGTGGTTGTATGTTCATCCATACCACACATAGGGAACATTTCCTTTGAGAATGCTCCAAGGAATCCTTCATAAGCTTTTGCAACGAAATCTAATTCTTCAGTTTGTAATTTCTTTTTAACTTGTTCTATATCTTTTGTATCGTCTGGAAGACTTTCTAACTTACCTCTGCATAACCATGCTAATTTTAAACAAGTATATGCTTTTTCACTTTGCTTACTTTTCTTAACAATTGTACTAAGCAATGCTAGTTTATGTCTTGCAATTGCATCATCATAAGAATAGATTTCGCTCTCTTGAGATAAACCTTTGAAATTAGCTGAAATCTGTTCTTTTATAAATTTTGCCTGTGTGGATGTCATGTAATTAAAATATCTGCTTAGTGCAGCATAACCACAATGAGGACACACGATAGCATCATATTTTAAAGAATCGACTAATTGATACTTTGGACGTAAATCTGTATCTGCTGAGATTAATTTTACTTTACCAGTTCTCACTGTTTTTGATTTAAACTCTTTATCACAGACAGGACAAGTATATGTCTTATCAAATAATAATTCAGCTTCTGTTACTTGTGGCTTTGATTTTTCAGCATCTCCACTTGCAGACTTTGACGATGACTCTGACTCATATACTTCTACGTCTTTTAATCCCCCTAGTCCAAATTCTTCTAGTCCGGAAAATAAATCACTCATTCTCCAACCCCTCCTAAACGATATAGAGTAAATAATCTTACGCTATTTACTTGGTTTATAAGAACTCTTTAATGAAACAATACGGTTGAATACTTTATTTTCATCTGTGGAATCTTTACTATCCACACAGAAATAACCATGACGAACAAATTGGAAACGATCTAAAGATTTTGCATCTTTTAAATAAGGTTCCACATAACATTCTTTTAACACTGTTAAAGAATTTGGATTTAAGTTAAGACTTCCATCTTCGTTGTAAACGCCTAATTCTTCATTTACAATGTTCTCATAGTTTCTTACTTCAACTGGAACAGCTGTAGAACATTCCACCCAGTGAATTGTTCCTTTTACTTTTCTTCCTGTAAAGCCAGAACCGCTCTTAGTTTCCTTATCATACGTACAGTGTACTTCGGTTACGTTACCATTTTCATCTGTTTTATAATCTACACATTTTACAAAGTAAGCGTGCATTAAACGAACTTCATTGCCAGGGAAAAGTCTAAAATATTTCTTTGGAGGTTCAATCATAAAGTCGTCCCTATCGATGTATAATTCTCTACCAAATGGAACTTTTCTTGTACCAAGTTCTTCGTTTTCTTGATTGTTTTGCACATCAAGATACTCGATTTCACCCTCTGGGTAATTGTCAATAATAAGCTTAATTGGATCCAAAACTGCCATGACACGGTCATTTTTCAATTTTAAATCTTCACGAATGCAGTATTCTAACATTGCATAGTCAACAGAACTGTTGCTCTTGGATACACCACAAAGTTCCATGAACTTACGAATGGACTCTGGTGTAAATCCTCTACGACGTAATGCAGCAATAGAAACAAGTCTAGGGTCGTCCCAACCGTCAACGATTCCGTCTTCTACTAATTTTTTAATATAACGTTTACCTGTAATTACATTTGTTAGATATAATTTTGCAAACTCGATCTGTTTTGGTGGGTTTTCGTATTCTAACTCACTAACAACCCAGTCATATAATGGTCTATGGTCTTCAAATTCTAACGTACAGATAGAATGTGTAACACCTTCAATCGCATCCTCAATTGGATGAGCAAAGTCATACATAGGGTAAATACACCATGCATCACCTGTATTATGATGTGTCATTCTTGCAACACGATATAGAATTGGATCTCTCATGTTGATATTAGGAGATGACATATCAATCTTTGCACGTAATACTTTTGTTCCATCTTCGAATTCGCCATTTTTCATTTGCTCAAATAAAGTTAAGTTTTCTTCAATGGAACGTTCTCTATATGGACTGTTTTTACCTGGTTCTTTTAATGTACCACGATATTCTCTGATCTCGTCAGCAGTTAAATCACATACATAGGCTTTCCCTTTTTTAATTAACTTCACTGCTGCTTCATACATTTGTTCAAAATAATTAGAGGCAAAAAATACTCTATCTTCGAAATTACCTCCAACCCATTTTACATCTTCTTCAATTGATTGTACAAATTCAGTTTTTTCCTTTGTAGGATTTGTATCATCAAATCTAAGATTAAATTGTCCGTTATATTTATCTGCTAAACCGGAATTTAATAAGATGGACTTAGCGTGTCCAATATGAAGATATCCGTTAGGCTCTGGTGGAAATCGTGTTATGACTTTTTTGCATTTTCCTTCTGCAATATCTTTATCAATTATCTGCTCGATAAAATTTCTAGTCACCACTTCTTTTTCTTCAGAAACATGTTCTTTTTCCACTGTGTCCCCTCCTTGCGTGTTTTTGAAAATCAATACTATCATATCACATCTAACAATAAGTGAAAAGGGGGTGATACAAAAAATTGTATCCCCCCTCTTGGTTTTCGTTCTATATTTTCTCTGATTTTAAATCCTATTTAAATTGGTGATTTCCAATCTTTAATCTACATCCACTTAATGTACAGCTAAAGAAATAATAACCTTTTAAATTAAGTTTCTTAGAGTTATATGTTACTGCTTTTGTTCCAGATAACGCTTCTTTTGCTGCTTTAATACATTGTTTTGCATTTTTGGATGTAAATTTCCCATTATCATATTTCCTTAATGCCTTATCTAGAGCACCATTTCTTACTGGTTGGAACTGATTCTTTTGATAAATAACACCTTTGATTGTGTTAGGGAATTTGCTAGAACTTTTACGATTCATAACAACAACCCCTACTGCAAGTTTGCCCGCATAGGACTCCCCTTGTGCCTCACAATAAATGATAGCGGATAATAGTCTTAAATCTGATTTTGAATAGGCTGCTTTAGACACTGAGGATTTCTTTGCTGCTGCATATACAGTTTCGGTATGTGTATAAGTTATATCTGTTAAATTTGAAGAAAATACATCTTCAAGTTCATTCATAATCTTTTCTTGTGCGTTTTTTGTTGTTTTTAAATTTTGTTGACTTGCTATGTTCTCAGTAGTTACATTGTCTGCAAATACTCTCATACTTACTATGTTGAAACAAAGAACTGTCATAAGTATAATGGAAAACATTTTTTTGAATTTCATAAATAATCTCCTTCTACTATTTTCGATATGTGCTATCATCGGTAGTACGAAACAATTACTTAAACATTCGTAACATTTATGTAACAATTATAACACATTTAATAAAAAAATCAACCTTTTTTCACTACTTCGTTGTAATTATTACACGTAACAAATCCAGAAAAGCCCGTAAATACGCTATTTATGCATGTAAATTATTACATAAAATTTAAGCCGGAACTTAACAATTCCGGCTTAATATTTGTTACAATGATTCACTTTTACAGATTTCCAATACCCGATCGAATTCTAATTTTCCACCAAACAAATCCAATGCACTCCCAATGGTTACATCGACATGATTCTTTCCTAACACCTTAATTTTTTCTAAATCCTCGTAACTCCCAACCCCTCCAGCATATGTAACAGGTATTCGATTCCATGTTCCTAATAAAGAAACTAATCCCTCTTCTACGCCAGAAGCCTTACCTTCCACATCTACCGCATGTATTAAAAATTCATTACAATAAGAAGACAACTTATCTAACGTTTCAATCGTAACTTCTACATTGGTGAACTTTTGCCACCTATCCGTTACAATATAATACTTTCCATCTTTTTTTCTACAACTCAGATCCAATACCAAATGCTCTTTTCCAACCGCTGAAACTAATTTTTCTAAGCGCTCCATCTGAATCTCTCCATCTCGAAATACATAAGATGTAACAATTACATGAGTAGCCCCTCGTTCTAAAAAGCTTTTTGCATTTTCAGCGGTAATGCCTCCACCAATCTGTAACCCTTGTGGAAAGGACTGTAAGGCAAGTTCTGCCTGCCTTACATCTTCCTCATAATATTCAGAACCCACTGGATTCAGAATGATAATATGCCCACCCTTTAATTGGCTCTTCTTATATAAATCTCCATAAAATGAAGCATCCTGTTCGGAAACAAAATTATCAACTGCTTGATTTCCTTTATCTAATAAACTTCCTCCAACAATCTGTTTAACCTTTCCATTATGAATATCAATACATGGGCGAAATTTCATATTATCTTCCTCTTTCCTCTTATTTATTATTTGCGCTCTCTTTTTCCCTTAACAAAAAAGTAAATGGACAAACCAATTCCAATTACCAATAGTACTAACATGCAGAGTACACCATAGAAAAACATATTTGCCTGTGAAAATACCATATCAATTATAAACTGATTATTTCCCGTTACCTCTGCCACATAGGTCCATTTTTCATTATCCGTTCTATCTTTAATAGACTTTCTATTTAATACATCATTTCCAAAGGAAAATGACTGTACTTTAAAAGTATCTGGTATACTCACCGTATACTCTACTTTCATACTATCATCGTAATAATATTTCTGCATATCAAAATCCAGATGGAATTGATACTTTAATCTGTAAAACTGCATCGTATCCAATTTTACAATATCATTTTCCTCTCCTTCTTTTTGATAAGACAGTTCCTTGGTAAATGTAATCGTCGCAGTCTTATCGTCCTCCTGATATTGAACCTTTTCTCCCAGTTCCACATAGGATTCCATAACTTGACTACTTGTAAACTTCATACCATTTTTCAGAAGAACTAATGTAACAGTCTGACATCCTCTTAAACTTTCATCAATCGTAAAATTCACTGACGCCGAACTTACTTCTGCACTGGTTCCCCCTTCAAAATACATATAAAATGTATCCTGTATATCGTAATCTCCAATATACTGATATGCATCTGTAGATTCTAAACGATACGTATGGTGAATCAATTCCGTTGTATAATTCTCACGCTTTGGCACAGACACATAATCATGAATCTTATCCGTCGCTAACACGAATCCTTCTAATAACTTATTGAGATTATAAACCTCTTTTATTAAAACTCTATTTGAAAAAATAGTTTCTCCATTTACATTTTCAAAATAATAAGAAGTCACTCCGTCTGGTAATTCCAATTGCGTTTTCGCATGTTCTAACTCTATCGGTTCAGAAGCCTTTTCAAAGAAATCTTGTAATGCCTCTTGATTATCTAAAATCACAGAAAAACCATTACAACTGCTATTTACTTTAAAATCTCCTGAAAATTCTTTTAAATACTCAAGTCCAGCTTCTGTATCCATACTCCGATAATCTTCATAAGAAAAACCAATATTAATTTGCTTTCTCACACCACCATCTTCACTATATGTGGTATAAACAGATACATCTTCTACCTTTGGTGTCAAATCTACTTTGAAACTTGGATTGGATAATCCAGTCCAAACGGTATCACCATTATATAAAACCGTGTTACTTTCCACTTCATAATAGTCACTTATCATGGCACCACTTAGACTTTCGCCTCTCAATGCCTCCAAAGCCCACTGAATCAAATCTTCCGTCGATGTAGTTTCCGAGTAAGACACTGCTCCTTGAAAAGCACCACCGTCTAGTTCCCACTTTATATTCGTATCTTTTCCAGTAATCTCTTCTGTTTTCTCTTTATATTCTTGTATATTTGCAAAATCATATCTTAGTTTATATATCATAAGCTCTGCATCCGAGTCCTCATGTCTCGATACATCCAAACATGCTGGTGCACTCTCTTCTAAAATCTTATCTAAACTTGCAAAGCCACCTTTTATTTTTCCTTCATCTTTCATTGCTATCTTCAGATAAATCACTCGCTGTCCAGAACCATCTTTTGCAAATGAAGTTTCTGTGCTTACTTGTGCCCCACATGCTGTCAATAGCAATGATAAAATGCCTAACACAAAAATAAGTTTTATTTTATATGTCATGTCCTCACCTGCCTTTTGTATGTATTATAACGTAAGTTTCTCTTTCTCTCAATGAATAAGACAAAAAAATTCACATATCCTATTTTTTATCAATTGATTTCTATAGGAGGGCAGAATGAATATTTTAATGGATATTTTAAATGTTATTTTAACGTCACTGGGTTCTATCACTGTTCTATTTTTACTTACAAAATTAATGGGAAATCGAGAAATTTCAGAACTTAGTATGTTTGACTATGTCAATGGTATTACCATTGGTTCCATCGCTGCCGAGATGGCAACAGACTTAGAAAAAGCCGACGAAACGGTTACTGCTATGGTTATCTACGCTGTGGTAGTCTTTATCTTAGCCAAACTCTCCGAAAAATCTGTAAAAGTACGACGCTTCGTGGGTGGTAGACCACTAGTATTACTTAACAATGACCAAATTTATTTTAAAAATTTAAAAAAGGGACGGCTTGATCTTGATGAATTCCTATGCCAATGCCGAGTAAGTGGCTACTTTGATCTATCTCAAATCCAAACTATTATCCTTGAGAGTAACGGAAAGTTCAGTATTCTCCCCAAAGCGGACTACCGTCCTACAACCCCAAAAGATATTGGCATCAAAGTTCCCGCCGAGGCTTTACAAGCTACTGTTATTGTGGACGGAAATATTATGCACAAAAACCTACATCATATCGGCAAAGATGAAAAGTGGCTTCATAGTCAATTAACCAGCCAAGGTTTCAAAAATGAATCGGAAATCTTTCTTGCATTATGTGACATTCACAATAAGGTTACCTTCTTTAAAAAGCTAGAAGAAAATCCTACTAGAGACATTTTAGACTAAAAATACTAAATTCCCATTTCACCTCATATATTCAATACAAGAGGTGATTAAAATGTTTACAGCAGTATTATCCATTGATGGTGGCGGAATGAAAGGTATCATTTCCGCTGTTATATTAGAAAAATTAGAAGACTTATTAAAAGATTATAGTGGAGATTCAAATGCACGTATCGGCGACTATTTCGACTTAATTGGCGGAACAAGTACTGGTTCTATCTTAACCGCCCTACTTCTTACCCCTGAAAATGGTCACCCAAGATATTCTGCAACTGAGATATTAAACTTCTATCTCCAACTAGGCCCATATATATTTCAAAACCAATCCCTGTACCCTTTATTTGGTTCCAAGTACACTAGTCAAGGCTTGCAAAAATTATTAGATGATTTTTTTGGTACTTTAAGAATAAGTGAATTATTAAAGCCATGCTTGATTACCTCTTATGATACTACCAGCCGAAAAGCTGTGTTTTTTAATAAGGTTACAGGAGAGGAACATCCAAGCCGTAACCCCTTGGTGTCGGAAGCTGTCAGAGCCTCCTGTTCCGCCCCAACATACTTTCCACCAGTCTGCCTTAGTACAACACCAGAATGTCAAAATTGCTACGTAGACGGTGGTGTAGTTGCCAACAACCCAAGTATTTGCGCCCTAATAGAAGCCATGAAACTTGAAAAATGTAAATCTGTTCACGATATCCATCTTCTTTCTATTGGAAATGTGAAAAATGATGTAGCCTACCAATACCGTGATGTTAAAAAATGGGGTCCCCTTGAATGGGCAGTTCCTCTTTTCTCTATCCTATTAAATAGTAATTCACAAACTGTTGACTATCAATTAAACACCGTTTACAACATTATAGATAAACCTCACCAATACCTTCGCCTCCAGACAAGTGCTCTTGATAAACCACCTGCTATGGATGACTTTGATAAAAAATCCATTCATTATTTTCTAACTGCAGGCGAAGAACTCATTGAAACCTATCTACCACAAATTGAACAATTTGCCCAATGGCTTATTATGCGACGTTCTGTATAATATGTCTCCATATCATTTTACAGTATATAAGGAAAGAGACAATAAACCACCCGATTTACTGTCTCTTTCGTGCTATGCCTATAAATAACTATCATATAACGATGACATATTTAATGAACTATAGCTTCCTGAACTTGAGTAAAGGGATGAATTATTAGAAACTGCTGTTGTATAAATAGTAGATGCATATTGACTTGCTCTACCAGCAAAGGAAGTGCTTCCCTTGAACAAACTCTTAATATCAGACATATCCGCTTTTTCAAGTGCACTAGAATCCACACTTAACTTATTATCACTACCAACTGATATCCCAATCTTCTTTAATAAAGAGTCATTGACTTTTGTATAGTTTGTTAAATGCTTCGTAGTAGATTCTATCTTACTATTATTAGAATCCTCTGAAGAAGAAATCAAAGAATTATAAGATTTCACAAAATCCTTAATTCCAGCTGTGACTTTTTCACGATTTTCCTCTGTATAATCTAAGCCAGATAATGACTTCACATCTTCTTTTAAATCCAAGACATCTTCTGCAACAACCTTATTTGCCTTTTCTTGCTCCGCAGGCTTAACCACTTGATTTTCTTCTTGTGCATAAAAAGCCTTGCACAATTTAAAATATCCGCCTCGCTTAATCACTCCATAATCACCAAGTGAATCATATAACCCATTTCCAGAAGAACTTTTCGATGAACGGTATCCACTTGAAAATAAGGAACTTACATTACTAGAGCTAATTCCATAAAAAGTAGCCATACTTTTTCCTCCTTTCAACCGAAATTAGATTAAACAATCTATCTTTTATTTCGTCATAACTTAGAAAAAGCATTACTCTTCTTACTTCGTCTCAAACAATATCCCTAGAGTATTCGGTCCACAATGGGAAGAAATTGCACAACTAGCCTTTGTAACATAAATTTCCTTTACATCCACTAAACTACTTACCGCCCCTTTTACCAACTGAATATAATCTTCGCTAATCCCCGAATGCGTAATAAACAAAACCTCTTTCTTCATATCTGGAAATGCTTCTATCTTATCTTTCACATACTTCTTTAAAACACTTTCCAAACTCCCTCTATACTTTTTCCCTACACTCATACTTCCATCTTTGTTATTTACTTCAATACAAGGCTTTATATTCAGTAAATTCGCACCAAAGGCAGTGGCTGCTGAACATCTTCCTCCAGCCCGCATAAACTCTAACGTGTCTAATATAAAGCTAGCATGACATTTCGGTACAAGTTCTTTCAGTCTCGCCACAATTTCCTCGACCTCTAATCCCTTTTGAATCATTTTCCCAGCTTCTATGACCAAAAGCCCCATCCCCGTAGATAAATTTCCACTATTAATCACATGCACATGACCCAGTTCCTCTGCCGCCAACACACAATTTTGATAGGCACAAGATAGTCCACTTCCGAGGCAAATATGTATTACCTCATAACCTTCCTTCACCCATTTCTCAAAGTATTTCATATATTCTGCCATATTGATTGCAGCCGTTTTCGGTAACACTTTTCTTTCATAATAAGCATCATATATTTTTTCTGGAGTAATATCTACATTATCCAGATAATCCACTTCCTCCAAAATAATATGAAATGGAAAATAATTCACCTCATACTGTTCCTTCAAATCTACACTCAAATCACATGTACTATCTGCACTAAGAATAATCTTACTCATATCATCCAACCTTTCTAGTATCTCTTCTAAATTTTTGACAATATGATTCTTCTTCATACAATTAAATTTTATTTTAATGTCTTTCTATAATCCTCCTTCTCCCACAAAACAACACATTTTCCATCAACCCTCGTACCTTCATATTTTTCTTCCGTTGGAAATGACTGACTCTGATATGTAATCTGCTCCCCACTCACTTCTTCTAACAGATTCGCACATGTCATAAGTGGAATATCCGTATCCACTCCTTGCATCACATCCTTTATAAATGAAACAGAATCTGAAATACTCAATTCCTCCACCTCCTTCAAAATTACTCCACATACCTTTTGTAATCGTTCCATTCTCCCCAAATCACCAAATAAGCCACTAGCACCATTTACATTGCGAACGCGTACATATCCTAATGTCTGGTTTCCATTGAGAAGCTGTTCCCCTTCCACTACATTTCGATACTGTTTCTGACTAATAAAATTAGTACTACTTAAATATTCCGCTTCCTCCTCCGTCAAATCAATGGTAACTCCACCAACTAAGTCAACCACTTTTTCAAATGCTGAATACTCTACTACCATCGTATAATCAATCTCTTCATCAAAGTTTTCCTTCATTGTTTGTTTCATAAGCTCAGTTCCACCATAGAAATATGCTGCCGATAACTTATTTTCCCCATTCTCCGGTATCTTAACATATAAATCCCTACAAAAACTTGTAATAGAAAATACCTTTTCTTTCGAATCCCATTTCGCTAACACAATACTATCCGCCCTTGCTCTCTCCTCATGTTCTGAATCCATTCCCAACACCAAAATGCTAATATCCTCACTTAATACCTCATTCTTAACCGCTGCCAGATTCTCTTGCTTCTGTTGCCCCTTCACTTTCTCCTCTTCTAAAATGGCAGAATGACATGTAATAACACTTACAATAATAATGCAAATACAGAACAATGAAATCACTACTGGCACTCTTCTCCTCTTCGTAGATTCCATAATATTTCGAAACCGTTGTTTCAATTGCTTTCCCTCCCCTTCAAAATGAGATACACATACCATTTTCTCTTCTCCGTGAATCTCTTTCAACGTATTCAAAATGGTCATCCCATACATTTTTCTATATTGGATATCACGTTCTCCAATCACCGCTTCATCACAAATCAATTCCATATTCTGATTTATCATTCTTTCCATCCAGTACACCAATGGATTAAACCAATGAATACTTTTTACAACGCACAGTAAGAACTTAAATGCAATATCATGGTTCAAAATATGTGTATACTCATGCTGCAAAATAACTTCTATTTCCTGTAGGGTATATTCTTTTACAGGTAACACAATGGATTTTTTCCATAATCCATAAGAAAATGGTGCCTTAACCTCAACATTCTCATATAACCCAATACTCTTATCTCCCCTACTTATCTTTTTAAATGTGTGAATATAGCATAATCTGCTGACTTTCTTATTTTTCCTTTTAACACTCTTAATAAAAACCACATATGTAGACAAATAACGTACTAGTTGAAATAAAACTCCACCAAACCAAATGAATCCAAGCAGCCTAGCTCCATTAGATATTATATATTCTTGTATGCTCGAAATTTTCTTTGGGGTCATAATTGATTTCCCCTCACTACTCATATTGATAGGTGTTCTTTCAAACTTATTAATATTATCTTTTCCTTTGTCCTCATCTATACTTAGAACTGTTTCATTCTGTTCTGTTTTTGGACGCGAAAATATTTCTGCTATTTTTTCTTCTGTCGGATTACTTTCTATTAAATTTGTCTTTTGATATTTGTTCTGATATGTATCTATTGGTATGGATACCGTCACTAAGTCCATTGGTAACAGTAATCTTACCACAATTAAAAACCATAGAAATTGTATCCATTTTAATGAATATTTTTTCATCGAGATTCTATTAATAACAAGCAAGATACTAATTAATATTGCAGATACTATTGAAACTTGTATCATCTCTTCAAAAATACTACTCATTCGCCTCTTCCCCCTCCTCAATAATCTTCACAATATCATCCAAATCAT
Organism: uncultured Anaeromicropila sp.; assembly: GCA_964409685.1. GTDB lineage: Bacteria > Bacillota > Clostridia > Lachnospirales > Lachnospiraceae > Clostridium_AI. Next base: position 16,919 of record CAYPEJ010000051.1, read on the forward strand.
CTTTTGTTATCATCTTAGACTGCACTAAGGACGCAATGAGCTTATGACATGAGTTTTCATACATATTCTTCAAAAATGATTTTGTTTCCCTACTTCTATAGTCTTCTTGTTTAATAATTGCATGATAATACTTCAAACGCCCTTTTCTCTGACATTCGATAAATTTTCTCTCTTCTAGTCTACTTAAGAATACTTGAATTGTAGAACGTGACCAATCTTTCTTTCCTTCTAACAACTCTACAATCCTTCCTGTTCCAAGTGGTTCATTATGTCCCCAAATTACCTGCATTACTGCTAATTCTGCTTCTGGCAATGTTTCGATTGTTTTTTTCTTCATTTTTTGTTCTCCCTTCCTATTACTATTTTAGATTAACATCTTCATCTACAAATGTCAACGAAATTTTGATGACATTTGTAGACATTGCTTTTGTGTACATATTTTTAAACAACAAAAAAACAGCCTTTCGGCTGCCTTCCGTTATACTTTCAAAACTACATACA
>CAYPEJ010000052.1:0-15945 GCA_964409685.1 uncultured Anaeromicropila sp.
TTGCCTGCTAAAAAGATACTTGTTGGCCCATCTGCACCACCAATAATAGAAATCGCTGCTGCTGCTTTATTATTAAATCCTAAAGCAATCGCTCCGAAATAAGCTGCAAAAATACCAAACTGTGCTGCTGCACCAAGTAAAAAGCTCATAGGGTTTGCAATTAACGGACCAAAGTCTGTCATTGCACCTACACCTAAGAAGATTAAGGATGGTAAGATACTCCATTCATCTAATAAGTAGAAATAATGAAGCAATCCGCCCTCTTCCATAATATCAGGATACATATTTACCAATAACATACCAAATGCGATTGGTACTAAAAGTAATGGTTCATATCCTTTCTTAATCGCTAGATATAAAAAGAAACATGCAACAACAATCATTAAATAGTTTCCCCAGCTTAGAGAACTAAATGCTGTCTGTTGTAAAAGGTTTTCTAGCGTATTTACTACATAATCCATCTTGTTTCTAACCTCCCAGTTCAATTTTCGGGAATTCCCATTTGTAAGATGCCTAGTTTAAAGTAGCTAATACATCTCCGGACTCAACCATATCGCCAACAGATACATTGATACTTGCCACTGTTCCATCAGCTGGTGCAACTACTTCATTTTCCATCTTCATAGCTTCAAGAATAAGAATAACTTGTCCTTTTTTCACTGCTTGACCTGGGTTTGCTTTTACTCCTAAGATTTTACCTGGCATTGGAGCATTTACTTTCACGCCACCTTGAGCACCAGATGGAGCTGCTTTAGGTGCTGCCGCTGGTGCAGGAGCTGCCTTGGCTACTGGAGCTGCCTTTGGTGCTGCTACTGGAGCCGCTGGAGTTGCTGCTACGCTTCCTGCTCCACCTTCTTCAACTGTTACATCATAAACATTTCCGTTCACTGTAATTGTATATGTTTTCATTGATTTTTCCTCCTAAAATAATGTATCTATCCAATTCTGCTGATTATGCATTTTTCCATTTACTTGCATTGCGCTTCTTTATAGAACGAACAACTAAACCTTCTGCTGGTGCTTCGTCACCCATTGAAGCCATGATTGCTGCAGTAATAACTGCAACTAATTCTAAATCATCTGTAACATCTGTTGCTTCTTCTACAACTGGCGCAGACATAACCACAGGTTGTGCTACTTCTGCTTTTGCTGCTTGTTCTGCTGCTTTTTTCTTAGCTTGACTCTTACCAATTAGTCCAAAACTACTAATTACAAGACTGATTAGAATTAAAACCACGAATACAGTTCCCATACCCATTAAGGTATTCATTAATGCCTTTTCCATAATCTTAGCCTTAGATTCAATCTCGTTAATAGTTAAGTCTGTAGCGGCACCTGTATTAGCAAATGTCATAGTCAATTCCATCTTACCATGTTGGAATTCACCAATGATTTTTACTGTAATCACATCGTCAACTACATTAACTTCTGGCTCCGTCTGACTAGTTAAGTCTCCAAATCTGTCCTTCATTTCTTGCCAGCTCTGATAAAGTGCTCTAGACTCTTCATCAATTTCTTCACTTTCAATTGTAGGACCGAAATCAGATTTTACCCACTCAGTAAAATTATATGTTGTTGTATTTTTAGCTGTAGTTAAGATTTCTTCGTCAATTGTACTTTCTGTAAAACTAGCCTCTTTTCCACAACCAATCACGCATACCATACAAATAACCAGAGATAAAAGTAACAAAAGTTTCTTTTTCATCCTCATCACCTCATTCTACACCGTTCCATGCTTTTTGCTTGGACGACTCTCTCTCTTTGTAAATAGCATTTCAAAGGCATAGATTAAATTCTTTCTAGCTTCTGCTGGTGCAATCACTGCATCTACATAACCTCTTGCTGCTGCAGAATCTACGCTAGATTGAAGATTTTCATATTCACTTGCTTTTTCATTGATAAGATCTGCTGGTTTTTTTGCATTTTTAAGTTCATCTGCGTACATAATCTTAGCTGCTTCTTTGGCATCCATCATACCGATCTTTGCGCTATCATAAGCAAATACCATATCAGCACCGATATGTTTTGAGTTCATAGCAACATAAGCACTACCAAATGCTTTGCCTGTTACTACATTTACTTTAGGAACGGTTGCATTTGCAAATGCATATGTTAATTTTGCAACAGCTTGTGCAATTGTCTTTTCTTCACATACACATGCTTTGTAACCAGTTACTTCTGTTAAACTTAATACTGGAATCTCAAATGCATTACAGAAGTTCACGAAATCTGCTGCCTTTTGGCATCCTTTTGTAGTAAGTACTGTTTCCACTTTTTCAGTTGTCTTGCCAGATTCATCGATCACTGCACTACGATTTGCAACAGCACCTACTGTCATGCCGTTTAAACGAATAAAGCCTGTTACCATTTCTTTCGCATAATCTTTCTTTACTTCCATAAAGAAATTATCATCCGAAATATCTGCTAATGCTCTTGCACTATCTTTTGAATCCGCTTGGTATGTAAGACGGTTTAAATCATCTGTACATTCATCAAATGAAGCATCATCTTCATTATTTGATGGTAAAATACTTACCAATGTACGAATCTGATTTAATACAGAAGCTTCGTCTGCTTCAACAAAATCTGCTAAGCCTGCTTCTGCTTTGAAGGATGCAGAACTTGTATCACATTTTTCTGTATAATTTCCTTCTAATGTATTCGGTGAGTTCACAAACATTTTTGCTTTCTTTTCTTCCATAAATGTAAAATCGCTTAAAGAAGTAGAAATTGCAGAACCTCCACCACAAGAACCAAAAATTGCTGTCACTTGAGGAATCACGCCTGATGCTAAGGTTTGTTTTAAATACAAGGAACCAAATCCTGCTAATGCATCTGTTGCTTCTTGTAATCTTAAACCTGCACAATCAATTAATCCGATTACTGGCGCACCTACTTTCAATGCCAAATCATAAAGGTGTGTAATCTTATTCGCATGCATCTCACCAATAGAACCGCCTAAGGCGCTTGCATCTTGACTGTAAACATAAACAATGTTTCCGTCAATCACACCATACCCTGTGATAACTCCATCTCCAGGAACTGACTTTTCCTGCAAGTTAAAATTTGTGCTTCTTTTTGTTACCTGGGCACCAATTTCAACAAAACTATTATCGTCTAACAATAAATTTATTCTCTCCATTGCAGACGTTTGTGCTGTGTTACTCATTTTCAGCCCTCCATTTGTATTTTATATTGACAATAAGAATTCACCGCAAAAAATACGATTTTCCTTATTGATAAAAAGTAAAACCAATTTTCTGCCGATTATAATTTTATATTATTTAGTCGAAAATAGCAAGATGCATTTGAATTTTTATTCACAAAAGCTGTCTGTACTTATTTTTGCTTTTGCATCTTTTGACGACTTCCTAAACTATTGTACATTACTATCATTCTGTTGCATAGTTAAGAAAAAAGGATTTGAGTCTACAGACCCAAATCCTCTTTAGAAACGTCAATGCCGTCTCTCCATATTCTTTCTAAATCGTAGAATAAACGATCTTCTGCTGAGAAGATGTGAACAATAATGTCGCCATAATCCATAAGAACCCAGCTTGAATTACCGATCCCCTCTACTCTTTGTGGTACATAACCAGCTTTTCCAAGTTTCTCATCTACGCTATCTACTAACGCTTGCACTTGAGAACTATTTGTACCATTGGAAATAATAAAGTAATCTGCTAAAACAGAAATCTCATCTACTTTAATTACTTTTATATCTTCACCTTTTCTATCTTCTAACGCTTCAAAAGCTAATTTCACCATTTCTCTTGAATTATTCATGTTTAATCTCCTTTCCATAAGTGGTGTAATAAGTGTAAGTCTGTCGTGTTGTATCATCAATCTCTTGACCTTCTGTGCTGCTTAGATATTGAATGGTAGATTCTAGTATCTTTACTACACATTTTTCTAAGTCATGAAAAGCTAGATGCCGTATTTCATCTAAACCATCTAATTGCTTGCGTCCTGGTTCAATATAATCCGCAACGAATAAGATCTGTTCCAAAAGTGACATTTCTGGTCTTCCAGTTGTATGATAAGTAATGGCAGACAAAATATCATCGTTTGTAATATTGTATTCTTCTCTCGCTATAATTGCGCCAACTTTTCCATGAAGTAAATAGGGATTTCTCATTTCTACATCATTTATGCTCAAATGACATCTTTTACATTCTTCTAAAAGCTTTTCATCGGAATAATACTTTGCAGAATCGTGAAGCAAACCTGCTATATAAGCTTGGTTTACATCTGCCCTATGACACATCGCCATTGAAGCTGCTGTATAGGCAACTCCTAATGTATGTTGATAGCGTTTTGCAGGAAGTAGGTGTTTCATATCCTTTCTTACTCGCTTGATTAAATCGACCTCTATCATCGCCAATTCCCTTTCTTTATCTGTATAAACCATTTTCTTCTATATAAGTACGAACTTTTTCATCTACAAGATACTGAATACTTTTTTTGGCTCGAACTTTGTCTCGAAGTTCACTAGATGAAATTCCAATGGTTGGAATCTCTATCACTTCTATAGTTCCACCGTACTGTTTCTTTAATATTGCAATCTGCCCTTCTAATTTTTCCCTTTGCAATCCATAACGAGATGCTACCAAAACAGTTGCTAATTTCAAAATTTCGGCTGGTTCTTTCCATGTTTGAAAAGAAAACAAGGAATCTGCTCCAATAATAAAATAGTATTCACAGTCTTCCTGCATCTGATGTAGTGCACGGAGTGTATCTACTGTATACGTTACTCCTTCCCGCTCTAACTCCAAACATGATAATACAAATTGGGGATTCTCTTGAATTGCTCGTTCAACCATATTCGCACGATGGATTCCATCTGCAATCTCTGAGGCTGGCTTATGAGGTGGTGTCTTCGTTGGCATAAATAACACTTTATCAAGGTGATACTGTTCCAATGCACAATTACCCGCAATTACATGTCCTAAATGAATAGGGTTAAATGTCCCGCCCATAATTCCCACTCGAAACTTTTTGTTCACGAACTCACACCCTTATGGTAATTGAATTTTTTTCTTATTTTTTGATTCTTTATATAATACAATCTTTTTACCGATTACTTGAACTACCGCCGAACCTGTACGTTCTGCTAATACTTCTGCAATGGCCCTTGGATCATCTATACAATTTTTTAATACACTGATTTTAATTAATTCTCTTGCTTCTAAAGCTTCAGAAACTGCTTCTGTTACTTCAGGAGTTAGACTAGATTTCCCAATCTGAAAAATTGGCTCAACATTCATCGCTAGTCCTTTTAAATATGCTCTTTGTTTACTTGTCATAATATCCTCTTTTCTATCTGATTAAATCACATAATATGATATTCTAACATCATACGAGACATTTTTCAACAATGAAAATTTTTGAATCCCTTATTTCTTGTACATTTACAAAAACTTATATAAATATAAGAAACACACTCAAAGGGCATGCCCCTTAATAGCATTCCCTCCTTAAAGTCTCCTATACGGAAAAGACAACGAATCTGTTATTGGATAACTGGACTCGTTGTCTTTTTATTCTTTTATACTATTTTAGTTATAATGTTCACTATTTCCTACTAATACTTTCTTCTACGATAGAATTTTACAAATAGTAATGCTGAAAATATTAGAACAATAGATGCGCCTGTAAAAATCATTGCTTCGGTTTTGGATGTTCCAGATTGGGACTGTGATTGAGAACCTGGCATCATCCCCATACCACCTTGTGGCGGTGCTTGCATTTGGTTTCCGTCTGTGTTTCCATCTGCTCCTTGTGGCGGAGTTTGCATCTGACTTCCGTTTGCGCTTCCGTCCGCTCCTTGTGGTGGGGCTTGCATTTGACTTCCATCTGTGCTTCCCATTTCTCCTTGTGGTGGGGCTTGCATTTGACTTCCATCTGTGCTTCCCATTTCTCCTTGTGGTGGGGCTTGCATTTGACTTTCATCTGTACTTCCATCTGCACCCTGTGGTGGTATCTGCATCTGATTACCATTATTTGCGTCTGCTGTTACATTTGTATCTGCACTTCCATCTGCTGTCGTTGCCCCAGCAGAATTCGTTGCATCTGTAGCGTTAGTTGTGGCATTTGATGTGGTTGTATTTGTCTCATTTCCTAGGAAACCTTGACCTCCTTGGTCACCAAATCCACCCATGCCAGGACCTCCTTTATCACCGCCACCTTGAGTACCCATTGTGGATACATTGATATCAGAGCCATCTACTAACGTATATCCTTCACCAGTCCTTTCTGCATTTGTAGAAGGAATCTCACCATCAAGCTGTTCCTGGATACTTTCGACTCTTGCATTTACAAAGTCAATTAATGTTTCTACACCTGCTTCAAACTCATCATATGTGTAGAACGCTGTCGGGTCACTTTCTACATACGAAGAAATCATTTCCTTAATATATTCTACAGTATTCATAAATTGACCGCTGTTAAAGTACCCATCAATTAATTCTTGTAAATATGCATGATATTGTTCCATATAACCCTCTGTGGATAATGCTGCTGCTAATAGTGGACGTTCTTCTAAAGTACCACTTGAAACTACATCATCAATCGCACGGTTTACAAGGCTTGTTGCATCACTTGAACCCATCGCAAATCCACCAAATGCTAAGTTGTAGTCCCAAGGAATCATACAAAGCTTTCCATCTTTTTCATATATATAATAGTTATGAAGCATTGTTCCAAAATAACTATCATCATTCAATATTACAACATTTGCCGCAATATAACGTAACATTTGGTCAACATCCAGATAGTCTTCTACATTTTCCTTAGCAGAAATATTCTTTAATGCTTCAATTACACGATCTTTGTCGCTATCAGAGACATCTCCTAATATAGAACTTTCCCAGATTACACTATAGCTGTCGTACTCATCGTCAATATACGCCAAGTCGCTTCCCATCATACCGCCACCCATGCCGCCACCTCTGTGACTTTCATTTGGATTGGCTTGTTGTGTTGGGTCTTGATTTGTGGATGCTTGAGTTTCTGTCACATTATTTGCCTCTGCTGACTCAGTTGTTTTCTGAGTCTCCGTCATATTCTCAGCATTTTCTTCCTTATTATTTACTGTTTCACTACCTTCATTTGTAGCCATAGTAGTCTCTGCATTTGTGGTCACATCAGTATTGCCATCCGTATTACTTTGATTTGGTTGCGCTGACTGCTGTCTTGCTTCACCCATACCTCTTCCACCTTGGAAACCACCTTCTTCAAACTGTTCTTTTAATGCCTCTTTTTCTTCATCTGACATATTTTCAAACATTTCTCGCATGTCTTCCATATTTCCGTCCATACCTTCTGGCATTTCTCCTGGTCCGCCTTCACCTCCACCACCGATGCTTTCCGGTTTGTATAACTCTGCATCTGTGGAACAATAATTTCTCTGAAGAAAAGAGTCTTCGACTGCCTCAACAGCAAAATAAAGTCCCCAATATTCACCATTTACATGAATCGTTGCATAGGAATACAATGATGAATTCACACCTAAATAAGTTAAAATGTCATATGCGATATATTCCTTCATATATGTAGTATCCGACATAACATTATTTAGCGCCAACTTATCCAAACCATCCAAAGACTTCCCTTTCACATAGTGATCAAATTCTAATTTAAAACTGTAACGGTCCGTTGTATCATCCGAAACAATAGTGGTCAAACTTGTATTTCCCTTCGGGCGAATCCCAATGTTACAATACTTCGTTCCATTGATTTCCACATCACAGCTATAATATTCTTCTGACATGGCATTTTCCAGCATCGTATTCCAGTCGTCTTCGTCCATGATGATATTTACATCCATAATATCCATCTTGTCAAATACAGTAGACGCATACAGTGTGGAGGCATTTTCAAGTCCAAATAAATCTGGATGATACGCTAATACAGAGGTCAATAACAAGGCGAGAACGATTAGTACCACAGTAAGGCGATTCCATAATTTTTCCTTTTTCATAGTATCAAACCTTTCGTCTACACATTTTCATGCATTCACTCTTATGCCATATAATCTCCGTTGTAACTTACAAGAACTGCATTGTTTACTTGTTCAATTGTAGAAACTTGATTGACAAACTCAGTTGTTTCATCTTTTAAACGAACTTCCAATGTAAATTCAATACCTGATTTAGAAACCGTCTTAGATTTAATAACCGCTTTCTTCACTTCACCCTTTACAAATTCCATAACTCTCTTTTCAGCTACATCGTTATCACAATTTACAACTAAAATATAAGGATTATCTGTAGTCTTCTTATTCACAAAAATAACTAATACGATACCAATAATAACAGAACCAAATACTGCTAATGGGAACATACCAGCACCAACTACGATACCCGCTCCGATTGCCCAGAATAAATAGGAAATTTCAATTGGCTCTTTCACCGCTGTACGGAAACGAACGATAGAAAGTGCACCAACCATACCAAGAGATAGCACTACATTACTAGTAACAGCCAAAATTACAAACGTCGTTGTCACACACATCGCCACTAGGGATGTACCAAAGCTAGAGGAATACATAACTCCATTAAATGTTTTACGATACACATAGTTAATAAAGAAACCAATTGCAAGTGCAATCACCATTGCTAACACTGTGTCCACTAAACTAAAAGATGTAAAATTTTCAAGGTAGCTTGACTTTAAAATGTCTGAAAAATTTGTCGTATTTAAAAATACCATAATCATCTTCCTTTCTCATTTCGATTATTTTTCTTTTCCTTTGGGAAACTGATTCACTTTAACCAAATCTCCTACAAGCCGCATACTTGGAAAATGAAGACTTTGGTCTTTCATTTACCTGTATCGCCATCTGTATAATCTCTGGTAAAAATGCATCATATTTTACTTCCATAAGTATTTGATCTAGCTCAGAAGCCAGAATTTTTGGCACATCTATATTAAAAAAATCTGTGCTATATAAACCACTTTTTACTTCTGTATCAAAAGTAATGCGAACATTTCCAGCCTCATAAATAAAAGGTTCTCTTAGGTAGTCCACAATCACTCTCGGTTTGATACACTCTGTCTTCATCTTCGTGTACAAATCTACAAATAGAGGGTGCTCACTCTCACGTAAGAATTGATAATCACCAGCCATCAATGCTTCTACTTGTTCTTTAGTAATTGGTGCTGACAATTTGTTACACAGACCATTAATTTTGCTTTTCTTCTCTAGACGAATCAGCGATGCATCTCCGTTATAGTAACGAATTCGAAATTTCTCACGGTTATTGTAACCGTACACTTTTTCTTTTAATGCTTTATCACTGTAATTGTCAAAATACAAACTACGAATTAAATAGTATCCATCTTCGTCTGTATTTTTGTCACATTTTGCAACGACTTTTAATCGGCTGCGAATTGCTAGATAGTCACAATATGAAATGTAATGTTTTGTCTCGTGCCTAAATTTTAAGTTACTCATTGTGTTCCTCCTTTCTTGTGTATTCGAGAAGCAATTTTTGTAATTTTTTTGTCTCTGAAAATATTGTTTGCTTAACTATGCCTAAATTATATCTATCAATTGTGTAAAGAAATTGTAGTATTTGTGTAAAATCTGTGAACCCAATAGAGCTTTTCCTAATATGCAAATATTTTATCTTTGATCCCAAACCTAGAACCCTATCCTGTATACACCGTTCCTATTTGCTCTCACTTGATTTCTGGGCTGTTTGTCTTTGAAACACTGTCCACATGAATATATCCCCAAAATACTAAAATTATTTTATCCCCATAATACCCATTTGCATATAACTCTTCCAAAACACATAAACGCACTTAAACCCTGTTCTTTTCAATAAATCAATATGTTCATTTACTGTAATTGGAAAATAATTTACTCCACATCGATTAATATGGCTAGTTGCTTCCTCTTCAGACTTACCGTTTACCATCTGATATCGTTTCCATCTTTCCAACTCAAATTTTTTCATTTCAGAGTTTTCAGGAATAACATTTTCAAAGCTTATATAGATACCGTCCCTTTTTAACGCTCGAAATACCTTTCTCGTAGCCTTTTCCCTTTCTTCCTTATTCAAATAATGATGCACCTGTATAGCCGTAACAACATCAAATATGTTTTCATAATCTATATTTACAGATGACTGGCAAATATACTCAATTTGACTATCTTTCAAATTCTTTTTTGCCTCATCAATCATCTTCTCAGACAAATCAAGTGCTATAATTTTAATTTCAGGAAAACTATTCATTATCAAACGCTCAAATGTACCCGTTCCGCAACCTAGATCAAGCCATGTTTCCTTTTTTGATTTTTGCTTAACTAAATCAATGGCTTGCATATGAAATTCTTGATAATATGGAATCGTCTTTCCAATTTTTGTATTATATTCACTTGCTAAGTGTGGTGTTGTATTATCACTCATTCGTTTTATCACTCCTTACAGTTAATTCATCTCTTGGAATCTTTAAGCCAGTAAATACAAGGCTTTTCGATTCCTTTTTTAATAAAATTTTCTTTCATTTGTTAAAACTCTTGAAAACACTGTACTGGTCAACCTTTTTGGTAACACTTTGTTCGAAAAAATACACTAATTAAATTTTTAAAATCGTCTGTATAATTTTTTACTTTTCCTGCTACGATATCATTCTCCTTTTGCTGTCAATTTGTGTCGGTTTCTGTATTCTGATAGACCGAATGTTATTTGTCTAATATATTATAGCCGATCCACATAATTACTGAAATGATTATTTACTTAATCCACTACCATTCACATCTTCATCATTGGATTTATTAGCAGAACTTTCTGTAGTTGTCTGTATTTATGAGCCCTATGCGTTTTTATCTGTCTAATGCTCATAATGCAACTCAATGTAAATCTTGGATGTAAATAAATCTTAAGAATGCTTTTATTTCTAAGGATTCCGTAAAAATTCTAATAGGTGAAATCAGATAAGAAATATGGCAGTTGAATACCCCTATTTTAAAGAAAATCTTGATATAGATTACCGCTTTTTGAGAGTATTTTTTACATCTACTATACAGAAAACGCATTATCTCCACAGCACCAAGTACCATGAAAATAATGCGTTCTAAACCTTTGAAGAAGCAATATTCAGTTTTTGTTTTGAATGTCCTTAAGTGGAGACATAATTAAATATTATACATTCTCTCTAATCCCAAAAATCATCTGAATACTCAGACTCTATTTGGCTTATATCAATATCCATAATCTCCATTGGCATTTTTTCCATACTAAGTATAAATTTTCCCAAACTTGTATTTACCAAAAAAAGTCCATCCTGTTCAATACATTCATGCAACCATATATATATTTTTTCATCTTGTGATATACAAATAAAATTTCCACCATCCATTTCAGCTATAGGATAAATTCCCGATGGCAATTGTTCTTTATACATATTATATGTCCTAAGCAAATCATATTTTGTATTCAGTCCAATAAACTCACTAAATGTCTCATATCCTTCTACATTGGCAAATGGAGAAATCTGTTGTGATACAAAACCATATCCTTCATTTATCATAGCACCTTCATAATTTTCTAATATATACAAGAATTCTGGACTCAATTTTAATCCAACAAAATTCTCATATTCCTCCAATTTCTGCTTGTCAATTGTGGTTGCGTTTTTTGTTTCAAATATTTCTTCACATTTTTTTATAAAATCTTTGTTCATCTGTTTTCTCCGCTCATATCTGATGCCGAACCTATATGCGGAATGTTACCATGTAAATCGGTTGGTACAAATATTATTTTAGTATCGGAATAATGATGTGGTGTCAAACCTTTATTGTTCAACCATTTCTTAGCTGCGTTTTGAGATTTAATTTTTCCATTACTATCAGCCTTTAATTTCTTATATACCGCTGTAAAATCACTACTACTTCCATTCAATTCGCCTGGTTTAAATGTTTGACTACCTTTTGCCCATTTAGAAAAATCTGGTCTTCCGTTTACAAATGGCATTCCTTCCCCTCCTGTTACTTTATTTACTTCCTCAATTTCTGAATACCATAAACTATTCCCCTCTTCTCCAGACCAATGACCTTTACTTCTAGGTAATCTTGTTTTAGGCTTACTACCACTCTTACCAGCCTGTTTCCTCCACTTCTTATCCACCTGGCTTAGTATCTTTTTTTCCGAATCCGACAGTCCGACTTTACGCTCTTTATCCCGTAAATGTGCCCCTAGTTGACGTTTCTCCTTCCTTGTAAGTTCGTCTCCATTTCTTACATTCTCCATTAAGGTGTTGGCACGTTTCTTGCAGATATTCCCACTGGGATCCACACAGTACACTGGATTATTCCTACAGTACACATACAGATTCAATCCATCTTCTTGGTACGTATCTTCTTGTGTAAACCTTCCAATGACAGGATTATAGTATCTTGCTCGTAAGTAATACTGTTGACTTACAGGGTCGTATTGTTGTCCATTGAATCGGAAGCGATTGTTGACTGTTTCTTCACATGTGGTGGTATTTCCCCAAGCATCATATTCATAACGATTTAGGATTGTGGTGTCTTCTACCACATGGGTAATACTCCCCATCTCATCGGATGCATAATGATAGTAGGTTCTGGCACTTTCGGCATCAGATGCTAGTAGTTCGTTGGTTCGGATATAGCGGATATGTTCTTCTTTGGTTTCTTCCACGACCACTTCTCTTCTTCGGAAAAGGAAGGAAACTAAAGTTCCATTTTCTTCTATCTCATGGCGTAGACCTTCTGCATCATATCGGTTGATTTGAATGTTTCCACTATATGTCTCTACTTTCGTATTTCGATGAAAAGCGTCGTATTCATAGATGGCATTGGAATCCTATAACAGATTTCCTGCAGGATCATAAAAAAGCTGTTCCATTCGATCTGGATACTCTGCTTTTACAAGACGATTTCGACTATCGTAAGTATACGTGGTGATTCCTTGTAACTGTCGCTTTTCTACTCGGTTTCCGTTTCCATCGTAGCCATAATGGTTCTCTATAAATATTTCTTCTCCTAGTACAGTCTTTAAGCTGGTTACATTTTGGTCTGCATCGTAACCATATGTGGTGTACAGGCTACCACAGTTTAAACTTTTTATTGTATCATCTAGGTAATATTCATACTTTGCAATGCATTTTCCATTATCCCACACTTCTGTTAAACGGTTTGACAAGTCGTAGTGATAGGTTGTATGTTTTCCTGTTACGTCTGTCTGTTGCATAACATTTCCATCTAAGTCATATACAAAGGATAAAAGGGTTCGTCCGCTGGCTTGTTTCTCTACCAGTAGATTTTTTACGTCTACTGACCTCTTTCTCCTATAACCCTTATTTAATGTCATCAAATTCAATTTGTGGGCCCATCTAAACCTTTTAATAAATCATCAAAAGTTGTTTTACTACTCTTGACTAAAAATCTTTAAAAACAACTGCATCATTCACTTCGCGAATAAGTAAGTGATACAGTTATTTTTTGAGATTTAAGAAATTTGAAGTTCTAAAGTATAACCATAATTTCGTTGGTATTTTCTTCTTTAACCATCGAAATCACTACAAACTCTAATCCAAATATAAGCTCTTTAATGTATTTTGAATTATAAATTGCTATAGTTTAGCCTAGTTAAACATCTTTTCGATACACTCTTTTACATCATGCTTTCCTGTTTGTAACTTTCCACAAGGAAATTCTCCCTTCGCATAAGACATAATAAGTGCATTTAACCAAATATCATTATATTCACAAAGATATGCCTTACATAATACATATTCCATACTTTTTTTCATAATACTTATTAAAATTCATAATGTTATTCCAAGGATTACTCTTCTTCATTCCATTATCAAATTCAACTGATTCTCGTAGTTTATTTTCCTCTTTATGAATCTTCTCCTGTAATTTTTTTGATACACCCTCTTTATCAATTAGAAAACTCGCTTTTCCTTTTTCTTCTTGAAAAATACATGAATCAAAATATAACACAGCAATATAAACATCACTTGCATTCCCCTTGATTAAGTCATTAAGGGCATTATTAAATATTTTTTCAATATCTCTAATATTATCATTTTGCTTGTAAAAGCAATTTACAAGCACAGAATTTACGTCTGTTGGAAATACATCTGATGCAAATTCGGAAACAACTACTTCATATTCTCCCTCTCCGCGTAATAATTTTACTACCTCGTCTTTCTCTATTGCATTACTTATCAACTCTTTATAGTCCATCCTTATTCTCCTTTAATCAACATCAATCCTTGTTATTGTTGTATCTTTAAGTGGTATTGTATTTGTTATAGCCTCTGGAACTCCTCCAGAAGTCTTTCCTCCTGGAATCCATAATTTATTTGCTCCCGTTTCATTTCCACTCGGAATACGTATATTCAACTCAGGAGTATTAGGAGCATCAATTCTGATTAAACCACCACCATCACTAAAATATCCCTCTGGAAAGCCCAATTCTTTTTCTATGATTGAAATGTTTCCATTTGCTCTTGCTATTACATCATCACAATAATTCTTTGGCATAACAAATAAACTATTATCATCTGGTACACCAACAAAACCATTGGTTTTAGAATATCGATTATATGCCCATTCTGTTTGAATAACAGATACTCCATCATCAAATTGAGCTAAATGTGCGTCAATATACTCTTGACTTAAATAGCTAGAAGGGTCTGGTCTATTGCCTTTAGGTGTATTTATAATCTCCTCTATTTTTGATTGCGTTAGTCCAGAATATTTGCCACCCCCACTACCTTTTGCCTTCTGATTCTCCTGCTTAGAAGCGTTGCTTGTATTTGTAGTTATATTATCCACTGTTTTTTGTGAACCATTTCCACATTCACCATTATGCCCACTCGGATCCACATAATACACTGGATTATTCCTACAGTACACATACAGATTTAGTCCGTCTCCCCGGTACGTATCCTCCTGCGTAAACCTTCCTATCACTGGATTGTAATAACGTGCCCTCAGGTAATACTGTTGACTTACAGGATCATATTGTTGTCCATTGAATCGGAAGCGATTGTTGACTGTTTCTTCACATGTGGTGGTATTTCCCCATGCATCATATTCATAACGATTTAAGATTGTAGTATCTTCTACCACATGGGTAATACTGCCCATCTCATCGGATGCATAATGATAGTAGGTTCTGGCACTTTCGGCATCGGATGCTACTAGCTCGTTGGTTCGGATATAGCGGATCGTTTCTTCTTTTGTTTCTTCTACAACTACTTCCGTTCCTCTATAAAGATAGGAAATTAAAGTTCCATTTTCTTCTATCTCATGGCGTAGTCCTTCGGCATCGTACCGGTTGATCTGGATATTGCCGTCGAAGGTTTCTACTTTTGTATTTCGTTGGAAGGCGTCGTATTCATACATTGCCTTATGGTCTTGTATCAGATTTCCTGCTTTGTCATAGGTGAACTGGCTCGTCTTTCCGTCTTTTGTATAAGCAATTAGGCGATTCCTTCTGTCATACTGATATGTTTCTTCCGTACTTCCAACAACTCGTCTGCTTCGATTTCCTGCTTTGTCATAAAATAGTTCTTCTTGCTCTGTTGGATACTGCACTTTTACAAGGCGGTTTCGGCTGTCGTAAGTGTACGTGGTAGTTCCTTGTAACTGTCGCTTTTCTACTCGATTTCCATTTCCGTCGTATTGGTAGTGGTTATCGACTAACAGGTCTGCTCCTAAGGTGGTTTGTAAGCTGGTCAGGTTTTGGTCTGCATCGTAAGTATAATTCGTATACAAATTGCCACAGTGCAGGCTTTGGATGGTATCGTCTTGGTTATAGGTATATGTTGCTAAACGGTTTCCTCCATCCCACACTTCTGTTAAACGATTTGACAAGTCGTAGTGGTAGGTTGTATGCTTTCCTGTTACGTCTGTCTGTTGCATGACATTTCCATCTAAGTCATATACAAAGG
>CAYPEJ010000053.1:0-13645 GCA_964409685.1 uncultured Anaeromicropila sp.
GCTGATGAAGTTATTAGACGTAAAGTTGGTAAGACTGGTAAGAAATAATTAAAGGAGTGAGAACAGGATGGTTAATAAAGAATCAAGAAGCAAAGTTCGTGTAAATAAGCATAGAAGAATTCGCAATCGTTTTGCCGGAACTGCTCAAAGACCACGTTTAGCTGTGTTCAGAAGTAACAACCACATGTATGCACAGATCATCGACGATACTGTAGGTAATACATTAGTAGCTGCTTCTACATTAGATAAAGAAGTTAAAGCTGAACTTGAAAAGACAAACGATGTTGCAGCTGCAGCATTAGTTGGTACTGTAATCGGTAAAAAAGCTATTGAAAAAGGTATCACAGAAGTTGTCTTCGATAGAGGCGGATTTATATATCAAGGAAAAATCAAGGCATTAGCAGATGCAGCTAGAGAAGCTGGTCTACAATTCTAGGCAAGGAGGAGAATAAATGAAACGTACAATCATTGATGCTAGTCAGTTCGAAACTGAGTTAGAAGATAAAGTAGTGTCAATAAAACGTGTTACTAAAGTAGTAAAAGGTGGACGTAACTTCAGATTTACTGCATTAGTTGTTGTTGGTGACAAAAATGGACACGTTGGAGCAGGTTTAGGAAAAGCATCTGAAATTCCTGAAGCTATTCGTAAAGGAAAAGAAGACGCAATCAAGAGAATGATTTCCTTACCAATTGACGAAAACGGAAGTATTCCACACGATTTCATCGGAAAATTCGGAAGCGCTAACGTATTATTAAAGAGAGCTCCAGAAGGTACTGGTATCATCGCTGGTGGTCCTGCTCGTAACGTATTAGAGTTAGCTGGATTAAAGAATATCCGTACTAAATCTTTAGGTTCAAACAATAAGCAAAACGTAGTTCTTGCTACAATCGAAGGTTTAAGTCAATTAAAAACTCCAGAAGAAGTAGCTAAACTTCGCGGAATTTCCGTAGATCAGCTATAAGAATAGGAGGATATTATAATGGCAAGCAAATTAAAAGTAACATTAGTAAAATCCACAATTGGTGCTATTCCAAAACACAGAGCTACTGTAACAGCTCTTGGTCTTAAAAAGACAAACTCTACAGTTGAATTACCAGATAACGAAGCTGTAAGAGGTATGTTATGGCATGTTAAGCACTTAGTTAAAGTGGAAGAAATTTAATTATAACTTTATAAGGAGGTGCGCAAAGTGAACTTATCAGAATTAAAACCTGCTGTTGGTGCGAAACAAAGCGATAACTTTAGAAGAGGTCGTGGACACGGTTCCGGTAACGGAAAAACTGCTGGTAAAGGTCATAAAGGACAAAAAGCTCGTTCTGGAGCTCCTAGACCAGGTTTCGAAGGTGGTCAGATGCCTTTATACAGAAGACTTCCTAAGAGAGGCTTCACAAACAGAAACACTAAAGAAATCGTTAGCATTAACGTAACAGAATTAAATAGATTTGAAGATGGCGCAGAAGTAACAATCGCTAGCTTAGTTGAAAACGGCATAATTAAGAATCCGAAAGACGGAGTAAAGATTCTTGGAAATGGGGAATTAACTAAGAAGCTTGATGTGAAAGTGAATGCATTCAGTGCATCCGCTGCGGAAAAAATTCAGGCTCTTGGTGGAAAAGCTGAGGTGATCTAGGGGATGTTTAAGACGGTCCGAAACGCTCTAAAGGTAAAGGATATACGAAATAAAATTCTATATACTTTTGTAGCACTAATTATAGTTAGAATTGGATGTCAACTTCCAGCTCCTGGGGTAAACAGAGAATATGTTGCGAGTTTTTTCTCGCAACAATTCGGCAGTAATGGTACTGCGATGAACTTTTTTGATGCAATGACTGGTGGTTCTTTTACCACCATGTCAATTTTTGCATTGAACATAACACCATATATTACATCATCCATTATCATGCAATTGTTAACAATTGCCATCCCTAAGTTGGAGGAAATGCAGAAAGATGGAGAAGATGGACGTAAAAAAATTGCTGAATATACTCGATACTTAACGGTAGCTCTTGCCATCATTGAAAGTTTATCAATGGCTATTGGCTTCGGTAATCAAGGTTACTTAGAAGGTGGTTTAACCTTTACAAATGCTGTTATCGTAGTTACATCTATGACTGCAGGTGCAGCTTTCTTAATGTGGTTAGGAGAGCAGATAACAGAAAAGGGTGTCGGCAATGGTATTTCCATTATCTTATTAGTAAATATTATTTCTAAGATTCCATCTGATTTAAAAACACTATTTGACAAATATGTATTTGGTAATACTATTGCCAAAGGTGGTTTAGCTGCTTTAGTAATTATTGCGCTTATTGTTGCAATGGTTGCATTTATTGTTGTATTATCCGGCGGTGAAAGAAGAATTCCGGTACAGTATGCGAAAAAAGTTCAAGGTAGAAAAATGGTTGGCGGTCAGTCAACACATATTCCTTTGAAAGTTAATACTGCTGGTGTAATCCCTGTAATCTTTGCAGGTTCATTACTTTCTTTCCCTATTGTTATTTGTCAGTTTGCTGGTATTCAACCTGCTTCAGGTGCTGGTACCACAATTTTACAAAAGCTTTTAAAAGTATGTAACCAGAATGCATGGTTCAATGTAACAAGTTTTGGTGAATTTAAGTATACATTAGGTTTAGTAGCATATATTGTACTAGTTATCTTCTTTGCTTATTTCTATACTTCAATTACATTTAATCCAATTGAAGTTGCAAATAATATGAAGAAAGCTGGTGGATTCATCCCAGGTATCCGTCCAGGCAAACCTACTACAGATTACTTAAATAAAGTGCTAAAATATATTATCTTTATTGGTGCTGTAGGTTTAACAATCGTTTGTGTTATTCCGATCATCATTTCAGGTGTGTTTAGTGCTGATATTTCTTTCGGTGGTACATCACTTATCATTATTGTAGGTGTTGTTATTGAAACATTGAAGCAAATCGAATCACAAATGCTTGTACGTCACTACAAAGGCTTTTTAAATGACTAATAAGCTATAAAAAATCATTTTAGCTGTAGTGAAAACTACAGCTAAAGTGCTTTCAGTGTGTAAGTAAAAATAGTTTGTAACAAACTAGCCTTATAACTTTAGTAAAACTTTGGAGGTAATTTGTCATGAAAATTATTATGTTAGGAGCCCCAGGTGCAGGAAAAGGTACACAAGCAAAGAAAATTGCTGAAAAGTATAGTATTCCTCACATCTCTACAGGAGATATTTTTAGAGCAAATATTAAAAACGGGACTGAATTAGGCAAAAAAGCAAAAACCTATATGGATCAAGGCTTACTAGTTCCAGATGAATTAGTAGTTGATTTAGTTGTTGACAGAGTAGGACAAGAAGATGCGAAAAATGGTTATGTTCTAGATGGTTTCCCAAGAACAATTCCTCAAGCAGAAGCTCTTGACAATGCTTTAACAGCAATTAATGAAAAAGTTGATTATGCAATCAATGTTGATGTTCCAGATGAAAATATCATTAACAGAATGTCAGGCCGTCGTGCTTGTGTAGCTTGTGGTGGAACTTATCACATTGAGTATGCCCCAACAAAAGTAGAAGGTATCTGCGACGCTTGTGGTGGCAAACTTGTACTAAGAGATGACGATAAGCCAGAAACAGTAAAAAAACGTTTGGACGTATATCATGAGCAGACACAACCATTAATTGATTATTATAACAACAAAGGTATCTTAGTTGATATTGATGGTACACAAGAAATGTCTCAAGTTTTCGATGCGATTGTGAAAGTTTTAGGTGAATAGAATGTCTATTAGCATTAAATCGGAAAGAGAAATTGGCCTGATGCGAGAAGCTGGAAAGATTCTCGCGCAGGTGCATGATGAATTAGAACAATTTATTGAACCAGGAATTTCTACAAAGGATATTGATAAAAAAGGCGAAGAACTCATTCGCAGTTTTGGATGTATTCCTTCCTTTCTGAACTATCACGGCTATCCAGCGTCTATCTGTGTATCCATAAATGAAGAAGTCGTTCATGGAATTCCTTCTCCTAATAGAATTATTAAAGAAGGCGATATTGTAAGTCTGGACGCGGGCGTAATATATAATGGATATCATTCTGATGCAGCAAGAACTCATGCAGTTGGTGAAATTAGTAATGAAGCAAGAAAATTAATTGATGTTACAAAAAATAGTTTTTTTGAAGGTATAAAATACGCAAAAGCAGGTAATCATCTATATGATATTTCAAAAGCGATTCAAGACTATGCCGAATCTTTTGGATACGGAGTTGTTCGTAAATTGGTAGGTCATGGAATAGGTAAAAACCTACACGAAGAACCACAAGTTCCGAATTTTAAGATGCCGGGACGAGGGGTAAGACTTCAACCAGGAATGACACTAGCAGTTGAACCAATGATCAACATTGGCACTCACGATGTTAAATTCTTGAGTGATAAATGGACTGTTGTATCGTTAGATGGTTCCTTATCTGCTCACTATGAGAACACAATTGTGATCACTGAGGGCGAACCTGAGATACTGTCACTTACGAGGTAATATAATGGTAGAAATGAAAAGAGGAATGGTTGTAAAATCCTTAGCAGGACATGACAAAACACAAGTTTATGTCATAATGAATGCAGACGCTGAATATGTATATCTAGCCGATGGTAAAATAAGAACTGTCGACCGTTTAAAACGTAAAAAGAAAAAACATGTGCAGCCAACCAATTATATAGATGAATTGATAGATAAATCAGAACGTATTGAAGATAGCTATATTCGAAAATTATTGAAAAATTTTGTTGCAAAGCAAGTGAATAATTAGTAAAACTATAATTACTAGTTATCATGTAGAATGATAGTTATATATTTTAGGAGGTAAAGAAGTATGTCAAAAGCAGACGTAGTTGAAATCGAAGGAACAGTAATTGAAAAATTGCCAAACGCAATGTTTCAGGTAGAATTAGAAAATGGGCATAAAGTATTAGCTCATATCAGTGGTAAATTAAGAATGAACTTCATTCGTATTTTACCAGGAGACAAAGTAACTTTAGAGTTATCCCCATATGATTTAACAAAAGGAAGAATCATATGGCGTGATAAATAGATTTAAAGCAATATACAGTGGTAAGAATTTACTGCAAAAAAAATTGCTTTTAAAGTAAACTTCTGCTTGCAATCTTGAATAATTTATGCTAGAATAGCAAGTGGACTTTTGCGAAAGGAGAGAATTACGATGAAAGTAAGGTCATCTGTAAAACCAATTTGTGAAAAATGCAAAATCATTAAAAGAAAAGGAAGCGTAAGAGTAATCTGCGAAAATCCTAGACACAAACAAAGACAAGGCTAAGACTCAATCTTACGCCTGAAGAAATTTATCTGATTCATTTTGAATTAGACAAGTTTCGGCGTTGTTTATGCATTGGATGGTTCGTAGAATACGTTCAATATATAGATAAGTCTTGCTTTTTGTGTTACACGCCTTGTTATAAGGCACGCATGTTTTCCATGTGAATGAGAGTGATGGAAACATTGCTCCATGTGATACTGTGGACAATCTGATTAATTGTCTGAAGCATTACACCGTCATTGTGATGTTTCGCAGGGGATACTTCTGTGTCATCCTGTCATGGTTTAAAGCGGCTGATGTGTTGGCACGCTCGGATATGTTGTCAACGCATACAAAAAATCAATCAAGATAAACTATTCAAATTTTATGGAGGTTAACGTACATGGCTCGTATTAGTGGTGTAGATTTACCAAGAGAAAAACGTGTTGAGATTGGTCTTACTTATGTATACGGTATCGGTAGAGTAAGTTCTAATCGTATTTTAGCGGAAGCAAATGTTAATCCAGATACACGTTGTAAGGATTTAACAGACGAAGAAGTAGGTAGAATTCGTGACGTAATCGATGCTTCTCAAACTGTTGAAGGTGATTTAAGAAGAGAAATCGCTCTTAACATTAAGAGACTTCAAGAAATCGGATGCTATAGAGGAATCCGTCATAGAAAAGGTCTTCCAGTTCGTGGACAAAAGACTAAAACAAACGCTAGAACAAGAAAAGGTCCTAAGCGTACAGTTGCAAATAAGAAGAAATAATTAAAAAAATAAAACGTGATTAAGATAAAGAATAATATTTAAATCCAGTAGGAGGGTTTGTCAATGGCTAAAAAAGTAGCAAAAAAAGTGACAAAAAAGCGTGTCAGAAAAAACGTTGATCGTGGACAAGCACACATTCAGTCATCTTTTAATAATACAATCGTTACGCTGACAGATTCAGAAGGTAATGCTATTTCTTGGGCAAGTGCAGGTGGATTAGGATTCAGAGGTTCTAGAAAATCAACTCCATTCGCAGCTCAAATGGCAGCTGAAACTGCAGCTAAAGCAGCATTACCACACGGTTTAAAATCTGTTGAAGTTATGGTAAAAGGTCCTGGTTCAGGTAGAGAAGCAGCTATCCGTGCGCTTCAAGCATGCGGAATCGAAGTTACAAGCATTCGCGACGTAACTCCAGTTCCACACAACGGATGTAGACCACCAAAACGTAGACGTGTGTAATTTTATACAATAAACTGGCACGTACGGTGTGTCAGTATTTGATACGAATGTTTCGAGACGTAGTAGGGGCTAAGGCACCGAACGATATTTTAATATATAGGTTGAAAAATTTAGGAGGTAAATTCAATGGCAATTGATAGAAGCCCGGTTCTTAAAAGATGTAGAATGCTTGGTTTAGATCCTATTTACATGGGTCTTTCTAAGAAATCTAATAGAAATGCTAGAGCAGGAAAAAAACAAAGTGAATATGGTCTTCAGTTAAAAGAAAAACAAAAGGCAAAATTCATCTATGGCGTATTAGAAAAACCATTTAGAAATATGTATGCAAAAGCTCAAAAGATGAAATTCGGTACAACAGGTGAAAACCTAATGATTCTTCTTGAGTTAAGATTAGATAACGTAATCTACAGAATGGGTTACGCAAGAACTAGAAGAGAAGCTAGACAAATCGTTGACCACAAACATGTAACAGTTAACGGTAAAAGAGTTAACATCCCATCTTACTCTGTAAAACCAGGTGATGTTATTGAAATCGCTGAAAAATTCAAATCAGCTCAAAGATATAAAGATATTTTAGAAACAACAGGTTCTAGAGTAGTTCCAGCTTGGTTAGATGCTGATCAAGAAAACTTATCTGGTACTGTTAAAGAAATTCCAACTAGAGAACAAATTGATGTTCCAGTTAATGAAATGCTTATCGTCGAGTTATATAGTAAATAATCCTATATAACAAAGTGATTGTAATAGCATATAAACCCAAAAGGAGGGTCCATTCGTGTTTGATTTTGAAAAACCAAAAATTGAGATTGCAGAAATTTCTGAAGATAAAAAATACGGACGATTTGTAGTAGAACCTCTTGAAAGAGGTTATGGTACAACTTTGGGTAATTCTTTAAGAAGAATTATGCTTTCATCCTTGCCTGGTGTAGCTGTTAGTCAAGTAAAGATCGACGGTGTTGTTCATGAATTCAGTTCCATTCCTGGTGTTAAAGAAGATGTAACAGAAATTATCATGAACATTAAGAGCTTGGCAATTAAAAATACTAGTGAGACCAACGAGCCTAAAACAGCTTATATTGAGTTTGAGGGAGACGGTGTTGTGACTGCTGGAGATATCCAGGTTGATCCGGACATCGAGATTTTAAATCCAGATTTAGTTATTGCAACACTTAGCGGTAGCGATAGCAAATTATATATGGAATTAACAATTACTAAAGGTCGTGGATATATCAGTTCTGATAAGAACAAAAACCCTGACCTCCCAATCGGTGTTATTCCGGTTGACTCTATCTATACACCTGTTGAGCGCGTGAACTTAACTGTTGAAAATACTCGTGTAGGTCAAATCACAGACTATGATAAGCTTACATTAGATGTATTTACGAATGGAACATTAGAACCAGACGAAGCAGTTAGCTTAGCAGCAAAAGTATTATCTGAACATTTAAATTCTTTCATCGACTTATCTGAAAATGCTCGTACAGCAGAAATCATGGTCGAAAAAGAAGACAATGAAAAAGAAAAAGTACTTGAAATGAATATAGATGAATTAGAGTTGTCAGTTCGTTCTTACAACTGCTTAAAGAGAGCAGGTATTAACACTGTAGAAGAGTTAACAAATAGAACAGCTGAGGACATGATGAAAGTTAGAAACCTTGGTAGAAAATCGCTTGAAGAAGTTTTAGCAAAATTGAAAGAATTAGGGTTATCACTTAACTTAGGTGACGAATAATAAATAAAAGGAGGCTACTCACATGGCAGGTTATAGAAAACTTGGTAGAACATCTAGCCAGAGAAAAGCTTTGCTTAGAAATCAAGTAACTAATTTGTTATACAACGGAAAAATTGTTACTACAGAAGCAAAAGCAAAAGAAATTCGTAAAATGGCAGAGAGCTTAATCGCATTAGCTGTTAGAGAAAAAGATAATTTCGAAACTGTAACAGTAACTGCAAAAGTTGCTCGTAAAGATAAAGACGGAAAAAGAGTTAAAGAAGTTGTAGATGGTAAGAAAGTTACTGTTTATGATGAAGTTCAAAAAGAAATCAAAAAGGACAGCGCTTCTCGTTTACATGCAAGAAGACAAATGTTAAAAACTCTTTACGCTGTAACTGAAGTACCAGCTGAAAATGCAGGTAAGAAAAAAGGTACAGTTAAAGTTGACTTAACACAAAAACTTTTTGATGAAATCGCTCCAAAATATGCAGACCGTAACGGTGGTTATACAAGAATCGTAAAGATCGGACCTCGTAAAGGTGATGCTGCTATGGAAGTTCTTATTGAATTAGTATAGTAGATGAGTCTTATAAGACAGGTAAGTATAATCTTACCTGTCTTTTTTGTTAATAGGAACATAAGACGCGAGAGTTTGCTGAACGCAAACTTATTTATATGGATTTTTTGAACAACCAAAGTATAAAGATTAGAGAGCTTGGTGTGAAGATGAAAATTATCAAGACAGAAAATGTGATTTTTGATTATATACGAAAAGACGAAAACGATAAAGTGGTTGCTGTGAAAAGAGCTGTGGATAATGTCAGCATTTCCATAGAACGTGGTGGATTCACAGCCATTTTAGGACACAACGGTTCTGGAAAATCAACATTAGCAAAACAAATGAATGCCATATTGTTACCATCAGAAGGTACCATATGGATTGAAAATATGGATACAAAAGACGAAGACCATCTGTGGGATATTCGACAAACAGCTGGTTTAGTATTTCAGAATCCAGACAATCAATTAATTGCCAATGTCGTAGAAGAAGACGTAGGTTTCGGTCCTGAAAATCTTGGAGTACCAACAGAAGAGATATGGGAACGAGTTGTTCATAGTCTCAAGGCTGTTGGAATGTATGAATTTCGCAAACAATCACCAAATCGCCTATCAGGAGGACAAAAGCAAAGAGTTGCCATCGCAGGCATTCTTGCCATGAAACCATCCTGCATTATTTTAGATGAACCAACTGCAATGCTCGATCCAAATGGACGAAAAGAAGTAATTGACGCATTACTTGAGTTAAATCGAAAAGAAAAAGTAACTGTAATCCTAATAACACACTACATGGAAGAAGTCATTGAAGCAGACCATGTGATTGTAATGGATCAAGGTAAAGTTGTTATGGAAGGAAATCCACGAACTATTTTTAGTAAGGTAGATGAGCTAAAAGCATTACGTTTAAATGTACCACAAGTAACTGAATTAGCTCACGAATTAAGAAAGTCAGGACTTTCGATTCGACAAGGAATCCTCACAAAGGAAGAATTCGTTCAAGAGCTTATGCAATTAAGGAAAGGAGAACAGGTGAAATGACAATCCAATTGAAAAATGTAAATTACATCTATTCTCCAGGAACAACATTTGAAAAGAAGGCTTTAAAGAATGTAAATCTAACCATTCAAGATGGCGAATTTATCGGATTAATCGGTCATACAGGTTCTGGTAAGTCCACACTTACTCAACTCCTAAATGGACTAATAAAAGCCTCTAGTGGAGAGATATTATTTCATAATGAAAATATTTACGCAGATTCCTTTAATCTTCGTGGACTAAGAGGAAAAGTTGGGCTTGTATTTCAATATCCAGAACATCAATTATTTGAAGTATCCGTTATAAAAGATGTAGAGTTTGGACCAAAGAATCTTGGACTTAGTGAAGATGAGATTCGGACACGAGCAATACAAGCATTAGCAGATGTAGGTCTAGGTGAAGAATACTACGAACTATCTCCATTTGAATTATCTGGTGGTCAAAAGAGAAGAGTAGCAATAGCAGGAGTTCTAGCAATGCAGCCAGAAGTTTTAATTCTAGATGAACCAACAGCAGCATTAGACCCGAAAGGGAAAGAAGAGATTCTAGAATTGGTAAAACATTTGCAAAATGAAAAGAAGATTACTGTTATTTTAGTTTCGCATAGTATGGAAGATGTCGCAAAATATGTGGATAAACTAATTGTAATGAACCGTGGTGAAATAGTATACCATAACACTCCGAAAGAGGTATTTAAGCATTATAAGGAACTAGAACGCATGCATTTAGCGGCACCACAGATTACCTATATTATGAACGAACTTAAAGAACAAGGAATTCCAGTAGAAACTGATGTAATTACAGTAGACGAAGCCAAATTAGAGATTCTAAAATGGGCAAAAAATGAGGGACTGGTGACATGATTCGAGATATTACAATTGGACAATTCTATCCTGTAGATTCCATTTTACACAGGTTAGATCCTAGAGTTAAATTATTAGGAACTTTATTATATATAATTTCACTATTTACATTTCCTAGCTTTTCTGGTTATGTCGTTGCTGTACTCTTTTTAGGTATTGTAATCAAGTTATCCAAAGTACCATTTGGCTATATCGTAAAAGGTTTAAAAAGCTTATTATTTATTATGTTATTTGCAGTGGTATTTAATATATTCTTTGCAGCCGGTGAACATGTTCTCTTCGAATATGGAATTATCACCATAACAGTAGAAGGAATACGAAATGCAGTATTTTTAGCCATTCGATTAGCTTTACTTGTAATAGGTTCGTCCCTTATGACATTTACAACGACACCAACACAGCTAACAGATGCAATTGAAAAAGTATTATCACCTTTAAATAGAATAAAAATACCAGTTCACGAGATTGCTATGATGATGTCTATTGCATTACGATTTATTCCTATTTTAATGGAAGAGTTGGATAAAATTATGAAAGCACAGACCGCAAGAGGTGCAGACTTTGAAAGTGGAAAATTACTTGAGAAGGTAAAAGCATTAATTCCTATCTTAGTACCACTATTTATCTCTGCATTTCGACGTGCAAATGACCTAGCAATGGCAATGGAGGCAAGATGCTATCGTGGTGGTGAAGGAAGAACGAAGATGAAGCCATTAAAGTATAAGAGGCTTGATTTTTATGGATATTCCTTCCTAATTATATACTTTATGCTCGTAATCTTAGTTGGTAGATTTATTTATATCTAATTTGGAGGAAATAACATGAAGCGAGTAATGCTTGTGGTAGCTTACGATGGAACAAATTATTGTGGATGGCAGATACAGCCCAATGCAGTAACGGTGGAAGGGGTAATCAACGAAAAGCTTTCAGAACTATTAAAGGAAGATGTTCGAGTGATTGGGGCAAGCCGTACGGATTCAGGCGTCCATGCATTTGGAAATGTATGCGTATTTGATACCGAAGCACGTATTCCAGGGGAAAAAGTAAGCTATGCATTGAATCAACGTCTTCCAGATGATATACGAATACAAGAATCAAAGGAAGTGCCGATGGATTTTCATCCACGATACTGCAAATGTTGGAAGGAATACGAGTATCGCATTACCAATGCAGAGTTCGCCATTCCAACAGAACGCCTATATTCTTATTATGTTTATCGAAATTTAAATATTGAAAATATGCAAAAGGCAGCTGAGTACCTAGTTGGAGAACATGATTTTAAAAGTTTTTGTTCCACTGCAACTCAGACCGAGACAACAG
Source organism: uncultured Anaeromicropila sp. (assembly GCA_964409685.1). Classification (GTDB taxonomy): domain Bacteria; phylum Bacillota; class Clostridia; order Lachnospirales; family Lachnospiraceae; genus Clostridium_AI. Next base: position 12,008 of record CAYPEJ010000053.1, read on the forward strand.
TACGTACTATTTACGGAATAGATGTGTTAAAAGACGGACATACTATTACGATAAAAGTCCGTGGAAATGGATTCTTATACAACATGGTTCGTATCATCGTTGGAACTTTGGTACAAGTAGGGCTTGGGTTCTACGATGTGGATAGGGTAAAAGAGATGCTCGAAGCACAAGATAGAACCGTTGCTGGTCCAACAGCACCTGCATGTGGACTTCGTCTAAATCGCATATTTTACGAGGAAGAAGACATGTTGCTAAAAAGCGATTAAATGTGTCGTTTTTGGGAATAATTACAATAAAATTATACACATTCTAACAATAAAATTGTGGATAACCTCTTGACAGTTATATTTAGTTGTCGTATAATATTTAACTGTGACAAGTTGTCCGCAATTAGAATTTTTGATGAGAAAATACTGAATCCTTGCCCCGGTAAAGGTATTTTAACATATAGCAATTATTATTGAGATAGTATGTTCAAGGAGGTTAACCCATGAAAAGTTATATGGCTAGTGCATCTACAATCGAAAGAAAATGGTATGTAGTTGATGCTCAAGATCAGACATTAGGTCGTCTTTGCTCAGAAGTAGCAACAGTATTAAGAGGTAAAAACAAACCTACTTATACACCACACATTGATACAGGTGATAACGTAATCGTTATTAATGCAGATAAAATTAAAGTTACTGGTAAAAAAATGGATCAAAAGATCTACTACCGTCACAGCGAATATGTTGGTGGTATGAAAGAAACAACATTAAAAGAAATGATGGCTAAAAAACCAGAAGAAGTTATTTACCTTGCAGTTAAAGGCATGCTTCCAAAAGGACCTTTAGGAAGAAGCATGATTAAAAAATTACATGTTTATGCTGGACCAGAACATGATAATGCAGCTCAAAAACCAGAAGTTTTAGAAATTAAGAAAAGATATTAATTAGAGAGCGTGAAAGGAGGAAATAACATTGGCTAAAGCAAGATATTACGGAACAGGTAGAAGAAAAAGCAGTATTGCTAGAGTATATTTAGTACCAGGTACAGGTAAAATTGTTATCAACAAGAAAGATATGGACGAATATTTCGGACTTGAAACATTAAAATTAGTTGTTCGTCAACCATTAGTTGCAACAGAAACAGTTGACAAATTTGATGTATTAGTAAACGTACACGGTGGTGGATTCACAGGCCAAGCAGGTGCTATCCGTCACGGTATCTCCAGAGCGTTATTACAAGCTGATGCTGATTACCGTCCTGTTTTAAAGAAAGCTGGTTTCTTAACAAGAGATCCTCGTATGAAGGAAAGAAAGAAATACGGTTTAAAAGCAGCTCGTCGTGCACCTCAGTTCTCCAAACGTTAGTTTTTGGTTTACGAAGTTTACTACGGTATGCAAAATGCCTCGCAGATCTTTGGATTTGCGAGGTTTTTTTCTATTTTTTACTAATATGAATAGAATAATCGGGAGCAGTTCCTGATTTCTCCGCTGCGGAGAGTTTAAATATGAGCAGAATATAATAGCTACAGAAGGAATTCTAATAGAATTGGAATACTTTTAGAATTAGAAGATAGTATGAGTTTCACATTTGACAAGTTGACATAAGTAAGAATAAATGCTAATATAATAAATAAGAAAAGGTACTACCGAT
>CAYPEJ010000054.1:0-13314 GCA_964409685.1 uncultured Anaeromicropila sp.
TCTCTGAATTTTCAAGGTTGTTTCACTATTCAATTATCAATGTTTTGTGTCGTTTCAGCAACTCGTTTGCCTCAGCGACGTTTTACAGTTTATCATATCTTTCGATGTTTGTCAACAAGTTTTTTAAATTTATTTTCAAGTTATTTCATTTTTGTTCTATTAAATAAACATTTCGAACAACTTGCTGTCGACTTGGACTAGTATAGCAGATACTATTTTCTATGTCAACTCCCATTTTCATTTTTTTCAACTTCTTTTTTTACTTCAGTGGTTATCTTTAATCCCCCTTCTGTTTTCCACTGTTCTACAAACTCGTCAAAATAGTCAATTGAAACTTCACCAGTGATAATTTGAAGATATGCGTTTTCTTCTATTTTCTTTAGCTTCCACCACTCCTGTTTCATGGTATCTGTTTCTCCAAAAAACTCTGACTTGACTTGATTTACCTTTCCATTTTCAATAACACCGCATGCAGTAATACGAGAAGTATATGCTGCCCAATCTTCTAAGGTAGATTTATCATTCTCTCTAATGTATCTCTTACACGAATCATAATAGGATGCCTCTAATACTTCTAAGCTTTCTTCCTTCATTGTACCGTTGAATACCTTAATAATATCTGTATAGCATCTTTTTAATGCATCAGAAAAGTCCACGTTAATTGCTAGAGGACGTGCTGTTGGGTCTACATTTAATTGGTAGTATCGTGCTATTTCTGCTGTTTCCTTATCTTGATATCGTGCATAATCAAAAATTACACTAACTATCTTCATAATAATCTCTGGATGCTCATAACCTTTTCTTACTACGACATATTTATAGCTTGGATTTTGTGAAATATAACTTGTGCTGCCATCTTCCTCTGTTGAAATTAGATATGGTATCCACTCTGCATCTGGGTTATTTTTCATTGCATCTATAAGTGGATTATTGGGTGCCCACCAAGGTCCAAAAAAGGAACCACATTTTCCATCTAAAATTAAATCAATTATATTCTCCGTAGAGCGTAATAAGAATTGTGAATCCAATACACCGTCTTCATACATTTTATTTAATTTGATTAGTGCCTCTTTTGCTTCTGGTTGAATCGAACCATAAACAAGCTCATCTGATGAATTGTAAATCCATTGTTTTGGAAATGCTCCAAAATTGGCAAAGATTACGTCGAGCTGATATTCAAAGCTATATCCAGCCTCACCTACTAGGTCTGAACTACATACTAAGCCAACTGTATTTCCTTCTCCATTATTACCTGGGTCTTGCTCTATAAATGAGTGGATCACATGTTCTACATCTTCTAATGAAGTTGGTGCATCTAAGTTTAGTTTGTCTAACCAATCTTTACGAAGCCATAATAGACTTGGTCCATTCTCAATATTGGTTTCTGGAAGTGCCATAAGCTTTCCATCTATAGTAACATTTTCAAGTATTTCTTCTCCATAGCTATCGTATATTGCTTTAATTGTATCGCTTGTACAATTGTCATATACCTCAGTTAAATCCTCTATTAAGTCCTTTTCAACTAGAAGCTGTAATTGCTCCATGTCACTAAGTACCATTACGTCTGGTAAATCTTCAGCTGTTATTGCCATAGACACAACATTATCATAGTCGTTACTTTCTTCGAATACATTAATATTTTGGACATTTAGCATCTCTTTTAAATATCTTGTGTAGGCATTATCTTCATATGTATCACCTGGTGGCATATTGGAATTATTAGAACCAGTCATCTTCCCTAAATTATAAGTTACTAGCTCTGGGTATTTGCCAAATGGTGTTGTGGATGCCTCTTCAAATGCTTGAATATTTTCTTGCACAATAAAAGAGGTGCGACTATTGCAACCAACGAACGTAATTCCTCCTATAACTAACAATAAACCAAACATCCATTTTCGCATTATCGCACCTCCAAATTCTTGTTTTTCCTATATTATATTACAGAATAGAGAGGCTTTCAAATATTTTATATTTTTAATCATGTTTAACCTTTTACTGCACCTGATAACCCTTCTTGATAATACTTCTGAGTAATTATAAACAGGATTGCCAGTGGTATGGATACACAAACTGCACCTGCTGCAAATCGTGTATACCATTGATATATATTTTCCTTCTCAAGCATATTCCATAAGCCAATTGCTACTGTGTAGTACTTAGCATCTGTACCGATGATTACTTTTGCTAGAATAAAGTCTACCCATGGTGCCATAAATGATGTAAATACTGTGTAAACTACAATTGGTCTTGATAGTGGTAAGATAATCTTTGTGAAACAATTCCATTTTGTTGAACCATCTACATATGCAGCCTCATCAATTGACTTTGGTATTGTATCAAAGAAACCTTTCGCTATATAGAATTGTAGAATACCAGAACCACCGGAGTATACTAATGTTAAGGCAACTAATTTTAATGCTCCTGTTGTTAAACCAACACCTTTTAAGATATAGTACAATGCAATCATAGACATGAATCCTGGGAACATACCTAGGATAAGTGCTACATTTAAGTATGTTTTACGTGCTTTGAAACGTAGTCTTGACATACAGAATGCAATGGATACTAAGTAAAAGGTGGATAGGATACATGTGAAAATAGCTACAATAAATGTGTTTCCAAACCATCTAGGGAAGTTGAAAACTGCTGTATCCGTAAATAACTCTTTATAATTATTAAACGTTAATTGGGCTGGCAGGAAGGTGGTGGAGTATGCACCTTTTCCTGCTCTTAGAGAAGTCATTATTACCCATAAAATAGGTAATATCCAAATAACTGCCAATATTCCTAATAATATGTGAACAAATGCATTCACGACTCTTTTCTTGTTTTTCATTATTGAAATTCCTCCTCTTTTTTATAGGAGCCTGTATGTCTATATGTGGATAATGCAAATACCGCAGATAGAATAAATACAAGGATACCAATAACTGCTCCGTAATTGTAATCATTGAAATCAATTGTTAATTTATACAACCACGTTACTAATAGGTCTGTTTTACCAGCTGTACCATTGTCATATGCTAATGCTGCTGGTGCTCCAGCTGTTAGTAAATAGATAACGTTAAAGTTATTAATGTTTCCAACAAATGAAGTAATTAAATATGGTGTTGTTACGAAAAGCATATATGGTAATGTAATCTTAAAGAATGTTACAACTGCATTTGCTCCATCTACCTTAGCAGATTCATATAACTCTGCTGGGATATTCTGAAGAATACCTGTTGTTTGCATCATGGTAAATGGAATACCAATCCATAAATTAACAACGATGATAGTAATTCTTGCCCATGTTACATTTGTCCAAAATGGTAGGCTTTTCGAAATTAATCCTAATTCTTTTAATAATACGTTTACTGCTCCCTCTGGCTGAAGCATTGTTCTCATTACAAGTAATGATACGAATTGTGGTACTGCAATTGATAATATGAAAATAGAACGCCAGAACTTCTTAAATTTCGTTTCTTTTCGATTGATAATCATTGCTAAAATCATACCAAGAATGTAGTTTAGCAATGTTGCTGCTACAGCCCATACAAGTGTCCATCCAAGTACATGCCAGAAAGCTGTTCCCAATCCACTTCCTGTATTAAAGATTTCTTTAAAGTTTGCTAAACCAACCCAGTCAAATAATTGTCCTGGTGGTTGATGGTCTCTGTCATAGTTGGTGAATGCCATGCAAATCATAAATACTAATGGCAATATTGTAAATGCAAATACACAGACAATTGGTAGAAATAATAATGTCTTATGTACGTTTTTATCAAATAATGATGCAATATCTTCTTTCATTGTAGCTGCTTTTTTTCCGCTTTCAACAGATAACTGTGTTGAATATGCAGATTTTACTGAACTTACCCAAGCAAAAATGAAGAATAATATGATAAATACTGCGAAGATACCGTACAACAAACAAAGCATTGAGTTATCACCTTGTGTATATACAAATATCTGTTTCACTTCATCAAATTCTTTTCCTGTTGTTTTGGTTCCTAATGTAACAAGTCCTTCTAGTAAGTTGAAGCCATTTGTTATCATAAATAGAATAAATGCTGCTTCCATTACTAAGAATAGAAGTCCTTTTACAATCTGTCCATATAGCAAATTCCCCATTCCCATAATAACACATGAAGAACGTGTCTTTGCATTTCCATTTAGTAATGCCTCTTTCAACGTGATTTCACTTTGAATTTTTACTTTTTTCTCTCTTTTCAAGGCATTCGACCTCCTAACTCTTATTATGATCCTGTGGAAATATCGCTATTTCTCACTACATTTTAACAGAATGTACATTCTTAATACTATTAACTTGATAAAGAAAGGGGGTCTCCACCCCCGTCCTTTATGTACCATAATGATTAAGAGTTTAAAATACCTTTTACCATAGATTGAGTTTTTTCAGCTGCATTTTCTTTTGTTACATCGCCTTGAACGATTTCTTTACCCATTGTTTCAGCTGGTGTCCAGTAGTTAGCCATTTCATCTAATACTGGTTGAACTACAGAAGCGTTTGCGATTTCAGCTGTTTGAGCTTGAGCAACTATGTTAGAAAGTACTGCATCACTAACTGCTACAGTTTTATTTGTAGGGATGATTTCTCTTGTTTCAAAACGAATTTGTTGACATTCTTCGCCACCTAAGTAATCAGCTAAAGCAACTGCAACTTGTGGATATTCACAGTTTGGATTTACACCAACTGCTTTTGTACCAACGAAGGATTTCATTTGACCTTCTGTACCATTTATTGTGATTGCTGGAATATTTGTACATGCAAAGTTATCACCTAGAGCGTCTTTAATAGCTGCTGCATCCCAAGAACCAGAACAGTAAGCACCTAATGTACCAGATTGGAATTTTGCGATACTACTACCATCTTTTTCACAAGAGAATTTTTCATTTGCTGCTAAGTCAACTAAGTATTCAGTCATAGCAACACAATTTTCACTATCAAATGTACATCCTGCAGATGGATCTGTACCATCTCCGAATAATGTACCACCTGCTGCATAGTAGTAAGAAGCGATATACCAGCTATTGTCTAATGGGAAAGCGAAGTTTGTAACGCCATCACCTAAGTCTTTTGCCATCATTGTATCTAAGGATTTTACTTCGTCCTCTGTGTATTTGCTCTTATCATAATACATGAACCATGTATTAGATGTGTAAGGAACTCCGTAGTATCCATCATTGTATTTTACTGAATTTATGATTGATTCATCATTGTTTGCTTCGATATTTGTAACTGTATTACCACCAAGTTCTGCTAAAGCACCTGCTTTTACTAGAATTGGAATTTGGTCATTTGCAAACATGTAAACATCTGCTGCTGCTGTTAAATCTTTTGTTACGTTGTCTTTTGCATCACCTTCTGAACAAACACCGTATTCAAATGTGATATCCCATTCTGGATGTGCTTCATCAAAGCTTTCGCACATTGCTTTTAAGATACCTTCGCTATAATCACCAATTGGTGCTTGGTCCTCTTGTGGTCCCCATACAGTTAATGTAATTTTTTCAGCTTCAACTGTTGCATCTTGGCTAGCTTCTGCACTAGCTGTTGTATTATTTCCATTGGATGAAGCTTGTTCATTGTTATTACTTCCACATCCTGCAAGTGATGCACCTAACATACTTAATGTTAAACATCCCACTACTAATTTTCTTAATCTCATACTTTTTACCTCCGAACTTTTATTAAATACTATGTATTTCTTATAAATATAGTATAAAATTTTTTAACCAAAGGTTAAATATAAGATATCTAAGAATTATATTGGATTTTTGTTTTGTCCTGTTACTGGAATACAAATTGTAATTTTTGTACCAATTCCTACTTCACTTTCAACCTTCAAACTATACTCTTTTCCGTAGTATAATTGAATTCGTTCATTTACATTACGTACTCCATAGCCCTTTGAACCCTGAGTTAAAATTACCTCGGCCTTTTCTTTATCCATTCCAACGCCATTATCTTCTACTGTTAAGAAAATCTTATCTTCCACGCGTCTTCCCACAATCTCAATTTTACCTCTACGATCTTCTAATAAATCAATTCCATGATCAATGGCATTTTCAATTAGTGGTTGTAATATTAAGTTTAATGTTTCATACTCTAAAATGTCTTCATCTACATGAATTTCAACATCAAAATCATCATCATGCATCATGAGTTGAATGTCTAAATACGCACGCATATTACTAATTTCATCACGAATTTTTAAGATATTTTTTCCCTTATTCAGAGCTGTTCGATAGAAAGAGGATAACCTAAGCGTTACAAGACTGATATCTGCTTGTTCTGCTTCTAGTGCTTTCCAATTTATAAGAGACAAAGAATTATATAGAAAATGAGGGTTAATCTGTGCTTGTAATGCTTTCATTTCGTATTCTTTTTGCGCAATTTTACTTTCATAAACCTCACTAATTAAACGATTAATCTCATCAATCATATTTCCAAATCCACGTATTAATTCTCCTACCTCATCTTTGGAATCACTGGTTACATTGATTTCCATTTTCCCCGCTTCAACATTTGCCATATTAGATGTCAACTTTTCAATTCGACTTACCATAACTTTTGAAATCTTGGTCACTGCAAATATGGATGCAATAATACATATTGCAACTACTAGAATAATACCAAATACCATCTGCCATACAGCCTCAAAAAGTAATTGATTTGGTTTATAAACAAAAATAGTCCAGTCACTATATGCTGCCTTTGTATTCATAACTGTATAATCGTTCATAAGTCCCTGTTGAATATAGTCATAAGTTACTTCAAGGTTCTTATATTTACTATCAAATTTCTGATAATCATAAATAACCTGATCGCTTTTATCGACCACAAATACCCCATAATTAGAACTACTCATACTCTTAAAACTATCAAATAGAGAGTTATAATCAACATTTATATATAAAATTCCTTCACAATCTGCCTGTTCTAATTGCGGCATACAGCGACAAGAATACACTTGCTTACTTACTGGTTCTACAAACCATAAAATTTCTTTACTTTCTTTTACCCCTGAATACCATCCAGTCTCTTCCACTTCACTGATTGGTGCAATTGTAGAATCATGCTTAACTACGTTATTACTGGTATATATCGTTACTTGATTTACATCATTATGAAAATACTTTAATGATGATAATAGTGGATCTAATTCCTGTGTAAACTGTTCATACATTTCGTAGTAACTTTTATAATGATATCCTACAATCTGGGCAATTGCCTGATTGTAGGATAGATAGTCCGATAAATTATCATATATTTGCATTTGATTGTTCAAGCTTGTGACAGCTTGCTGCATATAATCTTGTATACTATTTTTTTCTCGTTCTAACAATTGATGTCGGCTTTGATTATAGCAAAAAACGCCTAAGACTAAAATCGGAATTACGCCGATACAAATGTATGTGATAATCAGTTTATGTCGAAATTTTATATCCTGAAACTTGCTAAACTGCTTCTTTAGATATTGTTTCATTCTACTCTCCTTGCGTCCTATATTTCTGTGGACTCACTCCAAAATATTCACGAAAACTTTGACAAAAATATGATACATTCACATAACCAACTGCATAACTAATTGATACAATTTTATCGTGTGTTTCTTCTAACATTTTCTTAGCCATTTCCATTCGATACGCTTTGATAAATTTACTGAGGTTTTGTCCTGTTTCTTTCTTAAAAATATGACTTAGATAACTTGGAGCAAGTGACACTTTATCTGCCAATTGCTCTACCCCCAATTCTTTATCATAATTATCATAAATGTATTGCTTAATAAATTCTATTTCTCTGTGGTACATCTGTGGATTCTGTTTAAATACCGCTTTTAAACGATCCACACTTCGTGCAATAATCTCTTTTACAGTTGAGAATTCATTTGCTTGATACAATTCCTCTACATCTTTATTTAATTGAACTTCTGTATGATTTGGAATATTATCATAAATATCTTTTAACAGATTTGAAAATATAAACTTAACATAAATCTGTGAAAATAACTTATTATATTGATACTTCTCATACAACTGTTCAATATGCTCTTCTAAACTACTAATATCTTTCATTTTAATGTCTTGACGCATCTGTTTCATAAGAGAATCTTCTTCTGTAGAAATTTGAATTACGGATTCATCCTTCTCTCCACTTCCAAAAATATATGTATTAGAGACATAAAATTTATTTTCCATAAGGCGTTCTAATTCTTCTAACTTAGTACAAAGTTCATCTGCCTGTTGTATATCACTTCCAATTGCAACATAACCTGTTACTTGATATTCCTTAAGAATAAACTCATGAACTTCCTCTGCAATCTTTGCAAAAGGGAGCTCTTCCTCCGTAAATAACAAAAGACTCTGCTGCAAATTTAAATTTAGATACTGAAACTTTGCAGACACCTTTTGTGTCAAGGCATCTGCAAAGCTCATTCCAGTCTTTCCGAAGAAATCGTTACTGGTCTCTATTAACATCATTTTCTTATAGCCTTGTAAAAATTCCAATTCTATAAGACCTGCAAAGTTATGTTCAATTTCTGAAAGTGGGGTTCCATTTACAAGCAGATATAAAATATGTTCTTTCATAAACTGCTTGCTTGTCTCTAATCTTGAATTTTCTTTCTGCACTTCATCAAGTTCTTGTATAACTCCATTCATAATATGCTCAAACTCATTTGGGTCAACAGGTTTCAAAATATATTCTGTTACACCAAGTTTTACTGCCATTCTTGCGTACTCGAATTCACTATATCCACTGAAAATAAGAATCTTCATATTCCAGCCTCTTTTGCGAATCTCTGTACATAATTCAATTCCATCCATAAATGGCATCTTCACATCAGTAAGTAAAATATCTACTTGCTGTGTTTCTAAAAACTCTAATGCTTTTGCACCATTGGTTGCCTCGAATACATTTAACTGCATTCCAAACTGTTTTAACAAAAACTTAATTCCATTACGCTCAATTTTCTCATCATCAACAATCAAGATATTATACATGAATTACCCCTTCCATAAAGCTAATTTTATAAATTCCAGATATCTTTATTATACTCCTCAATTGTACGATCGGAAGAGAAAAATCCTGCATTTGCAATATTTTTCAACATTTTCTTCGCCCAAACTTGACGATCTTCATAATCTTTGTAAGCTTTTTCTTTTGTTTGGATATAATCCTCAAAATCAGGGAAGGTCATAAACCAGTCTTTGTTGATAAATTCTTTAAATAGACGGTTTAAGTTTTCTCTACAACCAACTTCAATCATTTCTTTGCTGATGATAAAGTCAACTGCTTGTTTTAATTCTGGAATATCCTCATAATATTCGATTGATGAGTAAGAGCCATCTGCATATCTCTGGATAACAGTTTCACTGTCATCACCAAATGTATAAATATTGTCTGGTCCTACGAATTGGCTAATTTCTACGTTCGCTCCGTCCATTGTTCCAAGAGTAATTGCACCATTTAACATAAATTTCATGTTACCTGTTCCACTTGCTTCTTTGGAAGCTAAGGAAATTTGTTCAGAAATATCACATGCAGGAATTACTTTTTCTGCAAATGTAACATTGTAGTTTTCTAACATGACGATGTTTAAGTATGGTTTTACTTCTGGGTCATTTTCAATTAATTGTTGTAAGCAAAGGATTAAGTGAATAATATCTTTTGCAATTGTATAAGCAGGAGCTGCTTTCGCACCAAAAATCATTGTGATTGGTGTACTTGGCTTTTTACCACCTTTGATTTCTAAGTATTTGTGAATGCCATATAAAGCATTTAATTGTTGTCTCTTATACTCGTGAAGACGTTTTACTTGAACGTCGAAGATAGAATTTTCATTTAATTCTACACCGCTTACTTTAGATAAATAGTCTTTTAATGCAACTTTACAATCTGTTTTGATTTCTAGAATCTTATCTAATACTTCTGCATTGTCCATAAATTGTTCTAATTTTTTAAGTTCATCTGCATTCTTCTTGAAACCATCACCAATTAAGCTTTCGATATATGCTGCAAGTTTTTTGTTACAGTGTAATAACCAACGACGGAATGTGATACCGTTTGTTTTGTTGTTGAATTTTTCTGGATATAATTCATAGAAATTATGAAGTTCGGAGTTCTTCAAGATTTCTGTGTGAAGGTAAGCAACACCATTTACGCTATATCCATAGTGAATATCAATGTTTGCCATATGTACACGGTCTTCTCTATCAATTACTGCTAATTTTTCAATTTCATCTGCAGATAATTTCTTTTCTTCTAATACTTTTCTGATTCTTGCATCAAGTTCTTTGATAATTGGAACGATTGCTGGTGCAACTTTTTCAATGAAATACATTGGCCATGTTTCTAATGCTTCTGCTAAGATTGTGTGGTTTGTGTATGCACATGTCTTAGAAACAACTTCAATTGCTTCATCCATAGAAACGCCTCTTTCCACTAATAAGCGAATCATTTCTGGAATAACCATTGTTGGATGAGTATCATTGATTTGAATTACTGCATATTCATGTAAATCTGTTAACTTACATCCTTTTGCCACACACTCATCTAAGATTAATTGTGCACCATTGCTTACCATAAAGTATTGTTGGTAAACACGAAGTAATCTTCCTTTATCATCAGAATCATCTGGATATAAGAATAATGTTAAATTCTTTGTAATCTCATCTTTATCAAAGGAGATACCGTCTGTTACTATTGTTTCATCAATTGTATCAATATCAAATAAGTGTAGTTGGTTTGTTCTGTTTTCATAACCTGTTACCGCAATATCATAAAGAGTGGATTTTACTGAGAAATCACCAAATTTAACTTCATACGAATTTTCTCTTTTATTTAACCATGTTTGATTATTAATCCATGGGTTCGCTGTTTCAACTTGTTTGTTATCTTTAAATACTTGTTTAAATAATCCTAAGTGATAATTTAATCCAATACCATCACCATTTAAGCCTAGAGAAGCGATAGAATCTAGGAAACAAGCCGCAAGACGTCCTAAACCACCATTTCCTAAGGATGGTTCTACTTCAACTTCTTCAATTTCACATAACTTTTTCCCATTTGCTTCTAATAACTCACTTACTTCGTCATAGATACCAAGATTGATTAAGTTGTTAGATAAAAGCTTACCAATTAGGAATTCTGCTGATATGTAGTATAATTTCTTCTTACCTGCATCTGACACCTTTTGATCTGCTTTTTCTTTTACTAGTTCTAATAAGCCTACATAAATTTCTTCGTTGCTGCATTCCTTAATTTCTTTTCCAAATCTTTTTTTCATAATTTCTTGTAACATAGTATTCTCCTCTCCTGCTCGATAAGATATTCTTCCATATATTTGTGACCATCTCTTTAGTTGTTCTTGCAATTCTATTGTAAATTCACCTTCTTGCAATCTCCATTTCCAGTTGATACCGATGGTAGAAGGTAAATTCATACGTGCTGTATTGTCTTTTCCTAAGATGTCTTGCATCTGGAATATTACAATATTTGCTCCACTTTGATATGCCATTTTTATTGACTTTGGAACTAAGTCTTCCAGTGAGTCTGCTCCACAGTATTCCATTGCATATTCTATTGTATCACGAGACAAGGTTTCATAAAATCCCTTTAATGTCTCATTATCATGTGTTCCACCATAAAAAATACAATTTTTAGGAACCATATGTGGTAGATATTCATTGTCATTACAGCCGTTAAATGCGAATTCTAAAACTCTCATTCCTGGATAACCACATTCATCTAATAATTCTCTAACGCCATCTGTCACTGCACCTAAATCTTCTGCAATTACTTTTGCGTCGCCAATAACAGAATCAATTGCATTCATCAATTTAATGCCTGGTCCTTTTTCTAACCAGCCTTCTTTTCCGGTCTTGTCTACAGGAATTACATAGTAATTGACAAATCCAATGAAGTGATCTATACGAATTACATCGTATAGACTTGCCGCTGCAGACATTCTTTCTTTCCACCACTTAAAGTCCTCTTGCTCCATAACCTTCCAATCATAGAGTGGATTTCCCCACTTTTGACCATCATCTGAAAATGCATCTGGTGGACATCCTGCAACATTAATAGGTTCCAAATTTTCATCTAGTTGAAATTGTTCTGGATTCATCCATACATCAACACTATCTAATGCAACGTAAATTGGTATATCACCTATTATTTTAATTCCATGTCTATTTGCATATGACTTTAACATATTCCACTGCTCATAGAATTTAAACTGAATAAATTTCCAAAACTCAATTTCATCTTTTAAAATCGTTTTATATCTCTTTATAGCTTCAGGCTCTCGTCTCTTAAGCGCTTCTTCCCATGTAAGCCATTCTTTATTATCATAGTGACCTTTACATGCCATAAATAACGCATAGTCGTCTAACCAATTCTCTTGTTCTTTTTGAAAATCTTTATATTCTTTATTTTGTTCACTGGTAACGTTTTCAGGATTACTTCTCACAAATGCTTTCTTTAAAAGTCTATATCTGTGATTCCATTGTATCTCATATTCTACAAATTCTTCTGATGTACACCACGTTACTGAGTCAACTTCCTCCTGCTTAAGCAAACCTTCCTGAATTAATATGTCCAAATCAATGTAATAAGGATTTCCAGCAAATGTCGAAAATGACTGATATGGGCTATCACCAAAGCTTGTAGGACCTACCGGTAGTACTTGCCAGTACTTTTGACCTGCATCCTTTAACTGTCGGATGAACTCATATGCTGCCTCACCCATTGTTCCAATTCCATATTTAGATGGTAAACTGCTTACAGAAAGTAATATTCCTGCTCCTCGCTCCATAATCTGTTGCATAGCATGACCTCACTTCTAGTTTTGGTTATACTATAATGCTAACAATTCTTTAGTTTAGTGTCTATATCACTTTTTTTTGATTTATGTAGATTTTCATTAAAATGAGAAAGAGTAGCAATTTTACATTGCCACTCTTTCATTTATATCTAATCTTAAATTCAATACAAGCATACTATAGTATTACTCTATATTCTTTTTTTAGCACTCTCATCCATAATTAATCGCTCCTGAACAATAAAGTTTGTTGGAGACTCGTCAACAATTAATCACTTTTTGAAGCCTTTTATCCACAAATACTTCATTGTAATGTTATTGATAAAGTGGATATATTTTTTCTATTGTGTACAAAGCATATCTTTTCTTCTTGAATTGTTCATAAATATCTTTTTAATGCAAAAATGTAATATAACAGAGTTTCCTAGTCAACAAAAAAACAGCCTTTCGGCTGCCTTCCGTTATACTTTCAAAACTACATACA
>CAYPEJ010000055.1:0-13086 GCA_964409685.1 uncultured Anaeromicropila sp.
AAAATCCATATGGGAATTTCACTTACAAACTACCTTATAATTTGTTGTAGGTATGAAATTTCGTTTTACAATTCACTTTACCGAATAATACAGCAAGTGGAATTGGAATGTTTCAAACATATGTACTGTATGATATAGGTGGAAAGAGTTTCTCACAGGTTATGGTGCTTACTTATATATATAGTTTTGATTGTGCTTATGATTCCATTAACAATGAAATTCTATCGACAGCATAAAATTCAGTAACGTCCTTTAACAAATTCACCTCAATAACAAAAAATCCTTGAAATCCTTAAACTTGGATGTTATCATACCTTATTGCATCAAATTATATACGAATTTGATGCAATAAGTAAAAATTAGCAGAGGATAGTAATGTCAAGCAACAAACAATTGTACAGTAAAGATTTTAGTATTTTAGTAATAGGGCAAATTATCTCCCTATTTGGTAGTGCGATCCAACGATTCGCATTATCCTTGTATATCTTAGAAATGACGGGTTCTGCCAGTATATTTGCATCTATACTGGCATTTAGCATTGTACCAGTTATTCTATTAGCTCCATTTGCAGGAGTAATGACAGATCGTTTTCATAAACGTAATATTATGATGTATCTAGATATACTCAGTGGCATCATTATGACAGTTTATGCAATTATTTTATTTTCGGGAAAAGATAGTGCAACGGTAGTTGCTGTTATGATGCTCTTATTGTCAGGGATTTCCACCTTATATCAGCCGAGCGTAACAGCCAGTATACCTGTTTTAGTAAATGAGGAACAGCTTACACAAGCCAATGGCGTTGTACAACAGGTAAACAGTTTAAGTAACTTTTTAGGACCGATAATTGCAGGAATTTTATATGGGTTTATCGGTATAAAAGGTATTATTATTCTGAATTTAGCAAGTTTCTTTATATCGGCCTTTCTGGAGTTCTTCTTGAAAATTCCATTCACAAAACCAAAGCAATTAAGTTCACCAGTGGAGACATTCATTAGTGAGATAAAAGAAAGTTATCAATACTTAAAGAATGACAATCCAGTAATCTTTCGAATGAGTATCACATCTGGATTATATAATCTGTTCTTAGTTCCGTTGTTAAGTGTAGGTGCGCCATTTATTATAAAAGTACATTTAGAGCAAAGTGCTCGAGTGTATGGAATTGCAGAAGGCGCTATTGCATTTGGTATGATTGTAGGGGCTATGATAGTGAAAAATAAGCCACATAAGTTTCCTATTAAAAAAATCTATAGAGAACTTTATTTCGCTTCGGTATGTATGGCGATTATGTCACTGGGGCTTTTCTTTCATACGGGAACAGAATTGAGCCAAACCATTGTGTTTTGTATTTTTACACTATTTGCTAGCGGAATTATGGCGGTGATCGGTTTGGCAAATGTAGTAAGTGCAGCATATATACAATCAGCAACACCAAATCATATGCTGGGAAAAATCAGTGCGTTTGGAGTGGCATTTGCGACGATTTGTGTTCCGTTTGGTCAAATTATCTTTGGGTGGTTACTCGATGTAACAGCTCACCATATCTGGATTATGGTTCTATTTTCTAGTATAGCAACCTTATTTGTAACATTAGTAGTTCGATGGAATGTATCACAAATAGAAGAACAGGATAAATAGTAATCAATATGGTGTGAAACAGTATTTACCATTTGACATCTCTAGTTCAGTAAAGTAAAATATTCGAGAAAATGAAAATCATTATCAAAAATATATGAATATTAGGAGATAACCATGATTAAAAAATTAGTATTGGCTGCCGTTATAGGGGCAATGTCTTTATCTATAGTTGCGTGCGGAAGCAACAGTGAAAAAATAAATGAGCCAGCGCAAGAAACAACTGCAACAAGAGAAGCAGTAGATTCCAATGGAACAAAAGTAACAGTTCCTGTAAATCCAGAACGTGTAGTAGATTTATCTGGTTCCAGTGATATTCTATCTTTATTAGGATTTAATATCGTTGGTACATGTAATTCGGATGGATATGACTATACAAAGTTACCAACTTATTTAGAAGATACCTTAAAAGATGCGACAATCTTAGGATATAGTATGGTGGATACCGTAGATGTAGAAGCAATTCTTGGTCTGAATCCAGACTTAATTATTATTTCTAAAGTACAAGAAGCAGCATATGAACAATTATCTCAGATTGCACCGACACTTGTAATTAATTTAGAAATGTTAGATATGAAAACAGATTTTCGTGCAGTAGCAAAGATTATGGATCGTGAAGAGGAAGCAAAAGCTTGGTTAGATTCTTATGATGCAAAGACAGCAGAAGTTTCTAAGTTAATGAAAGAAACGTTAGGTGAAGATGCAACATATCTTTCTTTCTTAGCAAGTGGTGGTTCTAACTTTATCAATACAAATGCAACATTTGGTAATCTTATCTATGATGATTTAGGCTTAAAGAGACCAGAAAACTTACCAGTACAAGAGGATATGACTTTACCAGTTGTTACAAATGAAGGTTTAGCAGAAATTGATCCTGATTATATGTTTATTATTGCAACAGATGATGATAAAGCAGCACTTGAAAAAGATGCAATCTTCAAGAATTTACGAGCAGTAAAAGAAGGACATGTTGTAATTTCACCAGCAAGTCCATACTTCAACCAAGGATATAGCCCGATTGGTAGAATGGTATTCTTAGACGAGTTAATAACTCTTGCCGATGAATTCAACAAATAGAAAATATATATTACTTGTAATGGGCTGTAGCATATTAGTAGTATTTGGGCTAATATTTGCTATATGCGCTGGGGCAAAAAGCATTTCCATTCAAACGATTATTGATTCCTTGATACATTTTGATGCAGAAAATGTAGATATGCAGGTAATTCGTAATAGTCGTTTGCCAAGAGCAATCAGTACCGCCTTAATAGGCGGTTTTCTTGGTATTAGCGGAGCTTTAATGCAAGGGGTAACAAGAAACTCATTAGCAGAGCCATCGCTTATGGGAATTAGCCAAGGGGCAACATTAGCAGTTGCATGCCTCTTTGTCAGTCCAACAGTTTTTGGTATGTTTGGTAATACGGTTGCTGCATTTATTGGAGCAACTATCAGTGGATTATTAGTACTAGCATTTAGTATGAAGGGTGCTAGAAATATGAATATGACAAGACTACTTCTTGCAGGAACTGCGCTTAGTACGTTCTTTCTATCATTAGCTAGTGTACTTGCTTTAATTAACAATCGTTCTCAGGAATTAGCATTCTGGGTAGCAGGTGGATTTCGTGCAGTTACTTGGGATAAAGTATATGTGGCTTTGGGCATTGGTGTCGTATTTCTTCCACTTGCATTTTTACTTGCAAAGAGAATTAACATTGTGAGTTTAGGAGAAGATGTAGCAATTGGTCTTGGAGAAAATCCAGTTAAGGTTCGAGTTTATGCAATTTTAGTACTAATTCCATTGAGTGCAGTAAGTGTTGCAATCGCGGGAAATATTGCATTTGTAGGATTAATTATACCTCATATTGTACGAAGAATGGTAGGAGTAGATTATCGTTTGATTCTTCCGTTTTCCTTTCTATTTGGTTCTATTTTATTAGTGTATGCAGATATTGTGTCAAGATTAATCAATGCACCATATGAAACACCAATTGGTTTATTTACATCCATCATTGGTGTGCCACTATTTTTATATATGATACGAAAGGAGAGAGTCTAGATGTTACGAAGAAATAAGCTTGTCTTAGGAGCAAGTTGTGGGATTTTGTTCATTGTATTTATAATAAGTTTACAATTAGGTTCTTATCAGATTCCTTTTCTTGATGTTGTGAAGACTCTCTTTGGAGGAGGAGATGGAGTAATGGAGACGGTGGTATTTGATCTTCGTCTTCCACGTATCTTAATAGCATTGGCAGTTGGAGCGGCTTTATCTACTTCAGGTTGCATCTTGCAAAGTGTGACGAAAAATCCACTTGCAGATCCAGGAATATTAGGAATTAATGCAGGCGCTTCACTAGCAGTAGTATTCTTAATCTTTTCAGGTGGAACGGTGTATTATGATAAAATAGGCATGACAAGTATGGTATTGATGCCAGTAGTAGCTGTGATTGGTGCTATTTTATCCGCAACTTTGATTTATGTACTAAGTCGGAAGAATAAAAAGGTTTCTCCCATGCGACTTATTTTAAATGGAATTGGTGTAAATGCTGGATTATCTGCATTTATTACACTTTACCAATTGAATATGAGTCAAGGGGATTATAGTCAGGCACTTACATGGACCAGTGGAAGTCTGTGGGGAAGTAGTATCGACTTTTTCTATATTGTTGCACCAATTTCTATTATGCTAATTATTTTCACACTTTATAAAAGTAAGACATTAGATGTTATGGATTTAGGAGATGAGCTTGCAACAGGTCTTGGTGTTTCGGTTGAGAAGGAAAGAATCTGTTTGCTTGTGATTGCAGTAGTCATCGCAGCAGTTGCTACGGCAGTGGCTGGAAATATTTCATTCTTAGGATTAATTAGCCCTCACATTGCAAGAAAATTAGTGGGACCAGTGCATAGAAGATTAATACCAGTAGCAGCAGTGATTAGTATGATTATTATTTTGGTTGCAGATGGAATATCAAGAACTGTATTTTCTCCAATCGAAATTCCTGTGGGGATTACAATTAGCATTATTGGAGTTCCATATTTTATTTATTTAATGTTAACGAGTAAGGAGGGGTAAGATGAAGGGGCAAAATGCAGTAGAAATTAAAAATTTGCAAGCTGGATATGAGGATAAAATTATTATTGAGTCCATGAATCTTGCGATTCCAAGAGGTGAAATTACAATGATTATTGGTTCTAATGGTTGTGGTAAATCTACACTATTAAAATCAATCGGTCGCATTCTTCCAATGAAAAAGGGAGAAATAAAGATTAATGGCATCGATATTGTAAATCAAGCGGGAAAAGAACTAGCAAAGCAAATGGCAGTTTTACCACAGAATCCAACCGTTCCATCAGGACTTCTTGTAAAAGAATTGGTGGCTTATGGGCGAGCACCCTATCAAAAAGCATTTGGTGGATTATCAAAAGAAGATTATGAGAAAATTGCATGGGCAATGGAGGCTACAGGAATTACTGAGTTTGCAGAACGTCCAGTAGAGGCACTTTCTGGTGGGCAACGTCAGCGAGCATGGATTGCCATGGCAATTGCACAGGATACGGAAATTCTCGTTCTTGATGAGCCAACAACTTATTTGGATATGGCACATCAATTAGAAATTTTGAATTTATTAAGATACATTAATAAAGAATACAAAAGAACTATTATTATGGTATTGCATGAGTTGAATAATGCAACAAAGTTTGCAACACACTTGATTGGAGTAAAGGAAGGGAAACTTGTTTTCCAAGGAAAACCAAGAGATGTCATTACAAAAGATAATCTCAAGAAAATCTATGGAATTGACGCAAAGTTAATCTTTGATGAACAATTAGGTTATCCAATCTGTATTGATTTTGAAATTGAAACAAAGAAATATCAGTAAAACTTTTGAAGTAAAGGGAGTCCTATGTTATGGGACTCCCTTATCAGTATGAGAAATGGAGTAAAGTATTCAGATTGTAGTACTTTTGAAATAGGCGATTTATTAAAACTAGAGAAAAAATCTCTTGTAATAGCTGTAAAACAGCGTATAATTACAATTGCAAGTGGAATAATTTATAAAGTAGAGAAAAAATCTTGAGGTGATAATATGTTAATGAGATTTTCGACATCCAATTTTATGTCTTTTGGATATAAAACAAATGAAGAAGGAGAAGTTATTCCTACAGAATATCATCTTTATGCAGGACGTTCCGAGCAACATAAGGAAAGAATAATTCGATATAATGACCGTAAAGTTTTAAAGTTTTCTTCCATATATGGTGCAAATGCGTCTGGAAAGACAAATTTAATTAGAGCAATTGATGCGGGAAAGAAAATTATTTTGAATTCTATGCATGATTTGGAACTACAAGATAAATATTGTAGAAACAAAAAAGCGAATGAAAATAAGCCTACTCTTTTTGAGTATGAATTTACAATTGGTGAAAAATGTTTTGCTTATGGATTTACGGCTAACTTAAAGGATAATGTAATTATTTCTGAATGGCTATACGAGATGAAGTTATCGGAGGAAGTTGTTATTTTCGAGCGAATTGTAAAGGATGGAAGATATTACTTTGATGAAAGTATATTTAGTAATGATAGAAATAGAGAAGAATTTCATTTCTTTATAAAAGATGCTAACCGTATCAATACTACATTGCTCTTATATGAAATTAATCGAAGGAAACTAGAAGATAGTGATTTTGCAGTATTCAAGGAGGTATTTGAGTGGTTTAAATACAAGCTTATTGTTATTTATCCAGATACCAAGATTGGGGAAAGTTATTTTCTGTTTGGAAGTGATAATGAGAGATTGATTAGCATTTTGGAGCAATTAGATACAGGGATAACTGGTTATGTTATGCGTACAATGAGTGAAGCTGCATTTAAGGAGTATTTTCCAGATGAAATATTGGCTGAAAGAGTTTTGAAGCGAACAGATATAGAAGGTTTTGCAAAAGGAATATTGACTATTGGGGGAACATTATTTGAAATAGATTTAGATGAGTCGGGAACTAGAAAAATTACTAAATTAATGTTTCAACATGGTTCAGATGAAAGCAAATATGAGTATGGTGAAGAATCGGATGGTACACAAAGACTGATTGAATTGTTGGATGTGATATTAAATGAGAGTAGTGACAAAGTATTTGTGATAGATGAATTAGATCGTAGCTTGCATCCACAAATGACAATAAAATTTGTGGAAACTTTCCTTAAATTTTCTGAAAGTAATACAACTCAGTTGATTATTACAACACACGAGTCAAATTTGATGGACTTAAACATTCTTCGACGAGATGAAATTTGGTTTGCTGAAAAAGAGTATACGAATAATACAAGTTTATATACTTTAGAGAAGTTTAAAATTAGATATGACAAGGTTGTGGCGAAAGATTATCTTGCGGGTAGGTATGGCGCTGTTCCAGCATTTAAAGACTTTGAATATGTGTGGGGGAGGGATTAAATTTGGAAAGATTGAATTTAAGAACCCCCAAAGCATATAATTTTGATGACGAATCGGAAACGGTGCCGCCAAGAATTAAATTTTATTGTGTTTCGGAAGGACCAACAGAAGAATCTTATCTCTTTGGCATCCGTAATAATAAGACTGTGCTTAAGATTAAAAATGATGTACATATTGAAGTAGTAGAAAAAGAAGAGGGGCAAGAAACATTGAGTCATCCTATGCAATTGGTAAATGCATGTCTGCGTGCAATGGGGCGTATTGACGAAAACGGAGATGAAGTTCCTGAAAATAAGTGGATAGAGTATTGTAAATGGAAAGATTTCGATGCCAGTATTGATAAAGTGTGTGTTATTTTTGACAAAGATACAAGAAAACTTGAAAGTGTTATAGATGAAATTTTTGAACTCTGTAACAAATATAAAATAGAAGTTGTTATGTCAAATCCTAATTTTGAATTATGGTTACTTATGCATTTTCCAAATATTAAACAGTATCCAGAAGAGATGCTTTTGGAAAATAAGAAGAATTTGAGGTACCAATTATTTGAAAATGAATCCAAAAATAAAAAGTATCTTGAGATTTTAGTTGCAAAAAGTGCTGAAGGATATAAAAAGGGGAGTAAGATTAATTTTGATAAATTTCTTCCTCTTGTAGATAGTGCTATTCAGCAGGCAAAATTATTTACTGAGGATTCGAAATTACTCATTACGAAATTGGGAACTTCCATGGGAATGTTGATTGAAGAAATGAGGTTATAATTTGTCTCTGTAGGAATTGGTCTATATATTGCATTACTAGGTCTTTTCAAAGGTAATAAAAAAACTAAGCCAAGTGAACGAGAGTGTCCCAAAGCTTATGTAAACCTTCAAACTGGTGTAAGATAAAATTACTCAGTTTGAAGGTTTTATATATTTACACAAAACTTGAAACGTGCTAATTTTTTGTTGATTTAATTCCTGTTACTTGATACATCCTTTCATCGGATATCTCATGGATTATTGTCATCTCTGAACTAAATATCTTAGCTACCTCATTTGCACTCATTAATCCCATTGATACCTTGCTTGCGGCGCCTTTGTGACAACCATTGATTGCATCACGACTCATTCCGTGTGCAATGGTCAAGGTTCCATTTGGCTTTAACATGTGTTCTAAGGCTTGTATCAGTGTGACTGGATTCGGAAAATGTGGAAATGCATTGTAGACTATGATACAATCAAATCTCCTTTGGAAATCCACCTGTTCAATATCAGCACATAGGAAATGTAACTTAGTACGATGTTGATTTTCTTTTTCTAAAAACTTTTGCTTGGCAATCTTTATCATTTCATTTGAAATATCAACACCTGTTACAGATGCTACATTTCGACTTAGATAATCAGGAATAAGAACTCCTGTACCGCAAGCGACGTCAAGAATATCCTTCCCTTCTGTCACGCTTGCATTATCTAAAATTTGATCAATCACTTCATTATTACGAATCATATTTGCATCCCAGGAAGGTGCAAGGTGATCAAAAAATTCAATTATATCTTGTTTGTTCATAATTAGTATCTTTCTTATATATATTTTTATTTGTGAGAGCACTCATGTTCCATGAGTTTCAACGCTTCTTTTGGAATAGCGTATCGGAATTAAGTTCGCTTTCATTAAGGTAAGTACTAGTGTTGGCAATACAATTAGCTGTAACAAGATTGCTGGTAAAGAAACCACAAAGCTTGTCATTGCCCAGGTAAGGAATGTAGTAGTAGCTCGGGCAAAAATTAAGGCATTTACAATTCCATATAACATTCTGCCAGATAACATTGCTATAATAAGACTAATATACAAATCTACACATATTTTTTTCGTATATATAGTTCTCACCATCAGACCCACTACGCATCCATATGTTGCGCATTCTACTATCATAGATGGTAATATTGGAAGAGGTGGCATTCCAGTCAAAATGCTTGATAAAACGGGGCCACACAATCCACATAATAAGCCATATTTCCAACCACAAGCCAGTCCGCAAAGTAAAACGGGAATATGCATTGGACATAAAACTGTTCCCACATTTGGAATAAAGTGAAGTGCCATTGGTAGCACAATACATAGAGTAATACATATTGCTGTTAGCATAATTTTTTTCATATTTGATTCTATTCCTTGACGATTGTTCCCTTTCTTATATTTTCTTTTGTACATTGAGAAATGAGTATATCACAGATAATCGTGATTCACAATAGATAGAAAAAGTATTGATTTTAACTACAAAAAGAAGAAAAAAGTCGATTTATGTTGTTTTATTTGCGATTTAATTATAAAATAGAAGCATTAACATGTAGATATGCTTAAAATTAGTAATAAAACCAAAAAAGGGAACGAATACTAAGTATAGCATATGAAGAGAAGGAGGAAAGTTCGACGTGGAAGTTGTATATATCATCGTCGCTATATGTTTGGCAATTGTAGGGGCCGATATTTTAAGTCGAAAATTTAGTCATATTCCGGCTATCTTTTTTGAAATCGCTATTGGGATAGGACTTTCCTATATGCCTCTATTTTATGAGAAGAGTGTTGATCCAGAGATATTGATGTTGATTTTAGTAAAACCATTGATTTTTAGTGAGGCGCAACGCCTATCAATGGAAGATATCAAGAAATGTTTTTGGCCAGTAGTGTCATTATCATTTGTATTAGCAGCTTTAAATATCCTTGTAATTGGAGTAATTGTAAAAATATTTTTCCCACAGATTCCAATTGCATTGGCATTGATGTTAATGGCGATGATTATCCCGACCAATACGACCATTTTGAAGTCCATAACGAAAAATGTAGCTTTTCCGAAGCATACATTTCACATTTTAGAAGGAGAATCCTTATTAAATGAATCCATAGCCATCTTGATTTTTGATTTGGCACTAAAGGCATTTACAGTAAAAGAAGTGCATTTCCAAGAGCTAGCAATGGAATTTGTTGTTTCATTAGCAGGGGGATTGGTAGTCGGTATTGTAGTTGGATTTGCAATCATTTTCTTTAGAGGTTATCTAATGAAACATAATTACGAAGCGCCAGCTATGCTTGTTATGATTCAGTTAATTACACCATTTATCGCGTATATTGTTGCGGAAAAATGGTTCCATGTGTCTGGTATCCTTGCAATCATTGTAACAGGTATGATTCATGGGGTTGAGAAGCCACTACTTCATTCCAAATCAACAAAGCTCCAAGTAATCTCAGATAGTATCTGGGGGGTGGTGACTTACATTTTAGATGGTGTCATTGCGATTTATCTTGGGTTATCTTTACGTGGAGTAATTCAAAGTATTGATGAGACGGAAGCTGTATCCTTCATTTACTTAGTAGGGATTGCAATTGCAGTATATTTCATTGTAATTTCCATACGATTTTGTTGGGTTATGGTGCAGAAGCATCGATTTGAGATTGGACCAGGACATCATTTGGAAGGTGTAAAAGGTGCACTTGTGTATGCATTTAGTAGTGTGCATGGAACGATCACATTGTTGATTGCATTATCCATTCCGATTATGGTAAATAATGAAGAATTCTTTATGATGAGACAAGAACTTATTATTATTTCTTCTATTATTATTTTAGTAAGTATCGTAGTGCCAACATTTGTTTTACCAACGTTACTTCATAAAAATGTAGAGCACCATCAAAAGAAAGAAACCTTCGAAGAATATCGAAGAAAGATGATTGAATATGCAATCTATGAATTAGGATGTATGAATCCTCATGAAAATGAAGAAGTAGCATCTGCGATTCATATTTTAAGTAACCAGCTTTTATTTATTAACAACTCACCAGATAAATGGCTCGATACGCAAAAGTTTGAACATTTATTAGAAGAAGCAATGCATGTACAGATGGCGGCCATTGATGAGTTAATTGAGCAGGATAAGATTTCAAAACGCAAAGCGGCATTTTATAAGAGTTATATCTTACACTCAAGTCACAAAGGATTTTTCAATGTGTATGTAAATGTCCGCATGTGGATTATTAGGCACAGTATCCGCAGCGTTTTTAATAGAGATCGTAATAAAGCGTATCAAATTAAGTTGATTCAAGAGTTTGAATATGCACAGCAATATAGTTGTGAGGCAGTTCTTTCCTATTTTAAAGAAAAGGTTGCTGAAAATGAAGGTACAAGTGAGTTCTGGGTAATGGAACTATACAAAAAGAAGTTAAAGAAAAAAGAGTCAATAGAAGAACAAGTGAAGCATGAAAAAGTGAAGCAATATCTTACAAAGGCGTTCCAGATTGAAGCGAAGTTTGTTCGAGATGCAAGAGATTGTAAGTTGATTTCGGCGGAGTTGAATGACCAGTTGTTAGAGTGTATTTTCTACGATGAGATGATATATTCACAATCTATTTAGAATTAGAGTATAATTTGTAAGCGAAAGTCTCGTATGGATTCTTGGATTCAAACGGGACTTTCGTTTTACAATTCACCTGAACAAAATAGTGTGTTCAATTATTTACCATAAAAAATCTAATTACATAAAACAAAAATACACATAAAGTTTACATTCATTAAAAATTATACTATACTGTAACTGATGAATATTGAAATAGTGCATGGAAGGATTGTATGAAACTTTTATTAATTAAAATAGGATATGCTATGTATTTTATTGGGATTATATTTTTAATACTAGCTGTACTTTGTAAGAAAAATATTATTTTTAATCGGACTTATATCTCAAAATTCTGTTTAATTGCCATGGGAATAAATATGGTTGCTACAGTTTTAATGTTTTTTCCTTTAAAAAAAAAGAAACAATAGATTTAATTCCGATTATTTGGGCATGAAAAAAATCGAACATCGAGAAAATGAATTAGAAAGGTTATCCTAAGGTATTTATTATGAAAAAAAGAATATATAGTTCTATTATTGCATATAGCTGTATTCTATCCTTGACAGGGTGTGGCAATATGAATGATACTACATCACTCCAACCTAATGCCGAAGTCTCCACACCATTACATACACAAACTCAAAAGGAAAATATAGTTCTGCCCACAATAACAGTAAAAGAAGTATTCGAATTAAATGAAAAAGGGAATTCCATTACCTTAAGTGATTTTCAATTATTTATAGATTATGCCACACAAGATGACATCTATAATAGAATAAAAATTGCACTCGCGTATAGAAATACTGATTATGAATTGCAGATTAAATACAACACTATCGACAATACATTATCTGAGGTATTACTCATATATCTAGCCACTGGCGAATCAATCGATATACGTACGAATTCCGTCGAAGAATTTTTTAATAAAAATACAGATATGAAAAATTATCTAACCTATAAACTTCCTAGTGAACTAAAAGATAACGAATATGACCCACAATTAGATGGGCTAGGAGGTAATACGTTTATATCAGATTCACTTAATAATTCAAAATTAGAGGATGTAGGCGATGATATCCCAAATGGTTGGACAGCCTTAGGTGGTGTTGAAATGTATTATAAAAACAATTACCTATTTGAAAACGGTATATTAAAAGATGTTACTTTACCATGGAATCACTCTACTTTTATAAATGATGTAGAACCTGTCGAAGGTTGCGAAACACAAGCAATATTACGTTCGGTTAGTCACGATTTAAATACTGGTGCAGATATAACAAATGCTGAACCTACGACATCAGAGTACTGGTATGTATTCTTTGCAAAGGAAAATAGCGATATCAGTTATGTCTTATACTTAAACCAAGAGTTTTTTTCAAAAGATGATTTGATTGCACTAGCCCAAACAGTCAAATTCTCAGAAGATGCATTTAATATTTCTATTAGCTAAATAAGATATGATAAGAAAAATTAAGTGAATTGTAAAGTAAAATTCCCGTATGGATTCTTGGATTCAAACGGGACTTTCGTTTTACAATTCACCTTTTAGAAAAAAGATATTTTGATAATCAAAATATCTCAGACTGTTGACAAAGTGGTCTTAGGATTTGAAAATCCTAAGACCACTTTGC
>CAYPEJ010000056.1:0-11920 GCA_964409685.1 uncultured Anaeromicropila sp.
CCCGTTAGAAGTAATAGAATTTGTGATGAGTTTATTATACCAGGGGACGGAAACGAATTGTATTTCTTTTTTCCAGTAACATTAGCAAGTTAAACTAAGCACCCCCCGCAAGGGGACGAAAACTTTCACCCTATACTCAAAAATGAGTAACTTTAATAAGCCAAAACATTTCCACTCTCCGTTCTATGTAAATCCGAATCCTAATCTATTTGACATTCTCCTTCAATTTTAGTACCCTAGTTGTAGAAATGTATTAGAAAGACAAGTAAAATCTCGAGAATCTAAGGAGAATCCCATGTACATAACAGACAAACTATTAAAACCAGTTCTTGAAACAAAATATCTTGCAGAAATCAATGCAGATCGCTACCGTGCAATTATTCGTTATTTCTATTTACAAGATCAAAAATTAAAACATTGGATTTATCAGGAAGAATTATATGAAGAACTAATCCAGCATGATTATTTCAAACAAATCGGATATACCATGACACAGTGTCAACAAGATTTAAACCAACTTGTGGAGTGGAAGAATCTCTATGCCGTTCAAGATACCAAAAAGGTATCGTCTATCGAAGCATTCAAAAATCGTAAATATCAGTACCAACTAACGGAGTGTTCTGTTGAAATTGAACGTATGATATTACGAATCGAAAATTTATCCCTAGAAGGAGCTTCTCTTGAGCCAACATTAATTGAGCGTATACGCAAAGGTTTTGTTCAGATATCGAAATTAGACAAAGAAGAACCAGAGAAAGTATACGGTTGGTGGAGAGAATTAGTAAAAGATTTTAAACAACTTGATCATGATTATCACGATTATATGCGTGAGTTAAATAGTGTAAAAGCAGAGGAAATGATGAAAACAACGGAATTTCTTTTGTATAAAGATAATATCATAAAGTATTTGCGAAACTTTGTAAAAAGCTTGCAATATCATGTGACAGCAATTGAGGAAATATTAAAGAAAGTAGATTTTCAGCAAAAGAAATGCATTATAGATAAAATTGTGGCACATGAACTTTCCATACCAAGATTCGAACAGGAAATTAGCCAAGATATAATCCTAGATAATGTAGCAGGAACTTGGAATAACATATATCAATGGTTTGTATCCGATGATGGGAGAGAGGCGGAATATCTGAAAATATTTGATATGGCAAATGAAATTATTCGTAAGATTACTAGATATGCGACACAGATTAGTGGAATGAGTCATACTGGTGCTAATCGTAAGGAAGAATATTATAAGGTGCTTTCCTTATTTCATAAAATGAAAGATATTCAAGAGTGCCATAGATTATCAGCATATGTATTTGGGATTGAGAAGACATTTCATTTGAAGGGTGAGATGATAAGGGAAACAGAGAGTATTAATAGTGGTGTGTTTGAAGAAAAACCAACAGTAATTACCATTGGTCCAAGGATACGAACTTATCGTGAAAGGGGACATCGAAGTGGTATTGTAGATCATTCTGAGGAGAAGGAAAAGGCGAGACAGCAGTTATTAGAACAGGCGCAAAGAGAAAAAGAATTGATTAGGAGCTATATTGTGGATGGAAAATTGGAGTTTGCACGTTTACCAATCATAGAACAGGAAGTACGGGATACTTTTTTAGTATGGTTATCCAAGGCATTGGAACGAAAGGATCGCACAGCAAAAACGCAAGATGGATTAACGTATCATGTAATAGAAGATAAGGAAGGAAAGCGTTGTAGGGTGGAATGTACAGATGGAGTATTTGAGATGCCAGCGTATAGTATTGTATTTGAAGAGGGAGAAGAAGCGTGACAGTAATAGAGACACTACTTTCTAAAAGATGGATTGTAAAAGCGAAAGAGAGAGCATTATATTATCAGATAAAAGATAAAATATTAGAAGTGAAAAAGTTTGTAAATGAAAAGCTCGGATATCAGTTGATTGTGAATCCCTATGTGATTAAGTTAGAGAAAACGCCAGCAGTTGCAGAAAGTTGGATGGGGATTCAGGAATTTACAGAGAATATACACTATGAATTTCTATGCTTAGTCCTTGCATTTTTAGAAGACAAGGAGGTGGAAGAACAATTTGTATTGTCCCAGCTTACCGAATTTATAGAGGCAAATGATAAAGAAGAAAAGATTGACTGGACTTCGTATGCATATCGTAGAAATTTAATTCGCGTGTTAAAGTTTTGTATACAGAATCATTTTATCATTGTCAATGATGGAAATGAAGATAGTTTTCGAGATAGTCAAGATGGAGAAGTGTTGTATGAAAATACAGGAGTATCCAGATATTTTATGCGTAATTTTGCAAGGAATATTATGAATTATCAAACGGTAGATGATTTTGGATGTGCTGAATGGAATGATATGGAGGCAGATAGAGGGATTATAAGGCAGCAGAGAGTGTATCAAAAACTGCTTATGTCACCAGGCATTTATAAAAATGGTGAGGATGACGAAGATTTTGCGTATATCAAAAACTATCGGAATACCATTACCGACAATTTGCAGAAATTCTTAGATTGTGAATTGCATGTACATAAGACCAGTGCATATTTGATTCTAGGTGAAGAAAGTTCTATTGGTAAAGTGTTTCCAAGTGCGAATATGCTTTCGGACATTTTGTTGTTAGTGAATCATGTGATATGGGATGATGTACAAGAACACCCAGAACAAGTGCGGTCAGACGATCGGATTTTGATGTCAATTGCACATTTTGAGAAGTTGTTGGAACGTTGTAAGGAACAGTATGGTAGTGGATTTAATAAGAATTATCGTGAAATGACCATGACAGAGTTTAGTAGAGAGATTATGGATGCCATGGAGCAGAATGAATTTATAGAGGTAAATCGTGAGTATAGTGAAGTGTTTGTACGACCCATTGTAGGGAAAATAGTAGGACAATATCCAAATGACTTTAAGGATGGAGGACGTATCAGTGAATAGTAAATGGCAGGCAAATCGAATTGGGTTAGTAGATTTTTGGTATTATGATGAAGAAGAGTTTTATTTTCTAGATGGGCGTATGTTGTTGAGAGGTTCAAATGGTTCTGGAAAATCAGTTACGATGCAGAGTTTTATTCCGTTGCTATTGGATGGCAATATTCAACCAAGTCGATTAGATCCATTTGGATCTCGGGCACGAAGGATGGAAAATTATTTACTAGAAGAAAATGATGTACGTGATGAGCGTACAGGATATCTATATATGGAATTCAAACGCTTAGATACCACTGCGTATATTACCATTGGTATGGGCATGCGAGCAAGAAAGAATAAACCTATGGATCGGTGGTATTTTGTGATTCAAGATGGACGTCGTGTGAATCAAGATTTTCCATTGTATAAAGAAGGAAAAGAAAAATTAGCATTAAGTAAAGTAGAATTAAAAAATCGAATTGGTGAAGGTGGAAGAGTCTTCGAGTCGCAAAATGAGTACATGGAGATGGTAAATAAACAGCTTTTTGGATTTGACACTATAGAAGAATACAAGGAAATGTTGGAGCTATTGATTCAACTTCGAACACCAAAGTTGTCGAAAGATTTTAAGCCATCCGTTCTCAATGACATCTTGGGGAATTCTCTTGCACCATTATCGGAAGATGATCTGCGTCCTATGTCGGAAGCAATCGAAAATATGGATAGTATGAAAACAGATTTAGAGGCACTGAAAGGGAGTTATCAAGCAGCGAAAAAGATTCAAAAGGAGTATGATAAGTACAATCAATCTGTTTTATTGGAAAAGGCACATAATTATTTGGAGATGCAGGGAGAGCTGGATAAATTTCAGAAGGACGAAAAGGATAAGATTGCCCATCAAGAAGTATTAGAGATTCATTATCAAGATGCTTGTGAGAAGGTAATATCTATTGAACAAGAGGAAGAACTTTTAAAGAAAGAAGAGGAATCTTTAGGTGATAGTGATGCGAAAAAATTGGAACGTCAAAAACAAGAATTAGAAGGAAAGTTGGAGAATTGTAAAAAAGATATTTCTGTAAAGGAACGAAATTATACACAGAAGAAAGAGCAGTCTATAGAGGTAGAATCCAAACAAAAGTCAGAGGAAAATACACTGTATTTGTTGGAAGAACAATTACATCATTATCTGGATGATATGGAGGAAGAAATTAGTGATATTTCATTTCAAGAATATGATTTTATGAGAGATGAGTTATTAGAACATCCAGAAAAGCCTTATCCATTTGAAATGCACAGAAAGAATTGTCAAGTGCTTGAGCAGCAGGTGATAGAGGTTAAAAATAAATTGGTGGAGGAAAAGCATATTCGAAACCAGTATGATGGTGTGATTCAAAAGTTAGATGGAGCAAGAAGACAGCGATCAGGAAAAGAAAGTCAATGGAGACAAGCTGAGAATCAATTGATTGAGATTCGTAGTGAATTAATAGAGAAGATTCATGTTTGGAATAATCAAAATGTATTGTTAAAATTAGATGTAAAATGTTTGCAGGAGATAGAAAATTTAGTCCAAAATTTCAAGGTTGGATTTGATTATGAGCCAGTTCGAAATCTTGTAAGAGTAAGATATGAACAAGTATATCAGGATTTCCGTAATGAATTATTTTCACTAGAAGACAAATGGAACGTACAAAAGCAGCTTATAAAAGAAACGCAGGTTGAGTTAGAAAAATGGAAAGCGAAAAAGGATCCAGAACCAGAACGAGAAAATGTTGTAGTTGAGAATCGAAAGCGATTAGAAAAAGCGGGAATTCCATATGTTCCGTTTTATCAAGCAGTCGATTTTCAGCTGGCATTAACAGAACAGCAAAAAAATGATTTAGAAGAAGCACTCTTTCGTATGGGAATACTAGATGCAATTATTGTATCTTCACAGTATAAAGAGCAAATTTTAGAACTGGATCCAGGGACATGTGATCGATATATATTTGATGAGGTAGAACAGATAAAGAAAAATGTGAGTGCGTTGTTAGAAGTGGATCATTCTGATAAAGACCAAGATTTTTATGATAGGATATCAAAAGTTTTGTCAGGAATTGGGCTGGATACCTTGTATCATACAACTATACATGAAAATGGAACATATCAACTTGGAATACTATCAGGAACTATAACCAAACAGTATACGGCAAAGTATATTGGTGCAAAAGCAAGGGAAACGTTTCGTCTAAGTCAGATTGCAGAATTAGAGAAAAAGCTATTGGAAATGCAAGTGATGGAAGCAGAAAGGAAAACAGAAGTAGATAAACAAAAAGAAAGAATTGTGTCATTGTCAACAGAAAAAAATGCACTTCCAAAAGACGAAGATTTGAGAATCGCCATAATGACGTTTGATAAAGCAGAGAAGGAGTTAAACCAAGCACAGCAAATGGTGAAGGAGCTGGAAGTTGAAGAGATAAAAGTGAGCGAAGAATTGAAGCGAGTACGAAATGAGGCTCAACTTCTTGCAAATAAATTAGAACTTCCAGCCATATTAGATACATTTGTACGAATTGAACAAGGATTGCGTAACTATAGCAATCTCCTTGGAAATCTTCAAATAACCCATAACAATTATTGTAATAGTATGGCGACATTGGAAGGTTATAAGGAGCAATTCGAAGGTCTGCAAATGGATTTAGATGACATTCTTTATGATTTGAATAAGTTCAAAGCAGAAGGAAAACGTTTAGAAGGAGAATTGAAATCTATTCATCATCAGCTTTCGTTGACCAATTATGAGGATGTAAAGGAAAGGCTTTCTTATTGTGTGAAGCGTTTAGAAGCTATTCCAAAGGAACGGATTGATTGGATTACAAAGAGAGAGCAGTACTTGAATAAAATAGAAAATGGTAAGCATGATTTGATGAAAATACAAGAAAATATTGCGTTGGCAATGGCAAATGTTCAGGCATTGGAACGTGTCTTTTTGGCAGAAAGGCAACTTCATTATGTACAGTTGACAGAAGAAGTTAATCAAGCTGAAAGTGTTGCAGAAATGGCAAAGTGGTATGTGCAGTCTATTGACCACTCATTTCTAGGATTATCGGAAGAACTGCGTATTCGCTTGCAAGATGAGTATCTAAAAAATAGAAGTGAACTAGTGGAATACAATTTAGAAATTGTAACACTTTTTGGAAAGGAAGAAGGTAAGAATATCAGTGGAAAAAGAATTGACATCCGATGTTCTTATCATACAAATCAGATTTCTTTCTTATCTCTTATCGAAACAATTGACAGTGCTATTCAGGAGCAGGAAAGCCTCCTAAATGCAAAAGATAGGGAACTTTTTGAGGACATTTTGATGAACACGATTAGCAAGAAAATTCGTGCGAAAATTCACAAAAGTGAAAATTGGGTAGATAAAATGAATCATTTAATGGGAGAAATGAATACTTCTAGTGGACTGAAACTGAATCTAAAATGGAAGCCAAAACACGCAGAACACGAAGGGCAGATGGATACAAAAGAATTAGTGGAATTACTCAAAAAAGATACAGAACTAATGCGAGTGGATGAATTTGAAAAATTATCTGCACATTTTCGTTCTAAAGTAGCTGAGGCGAGAAAGCTTGTTACGCAGACAGAAAATGATAAATCATTCCACTTGATTATGAAAGAAGTATTAGATTATCGAAAGTGGTTTGAATTTACATTGGAATCGAGAAAAACAGATGAAAGGAAAAAGGAATTGACAGATCGTGTATTCTTTACGTTTAGTGGGGGAGAAAAGGCGATGTCTATGTATGTTCCTCTCTTTTCAGCAGTTGTGGCAAAATATGAGGGTGCAAGAGCAGATGCACCAAAGTTGATTTCATTGGATGAAGCATTTGCAGGAGTAGATGAAATGAATATTAAGGATATGTTCCGGTTAATGGTAGAATTTGAATTTGATTTTATCATTAACTCACAGATATTGTACGGTGATTATGACACGGTACCGAACTTGGCTATTTATCAACTTCATCGCCCAGAAAATGCGAAGTTTGTTTCTGTTATCCGATATGTGTGGAACGGAAAAAAACGAGATTTAGTACAAAGTGTAGGTGATATGGTTGAGGAAAGATGTTAAGGAATGTGTCGATTATTTTAAAAGTCATAAGGGGTTTCATCGTTTCCTTTGCGGATTACGTGATAAATATGTTAGTTTATCACGAGCGGGAGGAAGCGTGAAACTTACAAATTTATCACAAGAGGAGAAAGAAGATTTACAAGGATTATTTCCAAAGATAAAGGAGAAAAATGGAACAGTTGTACTTTCCGCAGAAGCCTTTCAAAAAGCATTACTACAAACGAAGTATGCAGAGATATCTTTGGAAATGTTATTACAAGGCTATTTCAATGAAACACTGGAATCCAGGCGGGAAAGGATGGAACGTGAGGAACAAGAGTGGAATCAATATTTAGATAACATGCAAGAACCTTATCAAGGTACTTTTAGCAGAAAGTGGCTAGAAAAAGTTCGCAATGAGGAAAGCTACTCTAGTGTGTATTCTTTTATAAAGCAACATTATAGGGTGGATAGGGAACAACTTGCTTTGGAATTAAATGTGGTACTTCGTGGAGCAAATCAATTCCCTGTATTTGAAGGGAAAGAAAAGTCATTACCGATATTTGCAGCAGAGATAAGTGGTTCGCCACATTATTTCGATGAAGGGACAAGGGCCAATCGATTGCTGTATTATTGCATGGAAGAATATGTGCATGCTCATGGCATAGAAATGGGTGGTTGGTATGAAGATGAAAAAACATATCAAGTGGAACGAAAAAATGAAATGCACTATCTAGTTGGATTAACGAAAGATGATATATCGAACCGAAGTGTAGTGTATGGGGTGCATTTGAGGAAACGTTCTGGAACTCTACATGCGGGAATAGAAGCATTTATTGAGGAAAGAGAACCTGTGACGGTGATGTTGTGCCAAATGCATGAAATCAAAGAAGTATATAGTGAGATGAAAAAGATTTATGTATTTGAAAATCCAAGTGTGTTTTCTGCATTTATACAAATGGTTGGGGAGAAGAATATATCTGCTATGTGTACGAATGGGCAGTTGTCTTTGACTTCGTTGCTTTTATTGGATGGTTTGGTGGAATCTGGAGGATGTATTTATTATGCTGGAGACTTTGATCCAGAAGGATTGCAAATTGGAGATAGGTTGAAGCAGCGTTATGGGGAGCAGTTAATTTTATGGCATTATGGTGCGGATGATTATGAAATTTGTAAGTCATCAGTTGATTTGAATCAGCGAAGACTAAATAAGTTAAAGGGAATTCGGTCAAAGGAATTGGAGTTAATGGTGAAATTACTTGAAGAAGAAAAACTTGCGGGGTATCAGGAGCGATTGATAGAAGAGTATGTGAGAGATGTGGTAAATCCACTATGACGATTGCAGAAACTAGGAGATGAGAATAGTTGAATTAATAGTTAAATTATAGTAACAAACCGTCAGAAGCACTATGCTTCTGACGGTTTATTAAATTATTTTTTATTTTGATTTAACATATTCAAGATTTCCTCAAGCTTTTCTAATTGAATATGGCTTGTCAATACCAAATTACGATTGTTATTAGCTAGTGAGGATGATTCTTGCGCCTTTTCTGCAATATCGGCAATGCCATCTGCTGCTTCATCGACAGTAGCATTTACGATGTTAATGGTTTCTTTTATCTCATGAATAGCAGAGGAAAGGGAACTAATAGCTCCATCAATAGAAATCATATTTTCCTCAAAACAAGAAGCATCTTGCGCATAATGTTCAGAAGTATTTAAGAAATTCTCATAATCCGTTAGAACATTTGTCTTTAAGAAGTTGGAACTATCTGTAAGACAAAGCTTCATATTATCCACGACCTCATTAACCTCCGTTATCATATTTTTAATGCTTTCGGTAGCGGAAGAAGTCTGTGTTGCCAAGTGTCCAATCTCGGATGCAACCACTTGAAAACCTTTACCTGCTTCACCTGCACGAGCAGCTTCTATAGAAGCATTTAAAGCAAGTAAGTTGGTCTGGTCTGAAATATCTAAGATAAAATTGGCAAGCTGACCGATCTGATTCACCATTTTTGATTTTTCAATTGCATCATTGGTACGCTGTTGTAGATCTTCATACATTTCTTTTGTTCGGCTGCTACCAAGGATAGTGTACTCTTTCAAGGAATCCGCACGACCTTTGATTTCACCCGCCACGGATTTTCCATTTTTACATTCATGCATGATATGATTTGAGCGTTCAACGATTGTCTCAATGGTATTATCAACAGATTCCATGGATGCTGAAGTTTCTTCCATAGCCGCAGAGAGCTCCTGAGTTGTTGCAGAGTTATCTTGGCTCATCTGAGATAACTGACTAGTGGAATCTGCTAGTTTATTCATAGTGGTAGTTAAACTAGCCTGTGCTTCCATAATGTCAGAAGACATTTTTCTCAGGTTATCACGTAAGGTACGAACTGCACGAGCCATTTGTCCTGTCTCATCTTTTCCAGCAATAAGCTTGCTCGCATACTTACTACGTTCAAAATCAAAATTAGAAGTATTTATAATAATATCCTTTAATTTCTTGATTGGTTGAACAATTCGAGTGCCAATTATTACGCCAATCAAAGTAGTGATCACCAAGATGACAAGGGAGCAAGCAATTATATAATTATCCATTTTTACAGTAGAAGATTGCAAATCGTCTTCTGTGGCAATTAATATAATATACATCCCATTATCCAACAATTTTGAATATGCAACATTCTTGATTCCATTATACTTAAATGTAAGCATTTCATCATTTCGAGACATTTTATCAACATTATCATAAAGCTTAGAAGAAATCTCAGAAAGTGATGTTCCAATGTCAAATGATTTGTGATGTAAGATATTTTTGTCACTATTTACAAGAAAAGCATACCCATTTTTAAATACCGTCGTATTGTCAATGACATCCGAAAAAGTGCTAAAATCAATATCCATACCAACGACACCAATTGACTCGCCATTTACAAAAATAGGAACAACATAAGAAATCATGTATATATTAAGGTTAGAATTCATGTAAGGATTCATCCACATAGGTTTTCCGTATTTAACTGGCTCGTAGTACCATCCAACATGTTCTGTATCACTTGGATCATACTTAGAAAAATCAGTAGGTTCTACAAATGAAAATGTGTTGTCAGCAGGATCTTTCGTTAAAAAGATACCAGAAGTAGGTTCTGTGAATTCGGGATTAAAACGTATGTAAGCCGTCATAGCACCACTGGTTTGTTGTGCAAAAGTTGAAAAAGTAGGTTTCAATTTGTTGGTAATCGTTGTAACATAAGATTTGTCCGATTTGAAACGTTCCATATCTTTAATGTTGTTTAAAGATATGTTCGCCAAGGTGTCAACTGACTGCGGAATTTGATTTAATGTAGCTTCAAGTTTTTGACTTTGATTCTCTAAAGTTAATTGCATTTCTCGTGAAGAACAATCTAAGGTAATAATTGATGCCTGATAAATGCTGATTCCACCACACGTGAGCACTGCAAATAGAGTACAAATAACAAGAGCAAGAGTGAATTTGGTACGTATAGATTTCATAAATTACCTCCTTTAATAAATATTTTTATGTCCTGAATAATAGGTAAAAAGTATATAGGAAATGATAACAAATATTATAACACAGATTTGTAAATTATTCCATAATGTTTTGTTAAGTTACATAAAGGAGGTTATTTTTTTTGATATGTCAGGAGAAAGGTTGTTAAATGGAAGACAATGTGAGGGTTTATAAGTTGTCCAGTACAGGAGAGTGTTGAGTTGGGAGAATGGTGAAAATGATGCTACTGTTAAGGATGTAATTATTTTGTAAAAATAGTACTTGAAGAATATGGAGGTGAGTGGTAAAATTATAATAGTTTTTTTATTGATTATTGGTAAATTATTCAAGCTTTGCCCCGCGTCAAGCTGGGAGCGGGTTTCAGCGTTTTTTGGGTGGATTTAGATGGTGTAATCGAGCTTGAAAATCGTTTGCCCCGCAAAGTGCACTTTGAAGCCAGTAATGGTGAGGGTTTCAGAAGGTAGGGTTTAACTAAGTAAATCCCCGCGAGGGGACGGAAACGCTTTACGATTGTCGTTACTGCCAAAGCTGCACCGGTTTAACTAAGTAAATCCCCGCGAGGGGACGGAAACCATCGTCCGAGTACCTGAAAAGAGTTGCAAAACAATAGTTTAACTAAGTAAATCCCCGCGAGGGGACGGAAACATATTAGAAGATTAGACTTTATCGATCAAGCCCTAAGAGTTTAACTAAGTAAATCCCCGCGAGGGGACGGAAACTATAATAACTTTCAGGGGATGTTTCAAATTTCCTCTTGTTTAACTAAGTAAATCCCCGCGAGGGGACGGAAACAATACACTTTTATCCATTTATATTTCCTCCTCTATGTTTAACTAAGTAAATCCCCGCGAGGGGACGGAAACCTTTTACTAGATTACTTAAATATGCTCGTCTTTCTTCGTTTAACTAAGTAAATCCCCGCGAGGGGACGGAAACTATCATCTACATCTTGTGTTTCTTCATCTTCTGAGTTTAACTAAGTAAATCCCCGCGAGGGGACGGAAACAATTAATATTAGTAACAATAAGCACATACTTTTTGGTTTAACTAAGTAAATCCCCGCGAGGGGACGGAAACTTTTCGAATAGAAATATCCATCGGAAGATGAGTATATAGTTTAACTAAGTAAATCCCCGCGAGGGGACGGAAACTGTTGAAAAAACACACATTGTTTTATTTCGATAATTTTGTTTAACTAAGTAAATCCCCGCGAGGGGACGGAAACATTAGTAGGAGCACTTTCAGATTTAGTATCATTTGCGTTTAACTAAGTAAATCCCCGCGAGGGGACGGAAACATAATAAAATGGTTTCATTACAATTAATAGAAAAATGTTTAACTAAGTAAATCCCCGCGAGACCAGCTAGTAATAGTCAAGTTGTATTTTG
>CAYPEJ010000057.1:0-11815 GCA_964409685.1 uncultured Anaeromicropila sp.
TTGTTGAATCGTTTTATTTGTTTGAACATTTCGAACAACTCGCTGCTGACTTGGATTAGTATATCAGATGAGATTTTAGATGTCAACAACTTTTTTAATTATTTTTGTAATATAAAACTAGCTGAAACTCAATAGTGTTTCAGCTAGTTTTACTACTCTTTTTCTTCTGCAAAGTATTCCTTTGCATCTTCTATATATTCATATATTTCATCTCTACCATCTTTACTTAAAGCTGAAAACGGTATAACCGGTGTACCTTCTACCACATTCAATGATTTTTTAATCATTGAAATATGTTTCTGCCTTGCACCACGACTAATCTTATCAGACTTTGTCGCAATAATAACAGGATTAAATCCATAATTAACTGCCCAATTATACATATCCTTATCATTTTGACCAGGCTCATGACGA
The DNA here is from genome assembly GCA_964409685.1 of uncultured Anaeromicropila sp. GTDB lineage: Bacteria > Bacillota > Clostridia > Lachnospirales > Lachnospiraceae > Clostridium_AI. The sequence continues at coordinate 415 of CAYPEJ010000057.1, forward strand.
ATGTCTATAAGCAAAAACATTAAACGAAGTACTTCTGACCTCTTTAAATAATTATCGATCATTTTTCCCCATTTTACTTTCGTTTCTTTTGATACTTTCGCATAACCGTATCCAGGTAAATCTACAAAGTATAATTCATTATTAATGTTATAAAAGTTAATAGTTTGTGTCTTTCCTGGTTGTTGAGAAGTTCTTGCATAAGACTTTCTCTGCATTAATGCATTTATTAATGAGGACTTACCTACATTTGACTTACCTGCAAATGCAATTTCCACCAACTCATTTTTGGGTAATGTGCTAGTAATTCCTACAACAGTCTCTAAATTCACACTTTTAATATGCATGATTTAGCCTCCTTCTTTCTAATGAGCTAGTGCTAGCGATAAAACTTGCTCCATCGTTCCAACATATTCTATATTTAGCTTTTCCAATATCTCAGCATCTAATTCCTCTACATCTTTTTGATTTTTATCTGGAACTAATACTGTTTTGATATTAGCTGCTCTTGCTGCTAATAATTTTTCTTTCAACCCACCAATTGGTAAAACTTTACCACGTAATGTTATTTCACCTGTCATAGCTACATCCGCTTTTACTTTCTTCTTGGTTATAGCTGAAAATATAGCCAATGCCATGGTAATGCCTGCAGACGGTCCGTCTTTTGGCACTGCACCTTCTGGTATATGAATGTGAATATCATGTTTATCAAAATATTCTGGCTGGATATCATATTGCCCAATAATAGAACGCACATAACTTAATCCAATACAAGCAGACTCCTTCATGACATCGCCCATTTTCCCAGTAAGCTGTAATTTTCCCTTTCCAGGCATGCAATTTACTTCAATCTGAAGAGTATCACCACCAACACTTGTCCATGCTAGACCTCTGACAATACCTACTTCATCTTCTTCATTTGCCATTTTAACATCATAAAGTATTTTACCTAAGTACTTCTCAACATTCTTTTCTGTAACACGAATTTGCTTTTTATCACCTTCTAAAAGCTCACGTACAGACTTACGGCACACTTCTGCTATCTTACGTTCTAATCCACGTACACCAGATTCTCTTGTATATCCTGAAATAATTTTATCAATTGCTTTATTTGAAATGGTTAATTCTTTTTCTTTTAAGCCATTTTTCTTCATTTGCTTTTTCAATAAAAATTCTTTTGCAATGTGATTCTTTTCATTTTCCGTGTAACTTGAGACTTCTATAATTTCCATACGGTCTAATAATGGACGTGGAATCGTTGATACAGAGTTTGCTGTTGCGATAAATAGTACTTCTGATAAATCAACTGGCATTTCGATATAGTGATCAACGAATTTATCATTTTGTTCTGAGTCCAGAACCTCTAGTAATGCTGCAGAGGTGTCGCCTTTATAGTCAGAACTTACTTTATCAATTTCATCTAAAAGCATTAATGGATTTTTCACACCTGCTGCTTTTAAACCTGTGATTAATCTTCCTGGCATTGCCCCGATATAAGTTCTTCTATGACCACGGATTTCGGCTTCATCACGAACTCCACCTAAACAGATTCGCACATACTCTTTATTTAGTGCTGTAGCAACAGAACGTGCTATGGATGTTTTTCCTGTTCCTGGAGGACCTACCAAACATATAATAGGGGCATCCCCTTTACTTACTAGACTTCTAACTGCTAAATAATCTAAAATTCGTTCTTTTACCTTTGTTAAACCATAGTGTTCGCTTTCAAGCACTTTCTTAGCCTTCTTAATGTCATTTGTATCTTTACTTGTCTTATCCCAAGGTAAAGCAAGTAAAGTTTCAATATATGAACGTAAAATACCCGATTCTGCTGAATGTGCAGAAAGGGATTTATAACGATTAATCTCTTTCTTAATTCTATCTTTAATTTCTTTAGAAGCCTTAATTTTTTTCAAAGCCTTATGAAATTGTTCGATTTCGTCATCTATATTATCTTCACCTAATTCTTCACGAATTACTTTCATTTGTTCACGAAGAATATATTCCTTTTGATTTTTATCAACGTGACTTTTAATTTTCTTTTCTAACTCTTTGCGGTATCGAAATAGTTGTAATTTTTCAGATAATAAAATACATACGTATTCATAACGATTTGCCAAGTTAACTTGATTTAATATATTCTGCTGTTCTTGTGGTGATAAGGTAAGATTTACAGCAACTTCATTTACTAATTTATCAAGATTTTCAATTTCTTTTATTTTAAATAGTACTTTGGAATTTCCTTTATTACTTTCAATGCAATAGAATTCAAATAATTTTCTTAATTGGTCAGCCATAGCCTTCTTTTCTAAAGGATTCAATACCTCAACGCTATGGTCTTCTGCAACTTCTACTTCTCCGATAAAATATGGTTCTTCTTGTTCTAGGTAAATTAGTTCTGCTCGTTCTACTCCAACTACCATAACACGAAGCACTTCTTCATTTAGCTTAATTACTTGTTTTACTAAAGCAATTGTTCCAAATGTCTCTAAATCGGATTCTGATGGCTCATCAACTTCGGCATCTTTTTGGCTCACTAAGAATACCATTTGATCACCTAACATAGCAGTTTCAATTGCTTTGATTGTTATTTCCCTATTTACATCAAAATGAATCATCATTCCAGGTAAAACGGTTAAGTTTCGCAACGCTACTAGCGGCAAAGTCTTACTGTAATTTTCCATTTTGTATCCTCTTTTCTATTTATCCCTTTTTATCCCCTAATGTATATATATGAATCAATGTAATACTACATTGATATATCGCATTATCGACAATAAATACATGATACTATATTAACGGTATTATGTATTCTTTGCAAGAAAAAAATCCCCTGCGAACAAATTAGGTCGCAGGGGATTCCTGTCTATTTAAGCGATCTCGTCATCATTGTGACGTTTCACTGCTTTTTTTGTAATTGGCTTTTTTGCTTGTTCTTCGTCAGATAGAACTAATTCTGGTTCCGCAATCCCATCTACTGCTTCCTTTGTGATAATACATTTAATCACGCTGTCGTCAGAAGGAATTTGGAACATAGAGTCCATCATAACAGATTCCATAATTGCTCGCAAACCTCTAGCCCCAGTTCTACGTTTATAAGAAAGTTTTGCAATAGCTTGTATTGCTTCCTCTTCAAATTCAAGAGTAACACCGTCTAATTCAAATAACTTTTTGTATTGCTTTACAATTGCATTCTTTGGCTTTGTTAAAATGCTACATAACGCATCTTCATCTAACAAATCTAATCCAACTGTTACTGGTACACGACCGATAAACTCTGGAATTAAACCAAATTTAACAAAGTCTTCAGGTAACACCTGTTTAAACATCTCACCAATGTTTTCTTGGTGTTTATTACCTAATTCAGCACCAAAGCCAATTGATTTTTGACCAATTCTGCTTTCAATAATCTTTTCAAGACCATCAAAAGCACCACCACAAATGAATAAGATATTTGTTGTATCAATTTGTAAAAATTCTTGATGAGGATGCTTTCTTCCACCTTGAGGTGGAACATTTGCAACGGTACCTTCTAAGATTTTAAGAAGTGCTTGTTGTACGCCTTCACCAGATACATCACGAGTAATGGATGTATTTTCTGATTTTCTTGTAATCTTATCGATCTCATCAATATAGATAATTCCATATTCCGCACGCTCAACATCATAGTCTGCTGCTTGAATAATTTTTAACAAAATGTTTTCAACGTCTTCTCCAACGTAACCAGCTTCTGTTAAGGCCGTAGCATCTGCAATAGCAAATGGTACATTCAGTAATTTAGCTAAGGTCTGAGCAAGATATGTCTTACCTGAACCTGTTGGTCCAACCATTATAATATTACTTTTCTGTAGCTCAACATCAAGGTTTTTGCCAGCAAGTACTCTCTTATAATGATTATATACCGAAACCGCTAATACCTTTTTGGCATCATCCTGGCCGATAACATATTCATCTAAGAAATCTTTAATTTCTTGAGGCTTAAGTAAATTAATTTCACTTTCTGTCTCAGCACTATCGAATTCCTCTTCAATAATCTCGGCACAAAGATCGATACACTCATCACAGATATAAACATTTGGACCCGCAATAAGTTTACGTACCTGATCTTGGGTTTTATTACAGAAAGAGCATCTAAGCTGCTTTCTTTCATCTGTTCTATTCGCCATACATTATACTCCTTTACAAAATATAAATTAGCTACGTTTTGTAATTATATTATCGATCAATCCATATTCCATTGCTTCTTGTGCTGTCATATAATTATCTCTCTCGGTATCGATTTCGATAACATCTAGAGGCTTTCCTGTATTAGCAGCTAAAATTTCATTTAGTTTCTTTTTGGTTTTTAAAATATTATCTGCTACGATTTTAATATCTGTAGCTTGCCCTTTGGCACCACCGGAAGGTTGATGAATCATTATTTCAGCATTAGGAAGTGCAAATCTCTTACCTTTTGCTCCACCAGCTAATAGGAATGCTCCCATACTAGCTGCCATACCCATGCACATAGTAGAAACATCACATTTGATATAATTCATAGTATCATATATTGCCATACCTGCTGTAACGGAACCGCCAGGACTATTAATATAAAAACTAATATCCTTATTTGGATCTTCTGACTCTAAAAATAGTAACTGTGCAACAATTACACTCGCAGAGACATCTGTTACTTCTTCGTTAAGAAAGATAATTCTTTCTTTTAATAAACGGGAATAAATATCGTAAGAACGTTCCCCTCTACTCGTTTGTTCAATGACATATGGGACTAAACTCATCTAAATTCCTCCTCACATGGCAACTATTTTTCTACTGCTGCTGCTGCAATTAAATCAACTGCTTTTTGAACAGCAATATCCATAGACATAGTTTCTTTATCTCTGTCGCTCATAAGTTCTTTTAATTTGTCTAATTCCATCTTATAAGCTGCTGCCATTCCTTCTAATTCTTTATTTAATTCTTCTTCTGAAACTTCGATATTTTCAGCCTTAACGATAGCTTCTAAAACAAGTCTGCTTTGGATGCGTTTTAAAGCTTGTGGTCTAATAGACTCTAAGAATTTCTTTGGATCCATTCCTGTGAATTGGAAGTATTGTTCTAAAGATAATCCTTGTTGTTGAATTCTTCTAGCGAAATCATCAGCCATTTGTCTAACTTGAGTTTCGATCATTGGCTCAGGAATTTCCATAGTTGCATTTTCAATTACTTTGTCTACTACTGTTTCTTCTTTGGAAGACATAGCTGCTGCATGTTTCTTTTCTTCTAGATTTTTCTTAACATCAGCTTTGTATTCTTCTAAAGATTCGAATTCAGATACATCTTGTGCAAATTCATCATTTAATTCTGGTAATTCTTTAACTTTGATTTCTTTCACAGTAACTTTGAATAATGCAGGTTTTCCAGCCAATTCTTGTGCTTGGTAATCTTCTGGGAATGTTACATTTACGTCAACTTCTTCGCCAGCTTTTTTGCCTACTAATTGTTCTTCAAATGTGTCAATGAAAGAATGAGAACCAATTACTAAAGAGTAGTCTGTTCCTTTTCCACCTTCAAAAGCAACACCATCAACAAAACCTTCGAAATCAATTACAGCGATGTCATTATTTTCGATTGCTCTATCTTCAACTGTAATTGTTCTAGAATTTTGTTCTCTTACGCGGTCTAACTCATTGTTAACATCTTCGTCAGAAACAGTTACATCTATTTTTTCTACTTCAATGCCTTTATAATCGCCTAATGTAACTTCTGGTTTCACTGCTACTTCAGCTGTAAAAATAAATGGCTTGCCTTTTTCGATTTGAATCACGTTAATGTCAGGTTGAGAAACGATTTCTAAATCGCTTTCTTTGATTGCAGCATCATAAGCTTCAGGAATTAATGCATTGGCAGCATCCTCGTAGAATACACCAGTACCATACATCTTCTCGATAACTACACGAGGTGCTTTCCCTTTTCTAAAACCTTGGATTGCAATTTTTCCTTTATTCTTCTGATATGCTTTTTCAATGGCAGCGTCAAGTTCTTCTGCACTTGCCTCGATTGTAAGCTTTACCATGTTCTTTTCTAACTTTTCGACTTGTAAACTCATTGATTTTCCTCCTTAATATAGCATGAAAACAGACACTTAGCCATTCTCAATCTAAGCATAAGTATAGTATAAGCTGTGATTTTTGTAAATACCTAATCTTGTTTTAAAAACGTAATGAAATGCTTATTATACACGTTCATGGCCTTGCTTTTTTAATGCATCAACAACCATGTTTGCATAATGTTTACACAATTCATCTGTTTTTGCCTCTACCATAACTCGAATGAGTGGTTCTGTGCCACTTTCACGTAATAGTAATCGACCTTCATCCCCTAGTTCTTTTTCCACTTTTGCTGCTGCTGCTTGAACAACCTCGTCTTCTCTAGCCGCCTTTTTGTCATTTACTTTGACATTCACAAGAATCTGAGGATAAATAGTCACTTCTTTTAATAATTCAGATATACTTGTTTTCTTCTCAAGCATAACTTCCATAATCATAAGAGAGGTAAGAATACCATCTCCCGTGGATGCATATTTGCTGAAAATAATATGACCTGACTGTTCACCGCCTAATATATGTCCATTTTTGTCCATACATTCATATACATACTTATCTCCAACTGCTGTTTTCTCGTAAGAAATACCCTTGTCATCCAATGCCTTGTAAAGCCCCATATTGGACATAATTGTAGTAACAATTGTGTTATTTGCTAACTCACCATGTTCTTGTAAATAAGTACCACAAAGGTATAAAATTAAATCACCATCAATAATATTCCCTTTCTCATCTACAGCTAAACATCTATCTGCATCACCATCATATGCAAATCCAACATCTAAGTTATTTTCTACTACAAATTCTTGTAATCTCTCAATATGTGTTGAGCCACAATTTGTATTTATGTTGACGCCATTTGGTTCATTGTTCATTGTAAATGTTTTTGCACCTAATGCATCGAAAACTGGCTTCGCGATAGTAGATGCTGAACCATTGGCACAGTCAAGTCCAACCTTAACTCCTTTGAAAGAACGTTTTGCTAAGGAAATTAAATATCCCATATAACGATGTCTACCCATTGAGTAATCTACTGTTCTTCCAATATTCTCTCCTACTGCAAGAGGTATCGTATCCTCTTTTGCATCAATATATTCTTCAATTAACGCTTCGATATCTGCTGATAATTTGTGACCTTCACCATCTAAAATTTTAATTCCATTATCATGAAATGGATTGTGACTTGCAGAAATCATAATCCCGCAATCAAAGCCTTCTGTTGTAACTACATAGGAAACACTTGGGGTTGTTGTTACATGAAGTAAATAGACATCAGCCCCACTTGCAGTTAAACCTGCTGATAATGCATCTTCAAACATGTAACTGGATCTTCTCGTATCTTTCCCTATTACAATCCTTGCCTTATGTTCTTTACCAAAATAATCCCCTAAAAATCGACCTACTTTAAATGCATGCATTACTGTTAGAACTTTGTTTGCTTCTCCTCTAAATCCATCTGTTCCAAAATACTTACCCATGGTGTTCCTCCTTTAATATTCTTACCTAATAATATCCTAAGTTTGCTTTTATTTATTACATATATTCTATGTTCAATTTTTTCATGTACGCAATTCTATATATTAACATATTCCTTGGATTTATGCAATGTAATGTGCTCCTTACTTTTTTCTACATTATGTATTTATGTACTTTAATGTTGAAGGTACTACATAACAGAAAATATATTTTTACAAACAAAAACATCATCTTTTACGCGAGTGTCTAAGAAAAATCCCAAATAATCACAATAGCAGATGATGTTTTTTCATATTCGGTTGTGTTAATTCACGATATAGATAACGCACATTTATATGATTATCTATTGTTGTCCACTTGTATTGGACATGTCTTGTTCGTATTTTTTAATCATTTGTCTAACCATTTCGCCACCAACGGAACCATTTTGAGCACTTGTTAAATCTCCATTGTAACCTTGTTTTAAAGGTACACCAAGTTCAGATGCAACTTCCATTTTGAAGCGATCTAATGCTTCTCTTGCTTGTGGTACTTCTACTCTGTTTGATCCACTGTTATTATTACTTGACATAACGGCCACCTCCGTGAGTTTTCATTACTTCGAATGAAGTTTATTTGTAAGGGATAAGCGATTACTTCACTTCGCTTATCGAGAAAGAACATTGCAGTTGCAATTCTGCTACCGGACTGTTGTTTCTGCATACCGTCGTTTTTCATCACTTATCTTGTTATTATTGTTGCACAAATTCAAGTTTTTATTATGGTAATTAATTCCACTTTGTTCTGTTGATAATATGTTCTAAAGGAATAAATACAAAATATAATCTATAAAGGAGAAAAAAGGAGGTAAACATGTCATATTTAAAAGCTCTCAATAACTTTTTATGGACATATCCAATACTCTTTCTTTTAATAAGTACTCATATTATTTTTACAATCTATCTTCGTATTCCTCAAAAAAAAGTATTCTATGGAATTAAGTTATCCGTAAAAAATGAAAATGAAGATGGGAAAAGTTTATCTGGCTTTGCAGCACTTGCAACAACTCTTGCTGCAACACTAGGCACTGGAAATATTATTGGGGTTTCTCTTGCTATTGCACTCGGTGGTCCTGGAGCTGTATTTTGGTGCTGGATTACAGGTATATTAGGTATGGCAACATCTTATGCGGAATGCTATCTAAGTTTGATTTACCGCAAAGAAATAGCACCAAATACATATGTTGGAGGACCTATGTATGTGCTGCGAGATGGGTTAGGAAAGAATTCCCTTGCTATTTGCTATGCCCTTTGTACCATCATTGCTTCCCTATGTGTAGGTTGCGCAACTCAAGCAAATGCTATTACACAAACTACTACTGAAACATGGAATCTTTCACCTACTCTTGTTGGAATATTAGCTGCATTATTATGTGGTTTTGTTATCATTGGTGGTATGAAGACAATCGGAAATGTATGTAGCACCATAGTTCCTATTATGGGATTTGGATATATCTTATGTTGTGTCATTTTACTTTTTATAAATCATTCCTTTATTATTGATGCACTTCAGCTAATTATTACTAGTGCCTTTCAAACAAAAGCTGCTACTGGTGGATTTGTTGCTAGTACAATTCAAATAGCTGCTCGTCAAGGAATTGCTCGCGGTTTATATACAAACGAAGCTGGAATGGGCTCCGCCGCAATTGCAGCTGGGCACTCAAACACAAAAAGTCCCAAAAAGCAGGCTCTCATTCAAATGACAGCAACTTTTTGGGACACTGTTATCATGTGTGCAATTACAGGAATTGTAATTGTAATAGAAGGAGTAAAAAATCCAAATGCATTTACGAACTGTAGTCCTGGTGGATATACAACCATTGCTTTTTCTAATCTCCCCTATGGAGAACTCCTATTGTCCTGCTCATTAATTGCATTTGCCATCGCAACCTTAATTGGATGGTCATTCTTCGGCGAGCGGGCTTTAGAATTCCTATATGGTGAACGATATAAAAAGCTTTATCAAATTGCATATCTAGTTATGATTTTTGTTGGTGCAATAATGTCCCTTCAATTAGTATGGGAAATTACTGACTTCATGAATGCATTTATTTTAGTTCCTAATATTGCAGCTCTAATCATATTAAAGGATAAAATCAAATGTTAGCATTGATATACAATACTTTCTTTAATTTCCTCTGCCTTTTCTACACCTAGAAAATTCTCAATAATCTTTAATGCAAAATCGTTTGCTGCACCCATTCCTCGGCCGGTAATTACATTTCCATCCTGAATTACTGGCTGATATTGGACTTTTGCACCTAATAATTTTTCTTCAAAGCCTGGATAGCATACTGCATTTTTACCCGTTAATACGCCACATGCACCTAGTACACTTGGAGCTGCGCAGATTGCTGCAAGCATCTTACCTGATCTATGAAATTCCTTGATTTTCTCAACTAATTCAACATGGTGTAATAAGTTTATGGTACCTGGCATTCCCCCTGGTAATACTAGCATGTCTGCTTCGTCAATCTTTGCCTTTTTAAATAGAGTATCTGCTTTTACAGTGATGTTATGACTTCCCGTGACATGTATACCTTCTTCTATGGACACCATCTCAATATCAATGCCTGCCCTTCTTAATAAATCAACTACTGTTAATCCTTCGATTTCCTCAAAACCATTTGCTAAAAAAATATATACCTTTGCCACTTTCGATCACTCCTCATTTTATTTATAAATTATAACTTTAACTCTAAATATATTTTATTTCTCCATATGCTTCGACTGGGAATTTCTCATTATAAGAAATGTCATCAAATACTGGAGCTAATTTCTTTTTAAATTCTAGTAATAATGGAATTGTAATCTGTTGCATCTGTGGATGAGCTGTTTCATGACATCTTAATGCAAAGAAATGTCTCCATTCACGTAAATTATAAGTTACTGCAATCTCAGTCTTTAGTGAATTTGGTAAAATCGCTCTTGCTTCTTGTGGAGTTCCATTTTCTAACAATCGAATATATGCTTGTTCAATTTGTTCACAGGATTCTTTCCACTCCGTATATTCCTTTTCTCTACCAACATAGTAGTACGGTTCAATTACTGTGATTTCATTACCAAATTTGTCACCTGTATAGTTACAGTATCTAGTGGATTCTTGACTGTAACTTCCTACTCTATGTCTAACAATCTCATGTGTAATACCACGGTCTACTACGAAGTATACCGTTACTTTTTCATGTTCAAGTACAGACTCATGTTGTCTAGTAATGATATTGTTTAAGAACTTCTCATTAATCTCGTCAGTCATTCTGCCTTCTGATTTATAACATAATCTTGCTGCATATTCGACATTATAAAGTTTTGATCTATCTACCTCTTGCGCTCTCAAATATACATAAGGTTTAATTATTTTCATGATTCAGTACCAAGCCTTTCAAATTTCTCTTCATACTATTGTAACAATAAAAAGAACTTTCGTCGAGGCTATTTTTACTTTTAACTTAACAAAATATATGTAAAAAAAACCCTGCATATTATGCAAGGTTTACAATCGGGGTGACAGGATTCGAACCTGCGACCTCTTGATCCCAAATCAAGCGCTCTAGCCAAGCTGAGCCACACCCCGTAGTATAATACTATGTAGTTACATCCTATTATATAACTCCTTATAAAAACAAAAAACCTTGCATCTACAAGGTTAATGCGGATGAAGGGACTTGAACCCCCACGGTCTCCCACTAGATCCTAAGTCTAGCGCGTCTGCCAATTCCGCCACATCCGCATACTCACTTTCTTGCGAAAGCTAATGAGACATCGGGGATTCGAACCCCGGACAACTTGATTAAAAGTCAAGTGCTC
>CAYPEJ010000058.1:0-11484 GCA_964409685.1 uncultured Anaeromicropila sp.
TTTTCATTACACCAGTTATTCAAATCAATAGTATTTACAGTATATGAAACTTGTGTATTTTCAGTTGATAAAACTTCAATATTTTTCGCATTTGCAATATCATCACAATCTTTGAAATGTTTCTTTGCTTTAGATAGATTGTATTTACCTATCAATAACACATCTTTAATTTCACTTGAATTATCAGTGTAAAGTATTGCTATTTTGCAAATAGTGGTTTGTATTTTAACTTTTGTTACATTATTCATATCACATCACCTTTCTATTTTTGTGTATGATTTATTATAACATTTTCATCAAAGTAATTCAACAATATTTTCATTGATAAATACACCACTTTTTAATAACATTTCTATTTCACTTTTTTCTTCATTTGGTGCATTGATATTTAATTCAACATCAGAAACTTTCAAATAACCCTTGTAATTTTCCAGTGTTCCAAAATCAACAGTTTCTTGACCGAAAATTGTATCAACATTGTATGGAATGTTTCGCACTACTTCAATAAATGGTGTAAATATATTGTTATCCAGTACATTGTCAATAGTTCCAACACTTGTATTATTTTGTGTCTGCATAAATGGTATTTTAGCACCGATTGTAAATGTTCTGCTTGCTACTGGTTCATTAGTGAAGTCACTGACTATAATAACAGTACATACACCACTATATAAATCAATTTTATACAGTATGTTCAATGTGTGGTTCATTACATAATGTGTTTCAATATCCAGTGTTTCACAATATGGTAAATATAATTTGCATACAGTATCTTTATAATCATACACATTATGATACTTTTCATTTACTGTAATACTACCCAGTGAAACAAGATATACATAATTTGAAAGTATGTCACTTGCAACTCTTGTATCATAATCACCCAGTTGTATATTCCCAACATCTGCAACCATTGTTTCAGGAAGTTCAAAAGGAAGTTTATACAAGTTGGTAATAAATGAACCATAGTCAACAATTTCACTTGACTGACCTGACATTTTATAAAACCTCACTTTTGACAACTCTGTTAAAACACTGTTAGTCACCTGATACAAATTTGCAAAACTTGATAACTTTTCTGTTTTCTTTATTGCAGTTGCACTTATACGAATATCACCGCTTACAGTATGTGAAATAACACATTTTGTATTATCTTCAATGAAGTTATTGAAAGTATATGTGATATGTGAACTACTGTCATATAATACAACATTACTGTTTAACTGGTATCCATCATCTGCAATAACTGTTATTGTTTGCTTTCCACCTTTTACAACCGATTTATCACAAGTGCAGTTTGTCATAACTGTATTCACCTTGTAATACTGGTTAGCAATACCAGTTATTAAAACATCATCTGTAATTGTAAAATTGATTGTTGCAGTTGTTTTATCATCTGATACATTAAATGAAAGAGTATCATCACCCATTTTCAAAACTGGTATAGTATCAAATAAACAACCGTCATTTGCTGAAAGTGTCACATCAACATTTGCATTATGTTCATATTCTGCAAGACAATCACAAGTACAATTTTCAAGATTGTGTTCAACCTCGTGTTTGTTTTGTGTATCTTCTTCAACCGATATATGAAGATAATTTGTAACTATCGTTGCAGTTCCATTATTCCAAGGGTGAACAATAACTGTATTATCTTCCAGTATTTCAAAATCACCCATATTTGAAGTATCACCACTATTTGTTTTATGACAATCTGAAATTTTGTAACCGCTTATTGCTTTTAACTTTATCCAGTAATTATTATTTACCTCTGATATAGTTGTTTTTGTATCTGTATAAACATAACCGTCCTCAACAAAATCATCAGTATTGTAAGACCACCCTGAATACTTTTCAACAATCTTCAATTTGTCAAGACAAAAACCAGTTGAACCATTTTTGGGATAGAAAACAATCTTTGCTCTACTACTCATATCAACCACCGATAGTTGACAAAACCAGTGTTGACTTTGTTTCATTCAAAGTAACATCAGATTTATAAATGTCAACTTCCTTTCTCAATTCAGACTTGTAACCACCGTCATAATAATTATTTACATTCTGTCTTTGCTGATTTATATAACCGTCACATTTTAATATATCATCTTTGTATGTTTCCAGTACATCACAACGCAAGTACAAGTTATAAATATTGTTTGGATATATTTCAATCTTGTCAACAAAGTAATAACGGTTGAATTTTTCAATATAAGCATAATTGAAATTTACCAGTGTATCACTTCTTATAACTATTTTAGGAAGTTTAATACTGGTATCTTCTTTTAATTTAATATCATATTCAGTTGCATTTTCCAATATCTTATTTATAACATTGTTTGCACTACTGGTATTATAGAACACAATTTTCATTTGAAAACCCCTTTCAAAAAGTTGTCAAGTTTCGGTTGTGCTATCTTATTCATTCTTTGTTGTATCATTTGACTTGTAATTGTCATCATAAATTTACCCTCATTCCAACCATTATTAGCATTTCTTGAACCATATTCAACCGAACTTGCATATTCTAAATCATTATATACTTCAACTGTATATGAACCGTTCTTTCCTGCAACAACTCTTTTCTTCCAGTTGTTCTTTAATTTATTATTGTTCGTTGTAGGTGTTCTTTTTATTACTTCTTGTAAAAACTCGTTTGATATATCATCAACAATTTGTTGTATCAATTCAGGTACTTGATTTTGTGCTTGCTCTAATCTTTTTTGAAGTTTCTGCAACTCTCTAAAATCTACACCCATATTTCACCAGTCCTTTCTATAATAAAAAAGTGGTGAGTGATTATAAAACCACCCACCACCATACACAAAAGTGATTTATGATACAAAGAACACAACGAAGTTCTCGTTCAAGTCATTGAAGTAACCAGCTTCAAACTTGTAGTAATTATTGAAGAACTCTGCTTTTGCGTTGTAGTTCGTTGTAACCCTCTTTTCAAGATTGCAAACACCCATTGCATCTTTATCAAACATGATTGCAAGAATACCAGTAACTTCAACTGTATGTCCTGCACTTGTTTTTACTGTAATCTTTGAAGTATCTGCAAAACTGTAAGACTGTCCTGAACCCTGCCAGTATGGAACACTTTCACTGTTTGGAAGTGCAACATAATTGTCATGGAATGTATCAGACTGTAAATATGCAGTTGCACTTGCTTTGAACTCTGAAAGCATTACAGTGTGAAGATAATCACCACTTGTAAATCTTTCTTTTCCACCTACATTGAAAAGTGTAGAAATCTTTGAAAGTCTGTCAACATACAATGACATTGTGTAACTTGCAAATCTGATGAAATCAGAATTTGTAATTGCATCAGCAGGTGTTAAAGTCTGACTGAACTTGTCATTGTAAAGTTTTAACAAGTTTACTGCTTTCATACCAGTATTTGTCAAAACAACTGCTTTACTTGACTTGTCATAAAGGTCTGCATATACAGTTTCACCAATCATGTTGTTGATAGTTCTCATAATAAGACTATCCATTTTTACAGTCATGGACTTGTCAACAGCATTGTAAAGCATTGAAATGAAACCATTTAACTGGTTTACACTTGAAAAACTTTCCTTGACCTGCTTTTCAGTGAAAGACATAGGAATTTCAAAAGTAACCTTACTGTTAAAAAACTTTGCACTGATACTTGGTTTATAGAAAATGTCCTGACTGTATTCCTGACCATCTTCAAGTTCCCATTCACTGTTTTCACTTGCAGTCGGTAAATCAGCACTGATTTTTTCAAGTACCGAACCATACTCCCAGTTGTCCATTACAAGACTTGGAACATTACCAGTATAAGGTCTGTCAACAAATACCACCTTTCCAATGTGATTTACAAGTGACTTGACATAGTGGTCTACACTTGTACTGTTGAATACCTCTGTTCCTACATCAACAATGTTGGATAAATCTTCCTGAACTAAATCAGACTTACCAAGAACTTCATTTGTAACACTGTTGATAATGTTATAAATCTGTTTTACTTCCATTTTTATTACCACCTTTCTGTTTTATTTTTTCATTCAAAAATGGATAAAGTTAAAAACTCATTTATATCTTTGATAATTATATCATTAAAATAATTGTTTTGCAAGTAGGAAATAATTGTGTTATAATATTCTGTTTTACTTCCATTCAAAACTTGCTTTATAAATTCACGATTTTTTGTGTTTGAATTTGCACCAGTATTTTTTGTGTTGTTTTGGTCTTGTTTATCATTCACAAAATCGTCATCATTATAAGCATTTACCGAACCAGTATTTGTACTTTCAAGTGTGTAAGAATTTTCACCAGTATCTTGAACATTTTCTGTAACTTTTTCTGCATAGTTGTAATCAATGTCAATTTTACTAATTGCCATATCATACAAAGTGTTCCACTTGTTAGAAAACATTGTAATGAGTGTTTTTGCAATATCATCTATTGTATTATTTTCACCGAAACTTGAAAGTGTTCTTTCACCATAGTTCGCAAGATAGAACATATCCATTGTTTCAACTGGTATAATCTCCATGTAAGCAAATGAACCATATACAGACATTTTTGAAAAGATACCAGTATCACGAAACTTTTCTTTGACTTTCATCAAATCACCTCTTTCAGTTTTTCATATTCTTCACTTGTCATTGTAACACCTTTACCACATCTTGTATGTTCTTCATTCCAGTTTCTAATGTCAATCACTGGTTCAGCATCATTCCATGAAACCTTGTTGACTTCTTTAGACCAACCAGTATCACTTGTAGATAGTGTTGCAATATGTTCAACTATTTCATATTTAATATCATTTTTCTTCATCTTCTTTTTCCTCACTTTCTTCATTTACTGGTTCTTCATTGTCAACTGGTTCATCTGTTCCCCCATCTTCTGATGTTTCATCATTGACATTTTCATCACCTGCACTTTCTTCTTCACTTGGTTCAAGTGTTGGTTCATCAGTTGGTTCAATACTTGGTTCAATAGTTGCATCAACTTCTTCACCAGTTGTATCAACTTCTTCATCATGTATATTATCTTCTTCCAGTGTATCAATGTTTTCACCATTGTAAAGTCGATAATCCCATGAACTGTTAAATTCAACCTGAATATCAGTACCGAACATTTCATTGACCTTTTCCAGTGCTTTTCTTCTGTTGTTCAACATATCATCAACAAGTGGATAAAGGTTGTCTGAATTTGTTTCAACTTCTGCAACTGCAAGTCTTTCTTTTTTACTGTTCCAGTTAGCACCAAGACCAATTTCATTATACATACTTGCTTTGACATACTGTTGTAACTGGTAAATATCCTGCAATGAATTTGTGTTACTGGTTGCAACAGTATTTGTTTTCAGACTGTCGAATAATTTACTTTCAGCAATAACACCCAGTTTACCATTTTCAATATTTTCAATGAACTTTTTCGCACTTGCAACAGTATTGTCATCATTCGCAGACAACAACATCTGTATTCTTTTATTGATTGTAGCAAGTATCATTGTAATGTCTGTTTCATTCAGGATAGTACAGTATTTTTGATACATAGGAACTAACCCCATACACATACTATCATTTTGCATGAATACACAATCTTCATCAATGATACATTCAGTTGTCAACTTCAATGCAGGATTGCTTATAACTGCCTTTGTTGGTCTGTTATATACATCACCCTCACCACCTAAAGTTGCATTGAACACATACAAATCATTTTCATGTTTGTACCACACACAACCACCTGCACACTGTAACATCTTTTCCAGTTCTTCTTGTGGAATAGTGTCAGGAAGATTGTGATACTTGAACATAGCAAGTGACCTATTCAACATATATTTCACATAGTTGTTGACATTTGTTGCTTTGTCCTGATAATTGTACCCACTGTTTTGATAAGGAACAAAACCGAAATACTTTTCGTCAATTTTTGACATTTATATCACCCTTTCTTTATATAGTAGTTTTACATACTTTTATATAGTTTGAAATTGCATCACCAACAGTATTATCTTGATAGAACACTCTGTCAGTTTTGAAAAACCATAGTATTTTTTCTTGTAATTTATTTATCGGTTTGAAGATACTTCTATTATAATTTAATTTGTGATTATATTCAAGTGAATAAATCAAGTCATTTTCTGTATCTTGTAATGGTGTTGTTTTTATATGAATAAATGTGAACATTTCACCATCATTATCTTGAACAATTTCACACTGATAATTTGAACCACCAAAAATGATGAAATAAGTAAACAAAATTTGGTTCGGTTTATACTTCACTGGTAAATGTGGATAAATGTCAAGTTCCCATGCACCACTTGTAATCATGTGAAGTTTCGGATTGTTGAAAGCAAAGTAAAAGTTGTTTTTCTTTTGTTTCTTGATACTGGAACAATATTCAACTGCAACTTTCAATTCACTGTCACCATAGGTATATACATCAATAGTACCTTGTTCCATTTTCAAAATATGGTTCAATCCCATTTCATCAAAATAAGGACAATACTTGTTGACTGTATTACCCAACATGAAAATCTTTACATTTGTTCTTTGTCTGATTATAGTTGACACTGTATTCATAAATGAAACAAATTCATCAGGAAGATACAGTTTATTTGTCAAGAACTCATCAAAAAGAATTGTTGTGATTTTTGGGTAACTGATTGACTTGTTGTGTTCACTTTCAGATATTGCAAATGTATAAGCAAAACAATCTGTATCAGTGTTGTAAACTGCTTTTCCATTTTCATCATAAGTACAGAAATAAAATTTACTTGCCCAGTAAGTAATACCCTGATACATTCCATTTGAAAGTTTTTCCACTTCACCATTTTCATTGATAGCACTGAAAATGTCACTTGCTCGTCTACCAGTAACATCTTCTTTCCATCTTCTCACAATAGCAAGTTGACCACCTTTTGTTTCAAAATAATTTTCAATAGCATACTTCAAAATAGAGTATGTTTTACCATTACTTCTTTCACCGAAAATGACATTGTATGTTGCACCTTTTTCAAGTATGTTTTTCGGTGAATAAAATTCAATCTTTTTTCCTGCCATTATTACACCACCTTAAAATTTTTGTATTTGAATTGTTTTAATTTTTGTTTAGCAAGATTTTTATACATAGTAATCTTGTTAAAATCATTTACAACAATACTGATGACAACAGTGTCACCAGTAATATCTACATTATAAAAGTTTTTGTTTTCACTTTCTCTTACTATTATATTATATATTATTTCATATTCTGTCATACTGCTTTTACTCCTTTGAACAAATAACCATCAAGTAACATTTCAATGAATTTACCATACTGTTTACTAATTGAAAGAGTAAATTCACAATTTTCAAGGTGAACACCTGACTTTGTTACAACATGACTGGTATGTCCTTGACAATCCAACACTTCAAAATCATATTCAGTATCAACATAAGTATGTGTCATTTTACCAGTTCTTTCAGCAGGGATATACAAGTCATCATTGAACATTTCAAACACTTTCATATTATCATATTCACAATGTTCTTTCATATATTCCATACCACATTTTTTTCCAAGTCCTGCAACTGTCAGGTGAAGTTCATTTTCTTCTTCCACAAGATACCTTTTTGCACCCAGTGTTTTGAAATGTGAATATGTTCCCTCATAGTCCCATACACCAATCATTTTTTCTACACCTTTTATTGTCTTTGGTCTTAACTTGCTTTTATCAATGTGATAATGTTCACACATATCTTCCAACTTTTTAGTTATCATATTATCATAAGCATTTATGAAGTCTTTGTGTTGTTCATAGTTTAACATCTTTATACTGTCAGTGTCACTATAAACATAATCGTTACCTATATTTATTATACCTAACCACAAGTTTCTTCTTGCGTATGCAGTCACCCATACACCCCAAGGATAATACAAGAAACGATTATATGACTTGTTATACTGCTCTATTTGTTCATCAATGTTTGCAGGTGTTGAACCCCAGTCATCTGTATATGTAACTTCATCACGAACAATGTCAGTTACACACATTCCATATACACTGTTCAACATTCCCTTACTGTTTAAGTATTCGACTTCCATTCCCTCAACACCTTTTAATGTTGTCTTATCTTCATACAATTTCAGGATAGCAAGTATAATGTCTTTTGGAAGATACCCCTTGAAGTATCTATATACATTTTTAATACCAACTTTTTCCCATGTGTAACACTGTTTAATGATACCCCAGTCAACATTTGTTATTGTTGTGACAAGTCTGTCTGCACTGAATACTCGACCATTGTTCACAACACTGTTTTCAAGTACCACACATTTACTTTCAGATATATAATTTTCGTGATAAATTTTTGCTTTTAGTCCAACAAATTCAATATCACAAACAACACAATACTTTTTACAAAGTTCATCAAAAGGTTTGTCAGAATATGAAAACATTTGCTTTATATCCTGCATACTGGTTTTTATTCCCCTTGACATAGGAAACATTTCTGAAAGCATAACAGCAGGATAAGAAGAAGTAAAATCAATAGATGATACATTTTCAAGTAACTTGTTTGTATAGTTTGCATTTGCATGAGTGAAACCACCCTGAAATGCTCTTTTCAAAATAACATATTCATCTTTTGTCAACTGCAAGTCATTCATCAATTCACGATATTTGAACCACTTACCCTTATTATACTTTGACTTCTTTGAACCAGTTCCATCAGTATAGCAACACTGTCTTACAAAGTTTCTAACCCTGCTTGTATTTGTCATAGGTATTTTACCAATGTCACCATACTGTTTTATTTGTTCATTTATATAATAAAGTATAATCAATACATCATTTTCACAATATTGTAATTCTTTATCAGTCAACAAAGTGTCTTGTGTTCTGATTAAAGAATAATCTAAATCACCAACTAATTTTTCAATCTTATGTGACTGCAAGTTGTCAGCAGTTTTTTCAAGTGAATATCCTGACAAGATATAACTGTCACGAAATTCAATACCAAAATCGCATAATGCTTTGATAGGTTTTCTATCATCAACAGAAAACACACGAACCCAGTTGAAATAATTTCTCATGAACTGGAACTCAAACGACATATTGTGTATATAACATACAAGTATTCTTTCATCAGATAATTCAAAATAGTCATGCAGTTTCTGACATAATTCAAGAAGTTGTTCCCATGTTCTGCCATAACAAATATGTTCACCATCTTTTATACCAAAAGTCCATTCATACATGAAAGCAACTTTTTCACCATTTTCAAGTAGTGTACTGGTTGTTTCAATATCGAAACCACATTCAAGGTTCAAGTAGGTAATTTTCTTTGTCTTTATTGTTGTATATTCTATTGTTGACAAATCTAATTCATTATAGAATTTCAAGAAAATCACCTACTTTCTAAAAATATTCAAATCCACCGCCAAGTGAATAACCTTCCATACCTTGTTCAACTTTTTCATAACTTGTCAACTTTGCTATCTTGTCAACAAGTCCATCAATTTCAAGTTCACTGTCACCCAAGTCAATTTTTTCTTGTTGCACATACTCGTTGATTGCCTGCCATACTGGTTGATAACCGATTGCACTTGCTGAACCCTCTGTTTGTCGCAAATACTCTTTTATTTTGTCTGCCAGTGCAAAAAAGTTTTTTGACTTTGATTGTAACTCTTTTACACTTCCGTATTTGATACCAGTGTTTTCTGCCATTTCTTTCAACACTTTATTCAATCCTCTGACAGTTGAAGTTTTTGCGTCAATGAACTGATTCACCCTTGCAAGTTCTTGTTGTAACTGGTTGTAGTCTTTTCCTTTTACAGAAAACTTTACACCACCCTGATAATCAACCCATTTTTGATATGCAGGTGAACTTGTCAAGTTATTGTTTTCAAGTCGAACAAGTCTTTTATTTGCCATACTTGCTTTTCGTGACACTTCTACTTTTAATCGTAAATATTCGTCACTTGCTAACTTGACACCCATGCAATCACCACCTTACAAAACAATTTGTGTTGATAACCACATGACACCCTTGTCAAGTTCACCACTCTTTTCAAGTTCCTGAATATCAAGACCAACTGTTGCATAGAAACCCTTTGCAATATCATCACGCAACTGTTTCAATGCAGTTACTTTAATACACTTATTATCACAATCAAAAATTAAATGTAAAAACTGTTTTTTGTATTCAGGTTCAACAATAATATCATAATAGTAGAAAATAAAATCTACATTTTTAGACTTTCCATTCTCCCATGCTGAAAGTGTAGCAGGAAGAACTTCAAATGTTTCACCCATTGTTTTAAGTGATACCTGAACAATTTCTTCTCTGAAAAATTTACAAATCTGTTGACACTTTGTTGTATAATCATCAACTCTTTTTTCAATGTTGATACCATTACTGAATTTCAATCTTCTTGCCATTTTATACACCTACTTTCATTTTATAGAAGTCAACAACTTTTTCACTTGTAATTTCATATTGACACCATTTCCAAAATTCTTCTTTCAAATTATGTTTCAATATATACTTGGTTGCTTTCTTTAATAGTATCATATTTATCAATATTGTTTACCTCTTTTTATTAAAATAAGGTGTATCAAACAAGTGATTAAATGATACACCCTATTTATTACTTGTTTACTAAAGTAACACTAACATCACAAGCCATTTCATAACTAGCAGTAAGAACCTTTAACTGATACGCATATTCGTCAATAGCATCTAACAAACTGTTAAAACTGCATGAACATCTATCCATTTGTTTAATGTTTAATGCAATTTCACATAAATTTTTCATATTATATGAAATGTTAGCAAGTTCACTAAAACAATCACAAATTCGTTCATTATTTTCTTTCATACTTGTTACAATATTTTCCTGTGTATCGCATACATTATAAATTGTCATCTTTAATCACCTTTGTGCTTTCTCTGTACTCATGTTGGTTAGTCACTTTCCAGTAATCATTGTTTACATATCAACCCAATTGATTGAAAAGTTCAATTCTCTGTTGTTCTTACTTTCATACTGGTAAATACTGAAACCTAACTTTTTATCATTGCAGGCATCAATTACTTCATCATCTTTCATCATGTCCTTGACTGTATCAAGTAAGTGACTTGGAAGATTTACAAGAAATTTATCTGTTGCAACAATAGGTGCATCACCATATCTTGACTTCTTATTGATATACATTGCAAGAACTGGATAAACCTTGTCTTTACCATTCTTCTGAAAAAGTTCAGAAAGACTGATATACTTGTATTCACTTGGAATACTGAAATTGAATAACTTTGTTTTGTTGTACTTGTTGGCAACTCCCATTTTGTTGACCTCACTTTCTTTAATATGTAGTTATTTGGTTACATAGGTTTTTCAACCTAACTATATGATACTACTATGTTGTGTATATGTCAACACTTTTATCAAATATTCTTTGATAAAAGTGTTGACATATACACAACATACATATAATAAGAAGAAATTCATGTTCTACTA
>CAYPEJ010000059.1:0-11334 GCA_964409685.1 uncultured Anaeromicropila sp.
GTTGGTGAAGCAGTTGGTATCATCGCTGCTCAGTCTATCGGTGAACCAGGTACACAGCTTACAATGCGTACTTTCCATACAGGTGGTGTAGCCGGTGACGATATCACACAGGGTCTTCCTCGTGTCGAAGAACTTTTCGAAGCAAGAAAACCAAAAGGTCTTGCAATCATCGCAGAATTCGGTGGTCTTGTTTCTATCAGTGATACTAAGAAGAAACGTGAAGTTATCGTAACAAATCCTGAAACTGCAGAATCTAAGGCATATTTAATTCCTTACGGTTCTCGTATTAAAGTTTTAGAAGGTCAAACAATTGAAGCTGGTGACGAGTTAACAGAAGGTAGTGTAAATCCTCACGATATCTTAAAGATTAAAGGTGTTCGTGCAGTTCAAGATTACATGATCCAAGAAGTTCAACGTGTATACCGTCTACAAGGTGTAGAAATCAATGATAAGCATATCGAAGTTATCGTTCGTCAGATGCTTAAGAAGATTCGTATCGAAAATAATGGGGATTCCGAGTTCTTACCAGGAACATTAGTTGACGCATTAGAATTCGAGGACGAAGTAGAAAGATTAACAGAAGAAGGAAAAGAAGTTCCAGAAGGAAAACAAGTAATGCTTGGTATTACAAAAGCTTCCTTAGCTACAAACTCCTTCTTATCCGCTGCTTCCTTCCAGGAAACAACTAAGGTATTAACAGAAGCTGCGATTAAGGGTAAAGTTGACCCATTAATCGGTCTAAAAGAAAATGTTATTATCGGTAAGTTAATTCCAGCTGGTACAGGTATGAAGAGATATCGTTCTGTTAAACTGGATACAGATGCGAAACAAGAGATTGAAGTAGCAGAAGATTTTGCAGGTGAAGAATTAGGAGATGATATCCTAAGTGGTTTCACAGTGGAAGATAAAATCGAAGATAGCTTCTTAGATTTTTCTGATGACTTAGATACTGACTTATAAGATAAATGATTTGAATGAATCAAGATATAAATGTGGCACAATTTAGTAGTTACTAGTTGTGCCACATTTTTGATTAATACTGTGCAAAAAAGTTTGTCACAATTTCACAGAATATATTATTGACAGTACGAGATAGAAAAATTATAATTTAACTATAATAGATATAGTTGGCAAACTTATCGAAAGGTAAGGACGCAAAGCCATGGGTCTAAAGCATAGTCAATGATCGCCAGGTTGCATAATTAGAAACTTAGGCTAAAAGTCTGAGTTTTTTTTACGGAGGAAATAAAGAAATGTTTTGTATTCTTACCTCCACTCTAGAATAATTAAAGCTGGCCCAAGCTGACACACAATATAATCATAAAAAAGAATATTAAATTGTGAAAGGATGATTGAAATGAAAAAATGTCAGTTATTATTGGGACTTGTAGTAATTATGTTAGTAGGAAGTTTATTTGTAGCATGTGGTGCATCCAAGAGTGAGTCAGAAAATCAGAAAGTAGAGACTACTTCTGAAGAAAATGTACATACGGAGAAAACAGAAAAAAGTTATAAAATCCTTCATATTATGAGTTATCATGAAGGATGGGAATGGACAGAAATGCAATTACAAGGATTCAAAGATGCATTATCAGAGTATGATGTTGAGTACAAAGTCCTTGCAATGGATGCTAAAAAAAATAGTTCACCTGAGTGGTTAACCCAAAAAGGAGAAGAAGCAAAGCAAATAATTGAAGAATGGAAACCAGATTTGGTGTATACAAGTGATGACGAAGCACAAGAGTATGTAACAAAGAACTATATAAATTCTTCCATACCATTTGTGTTTAGTGCCGTGAATAAAGAACCAGAATACTATGGATTTGATAAAGCAGACAATGTTACAGGAGCACTTGAAATTGAAGATTTTAAAGGTACGATTGATTTATTAAGTACAATTGTTCCAGAAATAAAGAGTATTCTTATTATTTGCGATACTTCGGCAATATGGCAACAGATGTTACCTAGACTAGAAGAGAATATGAAGTTGTATCCAAATATAGAGTTTATTATCCCAGATCAAATTGAAACATTTGAAGAATATAAAAATATTGTAACAGAATATCAAGGGAAAGTAGATGGAATGTTACAAATTGGAATCTTTAATTTTAAAGACGAGAATAATGAGAATGTTGTATATACAGATGTATTAAAGTGGACGATAGATAATAGTACGATTCCAGATGTGAGTTTTTGGATTGATCGTATTGCAAATGGTACTTTGTGTAGTGTTACAATATCAGGGTATCAACATGGTTTAGCAGCTGGAAAGCTAGCAGAAAAAATATTAGTAGATGGCGTGTTACCAAAAGACCTACCAATGGAGTTAAATGTAAAAGGGGAACCAGCAATAAACATTAAGCGAGCAGAGCGATTAGGGATTGAGGTTCCAGCTAAAACATTATTATCTCTAAAGGTATATAACAGCTATCTATGGGAGGAGTAGATGTTTAGCAAAATTAAAACCAAAATTATGTGTATGCTCTTTATTATACTGGCAGCGATAATTGGTGGAAATTATTTTATTACGAATCAAGTTACACGATCTGCTTTGATAGATGCATTTTCGGCTGAAGCATTTGCAACAGGGCAAAATCTAAAGATACAGGTAGAAGGATTAATTTCATATGGTTTGGTACTTGAAAATATTGTTGGATTTGATGAGCTTTGCAGTGAGGTTTCAGAAGAAAATACAGATATCGTTTTTTCGGGAGTAATTGACTTAGACGGAAACTTAATTTTTTGCAGTTTAGATAAATATCCAGAAACAATAGAAACAATACCTGAATTATACAAGTTAAGAATGTGTGCCGAGAAAAAAATGGTGGAATATGAAAAGGACGGAATTGATTATTATGGATTTATTATTCCATTAGAAAATAGCGATTCAGAACATATTGGCTCAATTATCTTACAATATACTTCAGATTCTGTTAGAGCTGAATTAAATAGAATATCTGGAGTGAATTTAACAGTATCTATTTTAATGTTTACAATAGCAATTATTTTGATTACTGTATTTTTATCTGTGTGGGTGACGAGACCAATTCAAATATTACATAGAGCAACTACCGAGATTTTTAATAAAGGTACCGCAAGTGAACCAGAGGTAAATATATCTTCGAAAGATGAATTAGGTAGGTTGGGAGAATCTTTTAATTTAATGGTTTCAAAATTAAGAGAAACAACTGTATCCAAAGATTTTGTGAATAATATTATTACTAGTATGACAGAGTCTTTAATCGTATTAAAGTTGGATAATACAATTGATTTAGTAAATGATGCAACGATTCAACTATTTGGTTATAGTGAGCAAGAATTGATTCAGAAAAAGATTCAAGATATCATTATAAGTGATAGTTTATTTACAGAAGAGTTTAGAGATAATTTAAATGAGAAGAATGAACATCAAAGTTATGATGCATATGCCATTACCAAGGAGAAAAAGAAGGTGCCAATCAGGATGTATTGTTCATTTATGAGAGCAGAAGATAAGAAGGAACAATATATGGTATGTACGGTACGAGATATTACACAATTGAAAGAAACAGAGAAACTTATGTTTGAGCAGGCGAACTTTGATGTATTGACTAAATTGCCAAATCGTCATTATCTAGAAAGAAAAATGAAGGAAGTAATTTTAGCACAGAATAGAAAAGGAACTTGTCATACATTTATGGCATTAGATTTAGATAAGTTTAAGGTTGTAAATGATGTATCGGGACATCATGCAGGGGATCAACTATTAAAGCATCTTTCCTTTATGATGAAATCGACCCTTCGAGAAGGAGATTTTTTAGCAAGAGTTGGTGGAGATGAATTTTCAATATTACTTCCAAATACCTCAATTGAGGAAGCAATCGAGATTGGAGAACGTATCTGTAAACTTGTTCGAGACTTTAATTTTACATGGGAAGATAAGATGTTTACAGTTGGAGTAAGTATTGGAGCCGTTGAAGTGGATGAGAGTGTTAGGGATATTCAGTGGATGCTTTCGGCAGCAGATCGAGCTTGTTATGTATGCAAAGATCGAGGTGGCAATCGAGTACAAGTGTTTAACAAGATGGATAAGGAATTTCTGGATAGACATGAAGAGGTTAATATTATTTCAAGTATTTCAAGCGCATTGGAAAAGGATAAATTCTTTTTACTATACCAGCCGATTTGTTCCTGTAAAGCCGATAATACACTGTGGTATGAAGTATTAATTCGTATGCTGGATGACTCAGGAAAAGTGGTTTCACCAGGTACATTTTTATCTGCAGCACAGCGTTATCATCTTATGCCAGATATTGATAAGTGGGTAATACATCATTTCCTAGAGCACTACGAAGACACCTTAAAAAGTTTAGGTGATGAAAAAGAAGTACGCTTTAACATTAATCTGTCTGGAGCCACAATCAATGATAAAAAGTTTTTATCTTATGTAAAGAAGGAGTTTGAAACTTATCAAGTACCACCACAAGTAATCTGTTTTGAGATTACTGAGACTTGTGCAGTTTCCAACTTTGTAGATGCTAGTAAATTTATTAAAGAACTGAAAGAACTAGGTTGTAACTTTGCATTAGATGACTTTGGAAGCGGATTTTCATCGTTTACTTACATTAAGTATCTGCCAGTGGACTATATTAAGATTGATGGTAGCTTTGTAAAAGAGATGCATGTAAATAAAATTGACTATGCCATGGTATCTTCCATTAATGAGATAGCCCATCTACTTGGCAAGAAAACCATAGGTGAGTTCGTTGAAAATGAAGAAATCTTTAAATGCCTACAAGAAATCGGTGTAGACTATGGCCAAGGATATTGGTTAGGAAAACCAGATACATTAGAATCCTATAGTAAGAAATAAGATAAGAAATAAGAATAATAAAAACTCTTTTTAAATTTTCTGAAGACACTGCAGAACAATGATTTAAAAGGAGTTTTTTTAATTCATATATTACGCGATTACCTAGTAAGGTGACTTAGATAAACTAGATTGGCAAATCCGAATTGGGAAAGTTTCTTGTTTCTACCTAAAAAAGTATGTATAATGAGGTTGTGATATATTACATAGCAATATGATGAGGAGGAAAATAATGAAACGAAAGGTGTTAGCATCACTGTTAGTCTTATCCCTTGCAGCAACAACAGGTTGTAGTAAGGACGCCAATCACAACAGTGACACAATGACAGAGGCAACGCCTCAAGTAACAGAAGAAGCGGTCGTATCCACGGAACCAGAACAAGAACTTATGGTGAAGAATGGGGATTTCTCACAACCAAACGAAAATCCAGAAACATGGAGCACATACACTAACGGAGGAGGGGCATCCTTTGCCATCCAAGATGAACAAGGTGTATTAACCATTTCCACAACAGGCTCTGTAAACTATGGAGTACAATTGTATCAAGATATCGTAGCCCTAACACAAGGCTGTGTTTATCGCTTATCATTTGATATTAGTGCCAGTGCGGAAAGAAGTATTGAATATAGAGTTCAATTAAATGGTGGAGATTATCACGCCTATGCAGGAAATGAAAACTACAAAGTAACAACCGAGATGAAAACGGAAACACTAGAATTCAAATTCGAAGAAGAATCCGATCCAGCACCAAGACTAGTCTTTAACTGCGGTAAATTCGATGACACAGAAGGTCTAGGAGAACATCAAATCTTTATCGACAATGTATCCTTAGAAATGATAGATGATTCCGATATGATTGTAGTCGAAGCACAAGAAGCAAAAACACTTGATGTAAATATCAATCAGATCGGTTACTTACCGAATCAAAAGAAAGTAGCTATCTTCCGAGGCGAAAACAAAGGTACATCCTTTGAGGTAGTCAATGCCGATACAAACGAAACCATTTTCACAGGTAATGTTGAAAATGAAACAGCCAACCGAACAGCAGACGAGACCAACTACTACGGAGATTTCACAGAAGTAACTACACCAGGGACATACTTTATTAAGACAAGCGATTATGGAGAGTCTTATACATTTACAATAGGCGAAGATATCTATGATAATTGCTATAGCGATTCCGTAAAAATGCTTTATCGTCAACGTTGTGGTTGTGCAACGGATTCTACAATCGCAGGTAACTTCGCACACCCAGAGTGTCATATAACAGAAGCAACCATCTATGGAACCGATGAAAAAATCGATGTATCTGGCGGATGGCACGATGCAGGTGACTACGGAAGATATGTAGTTGCAGGTGCAAAAACGGTTATGGATCTGTTCTTATCTGTGGAACAAGGTGGAGATGCAGAAAGCGATACATTAGGCATTCCAGAAAGTAATAATAGTGTTCCAGATTTATTAGACGAAGCTCGCTATGAATTAGAATGGATGCTCAAGATGCAAGATACCAAAACAGGTGGTGTATACCACAAAGTAACATGCGCCAACTTCCCAGGCGATGACGTTCTACCTGAGAATGAAACCGAAGAACTTATCGTTTCACCAATCTCAACAACAGCTACATATGACTTTGCGGCTGTTATGGCAAAAGCAAGCACATTATATGAAGCATACGACAAGACATTTGCAAAGACATGTAAAGAGGCTGCACAAAAAGCAATGGATTATGCAGAAGAAACAGGCAGTGATGGTGGATTTAAAAATCCTGAAGGAATTAGTACAGGCGAATACCCAGATACATCTACTCGTGACGAGCGTTATTGGGCTTGTGCAGAATTGTACAAAATAACATCCAATTCAGAGTATTTAGAAACAATGGAAGCTATCGTAAGTAATGATATGCCAAGTGGTTTCGGCTGGCAATCTGTCGGAGACTACGGAACATACACATTCCTAACAACAGAAGGTGTAGAACAACAAGCACTTTATCAAACGTTGCGAGAATATTTTATCAAACAAGCAGATAGATTAGTAGCTTGTTCACAATTAGATGGATATAAGATTTCCTTAGAAAATGAGTATCCATGGGGAAGTAACTTAAATGTAGCAAATAATGCGATGTTTCTAATTCTTGCAAATACCATAGAAGCAAACACTACATACATTGATACAGCATATGACCACTTACACTATTGTCTAGGTGCTAATCCAATGTCCATAAGTTATGTCACAGGATACGGAAGTTTATCGCCAGTTAACGCCCACCATAGACCATCCTATGCATTAGGAGAATCTATGCCAGGTATGTTAGTAGGTGGACCAGATAAAGCATTGGAGGACCCATACGCAAGAGCTGTATTAGAAGGTGAAGCACCAGCAAAATGTTATGTAGACAACCACGCAAGTTATTCTACTAATGAAGTTACAATTTATTGGAACTCGCCATTTATATTTGATTTGGCAGTATTAAAATAATAGTTTAAGAAGTTAAGAAAGACTGTACAGAGGCTCAACTTTTGTACAGTCTTTTGTATTATCATTTTAAGGAAAAAGATATTTTACATCTTTGATTCATGCGAATATAATAAGATAAGAAAGAGGTGGATGAAATGAAAATCGTATTTTTAGAAACAGCATGTCTCGGCGAAGGAATGAATTATGACTCCTTTTCTGACTTCGGGGAGGTAGTTCAATATAAATATTCATCTTTAGATGAAGTTCCTAAAAGAATTGAAGATGCTGATATTATTGTCTTAAATAAGATTCCAATGAATGAATCTACATTAGCAGAGGCAAAGAATTTAAAATTAATCTGTATCACAGCAACAGGAACAAATATAGTAGATTTCCCATACACCAATAGTAGAGGAATTACGGTAGCAAATGTAAAAGGATATTCTACTCAGACAGTTGCACAACATACTTTTGCTATTTATTTTTCATTAGCTGAACATATCGCATACTATGACCATTGTGTGAAAAGTAAGGAATACTCACAATCAGAAATGTTTGTGCATTACGGACCAGAGTTTCATGATTTATGTGGACAAACATGGGGAATCATTGGTCTAGGTGACATTGGCAAGAAGGTTGCACGGATTGCAGAGGCATTCGGATGTAAGGTACAGTACTATTCCACCACAGGAAAGAATCATTCTTCTGATGTAAAACAAGTATCCTTAGAAGAATTACTAGCAACAAGTGATGTCATATCCATACATGCCCCATTAAATGAAACAACGGAAAATATGTTTGGAAGAGAACAATTTGTACAAATGAAATCCAATGCTATTCTTCTAAACCTAGGTCGTGGACCAATTGTAAATGAACAGGCATTATCCGATGCGATTAATGAAGGACAGATTGCAGGTGCAGGACTAGATGTATTTACCAAAGAGCCACTACCACTAGAAAGTCCGTTACTATCTGTAAAAGAGCCAGAACGATTGATCTTAACCCCACATATTGCATGGGCAAGTGTAGAGGCACGTACTAGATTAATCGGAGAACTATATTTGAATATGAAGGCATTTTTAAATGGAGAAGAAAGGAATGTTGTAAAATGATACATAAGAGTATTGTACTAGAAGTTCCATATGAGAAGTACGATTGTAAGAAAAGTGATAAGAAGGCAACATTAACTACATATGTGCTGAGGGATTTCGATGATCATGGAATTGTGCGTATGAGACCAGCGGTTGTTATCTGTCCAGGTGGAGGGTATGAACATGTCTCCGAGCGAGAAGCAGAAGCAGTGGCATTACAATATAATGCAAGAGGATTTCATGCATTTATCGTAGATTATAGTGTAGCACCTGATTTTTATCCAGCACAATTAATGGAAGTAGCCAAAGCGATTGCCATTATCCGTCAGCATGCAGCAGAATGGCATGTCGATAAAGATAAAATAGTTGCAAGTGGATTTTCTGCAGGTGGACATCTTGCAGCATCCATGGGTATGTGCTGGAATCAAAAATGGTTAGCAGATGACTTAGGAGTAAGTAACGAAGATATCAAAGTAAATGCTCTTTTACTATGTTACCCTGTTATTACATCAGGAGAATATGCACATAAAGGTTCTTTCATTTGTCTTCAAGGGGAAAGGGAAGAGTCCATACTAGAATTGGCGTCCCTTGAAAATCAAGTAACAAAAGATACACCAAAAACATTTGTATGGCATACGATGTCGGATGAAACGGTTCCAGTGGAAAATACACTTTTGCTCATTCAGGCACTTCATAAAGAAGGAATCTCAGTAGAAGCTCATTTATTCCCACAAGGAAGACATGGTTTAGCCCTTGCAAATGAAGAAACAAGTACCAGTCCAGACCGATCTGATACACAAAAGGAATGTCAAATTTGGATTGAATTAGCGGAGGCATGGTTGAAAAATATATAAAAGATTTTCATTTTTGCATGACAATGCCTCAATAACCATTATTTTTTTATTGAAAGAAATATGGATATTGAAGTACTATAGTTCTATTGTCGCTACAATGGAAATGAAACAAAAGGACTTACCCCTATAGATTAGAGGATTTTTTAAAAAAAATAAGAATGAAAAAACTCTTTTGTTGACAACATCGAATTTTAGCGATATAATGAACAAGCATGTGATTTAATGCATGTTTTGATAAAATGAAATTGTAACAACCGGACAATGTAGTTTTATAACCAAGATTTTTTTAAAATATCGCAGGAGGTGAAAATTAATGCCAACTTTTAACCAATTAGTTAGAAAAGGAAGAAAGACAGTTGAGAAGAAATCTACTTCTCCAGCATTACAAAAAGGTTACAACTCTTTAAATAAGAAAGTAACAGATGCATCTGCACCACAAAAAAGAGGTGTATGTACTGCTGTTAGAACTGCAACTCCTAAGAAACCTAATTCAGCTCTTAGAAAGATTGCCAGAGTTCGTCTTTCCAATGGTATTGAAGTAACAAGTTATATCCCAGGTGAAGGCCACAACTTACAAGAGCATAGTGTTGTTCTTATCAGAGGTGGTAGGGTAAAAGACTTACCAGGTACACGTTACCACATCGTCAGAGGTACACTAGATACAGCTGGTGTAGCTAAGAGAAGACAAGCGCGTTCTAAATATGGTGCTAAGAGACCAAAAGACGCTAAATAAGATGTATTAATCGAATAAGGTTATATCACTAATTCAAAAAAAGTGCCGTGTTAATTTTTACTCAAAAGGAAATCACTTGGATTTTTCTTAATCCTGACGGTTGCAGGTTATGAATGATACAACTACTTCGTTTAGAGATAGATATTAAAACGAGCGCGAACACAGGATTGTTGTGAGTACCTATGATTTAATGAATGACTTGGTTGCAGTTTAACCAAGTAAGTATTAAGGAGGGAAGAAACGTGCCACGTAAAGGTCATATTCAAAAAAGAGATGTATTAGCAGACCCATTATACAACAACAAAGTTGTTACTAAACTTATCAACAACATCATGTTAGATGGTAAGAAAGGTACTGCTCAAAAAATCGTTTATGGAGCTTTCAATAGAGTTGCAGAAAAGAGCGGAAAGGATGCTTTAGAAGTATTCGAAGAAGCTATGAACAACGTTATGCCAGTTCTTGAAGTTAAGGCTAGACGTATCGGTGGTGCTACTTATCAAGTACCTATCGAAGTTAGAGCTGATAGAAGACAGGCATTAGCACTTCGTTGGTTAACTCTTTACTCACGTAAAAGAGGAGAAAAAACTCAAGAAGAAAGATTAGCAAACGAAATCTTAGATGCTGCTAACAATACAGGCGCATCTGTTAAGAAAAAAGAAGATATGCACAAAATGGCAGAAGCAAACAGAGCTTTCGCACACTATCGTTGGTAATTATCAATTGATTGTATATCTTATGCACGTATTAAAAAAAATATTATACGTGTATAAAAAACTAAAAACTGTACAGATTTAGAATGTGGGGGTGCGGTAGTCTGTATTTCGTGGATACAAGGGCTACTGTATTTCTGCATAATTCAATAAGGAGGAAAAAACCTTGGCTGGAAGAGAATATCCGTTAGAGAGAACCAGAAATATTGGTATTATGGCTCACATTGATGCTGGTAAAACAACATTAACAGAGCGTATCCTTTATTATACTGGTGTTAACTATAAAATTGGTGATACTCATGAAGGTACTGCTACTATGGACTGGATGGAGCAGGAACAAGAAAGAGGTATCACAATTACTTCTGCGGCTACAACTTGTCACTGGACAGAGCAAGAAAACTGCAAAGCTAAGCCAGGTGCTGAAGAACACCGTATCAATATCATTGATACACCGGGACACGTTGACTTTACAGTAGAAGTAGAACGTTCTCTACGTGTACTTGACGGTGCAGTAGGTGTATTCTGTGCTAAAGGTGGTGTTGAACCACAATCTGAAAACGTATGGCGTCAAGCTGACACATACAACGTACCAAGAATGGCATTCATCAACAAGATGGATATCTTAGGTGCAAACTTCTA
>CAYPEJ010000060.1:0-11197 GCA_964409685.1 uncultured Anaeromicropila sp.
AACGATTAATTTCTACAAAAGTGCTAAACGGGAATTTTGAATTTCATTCAACCCTTTGCATTTGTAATCCAAAAATCCATATGGGAATTTCACTTACAAACTACCTTATAATTTCTTGTAGGTATGGAATTTCACTTTACAATTCACTCATATAAAAATAACCCCGTAAACTATCAATGTCATTAAGTTAAGATGACACCCTGAAAGAGTAGATTATGTAGAGTGAAATGGAAAAGTTCTCAGATAAATTCACTTATAAGGAAGGGGCTTTTCAGCAGAAACGAAAGTTTGACTTTTCTTCTCTTGTTAAATTTATTTTATCTTTTGGATGCAATACATTAGGACATGAAATAGAAGAATTTTTTGAATATCAAGCTAATTTTCCGACTGTTTCGGCTTTTGTTCAGTAAAGAAAAAAATTGAGTTATACTGCGATGAAATACCTATTACATGAGTTTAACAAACGCACAGATACAGATCCAAAATTGTTTAGAAACTATCGGTTATTAGCCATTGATGGTGGTGATTTAACACTTCCATATAATCCATCTGAAGGAAATGTTATCGGAACGAATCATGTTTCTACTCTACACCTTAATGCAATGTATGACGTATGTAATATGAAGTTTTTAGATGCCATTGTCCAAAAAGGACTAAAGGAAAATGAATGCAGTGTAGCATGCGACTTAGTGGATCGAGTTACCGTTCAATATCCAGTTATTGTTATGGCAGACCGTGGATATGGGAATTATAACTTATTCGCACATGTTGAAGAACGACTGTTTGATTATGTAATTCGCGTAAAAGAAAAAAAGAGCAATGGGATGCTTTCTGGTATGGAACTGCCAGAATCAGAAGAATTCGATATTACAAAACATGTTATTATTACAAGACATTCTACAGGTCCCGCAGCAATCAATCCCAAGAAATATAAATACTTTTCCCAAAAAAGTCAGTTTGATTTTATTGAAAACAGTAAATGCCCAGATTATGAATTAACGATACGGTTTGTTCGGTTTAAACTTACAGAGGATACATATGAAGTGATAGCAACAAGTCTACCAGAAACAGCATTTACAGCAGATGAACTCAAAGAACTATACAATCAAAAATGGGGAATAGAAACAGGATTTCGAGAAGTAAAACATATCCTTGGTCTTTCAGCATTTCATTCATAACAGGAGAACTCTATATTTCAGGATGTGTTTGCATGGTTACTTATGTATAACTATAGTATGAGTATAACGATGGCTGTTCGCCCAAAAGAAAAAGACCGTAGACATCAGCTACAGGTCAATTTCACACAGGTTGCTAAAATCTGTCTACATGTTTTCAAGCATAGAGGACAAGAGCCACCATATAACATAGAAACAACGATCCTACGGTTTGTACTCCCAATTCGACCTGACTGTCAAAGGAAGAAGAAAACCAATGGAACATGTGTTGTTTCTTTCAATTATAGATTAACATAGTTTCAGAAAAATACAAGACTTTTTTACTCCTCCGATAATGAAGAAGTTTTTGTGATATCAAAAAATATACATTAGATAAAAAGAGCCCCCAACTGATAGTAATATTAATCATAAGCTGCAAGCTTTTTAATTACGCCATTATCTCGAACAGAATAGTGAATGGCATCTATGTACAAGATTGGATATACTTCATCTAAAGGACGATTTTGCCAGTCTTCAATCTGAGGTAGAATCTTATCTGTAACGTCCAAAATAAAGCCTTCTGACGTCTCAAATCCATAGATATCTTCGATTGTTTCAGAAATCTGTCTCGTTGTCATTCCTTTGGCATACATAGAAATAATCTTCTGAGCAATATCAGAAATATCTTTCTGACGTTTCTTTACAACTTTTAGCTCAAAATGTTACGTTTTCCTTCTGTCATCTGTACTTTATTTACTGATTTCTTTTCTCTTCTTGCCATAATAATAGGTCTCCTATGCTAATTTCTTTTACCATAGAAGACCTATAATATCTCTATTTACAGAAAAGTTTTCACAAACTCGTATAATACATGTTTATAATAAGATTTATTACCTTTTATTAATGTATTTATCTACATTTCTTTTTGATATTTATTCATATAGTACAGAGAAATAAAATTATACAAGACAAATCCTCCTACCGTTATAAGTATCATCCATAAAGGTGCATCTATAGCTATTAGCAAGTATGCTATTCCCATGATAAACCACTGTATAATGTCTCCTGCCTTTGCTTTTGCTCTATTGCGAATCATTGTATTTCTCTCATCTTTAAACTCAATTTCATTATCCTTCATTATCTCTGGATTCTTTTCTTCAAACCCTTTCATCCATAGATTAGCTATGCTCATTCCAAACAATCCAGCCCCTATTCCAATCAAAACACCTGAGATAGTTTTTAATCCCTCTCCTCTGAGCAAAAAACTTGAACCCAATAGTGCAATTCCAATCATTAATGTCATAACGTAAAAAGACTTTTTCTTTAACATTTTTATTCCTCCTCTTCATAAATAAATATCTCTTCAATTGCCATATTGAAATAACGTGCAATTTTAAATGCTAATATAATAGATGGATTATATCTTCCATTTTCTAATGAACCAATAGTCTGCCTTGAAACTTCTAGCGCTTTAGCTAAGTCTTCTTGTTTTATACCATGTTGTTTACGAATTTCTTCTAGCTTATTTTTCAATTTTTGCCTCCTTTCACTTTTAAAAACGGAAAGTTAACTTTACATTTATAATATACCTCACCATGCACAATGTCAAGTAAACTTTCCATTTTATGTCAAAAAATAGTAGGTTATATCTCAATAACCTACTAAATAACGAAACTATATTTACATTATCAATTTGATGCCCCAGCATTTTTACATTCATTCTCTTATTGATTCTGTCTTAGAAATACATTCCATCCACCCAAGATACCTATGATTCCTGAGCAGATAATTACTACAATTGCATTTATCGTATACTCTCCTGTCATTCCATAACCAAACAACATTGCTGCTGACCAAGGAATCATACTTGCAAACTTCACTGGAAGTATTAGCGCGAATAATTCAATTCCTGTAAATACCAAGGATAACATAATCGTTGGATAAAAAGTTCGTCTCTGTATTACTGCCACTAGTAAAAGCGGTGCAGAGGCAATAAAGCTTAAGACTCTAGTTTTTACTACAACATTCAATAAAATCGCTATTTTCCCCATTTCAAATCTACCAGAATAAACTAACTTTCCACCAATGATGTAAATTAACATGCTAGTCCCTAACAGCAAAAGATACCAAAACAACCATATCAAAAACTTAGAAAAAAGAAATACGCTTCTTGAAGTTGGTGCTGATAAAACATTGATAATGGTTTTATCCTCATACTCACGCTGCATCAAAAAAGTAATCACAAATCCACTTGCAATGGATAAAAACAAGGAAGTAATAACATTTACACTCTGTATCCAGTTACTAATCTGATCTGGAGGCGTAGTTAAAATCGTATCTTTATAGATCAGCCAGACTGCTGGTAAAATAACCATTAGAGAACATACATAAAAAATATGGCTTTTTCTCATTTTATATAATTCTGATTTCAACATATTAAGCAATTCCAACACCTCCTGTAATCATTTTGAAATGCTCTTCCAGATTCTCTATTGTAAGTTCAAGTCTTGATACCTCTATTCCATTCTCAAGTAACATACGGTTTATCTTCTGAGGCTCCTGTGCAAAATCATAAATACGAATGATATCGGATGGCATTACTTTATAATTATGGATATTGAATTTCTGTTCCAGCAAAATACAAGCTTTATTTACATCTGATACTTGTACTTTTATATACTGTTGATTATGTTTTGTAAGTTCCGCCATATCACACTCTTCCACTAACCTTGTTTCATGAAGAACACCTATGGTATCTACCAACTGTTCTATCTCCGACAACTGATGACTGGAGATCAAAATTGTCTTTCCTTCCTTAACAGATAAATTTCGAATAAATTCTCTTAACTCAGCGATTCCAATTGGATCAAGACCATTTGTTGGTTCATCTAGTATCAAGAACTCTGGCTCATTCATCAAGGCATTTGCAATCCCCAATCTCTGTTTCATCCCCAACGAGTAGCTAGAAAACGGCTTCTTGTCATAATAGGAAAGGTTTACAAAATCAAGTGCATTCTTAATTGCATCCTTTCTTGTGATTCCCTTCAACATAGAAAAAATCTTTAAATTTTCATGTGCACTTAAATTCGGATAAAATCCAGGAGCCTCAATCAGACTCCCCATTCTGGAATAGATTCCTTGTGGATTTTCTTTTATGGACTCTCCGAAAATTTTTATCTCACCGTTAGAAATGGTTGTAAGTCCTAGAATCATCTTCATAATTGATGTCTTGCCTGCCCCATTTCTACCTAACAATCCATAGATTTTTCCTTTTTCAATATGCATATTAATTTCTTGTACAATCGTCTGCTTTCCATAGGTTTTACCTAGGTTATTTGTTTCAAGTATATATTCTTTATTCATAATCGCAACTCCTTTACAAATACTATGATAATACCCTAACCTTGCCTTAACCTTGCGATTATCATGTTTCTTACTTGCTTCTAGGTAACTCCACAATAAATGCGCTGCCTTCTCCTTCACTTTCCGCATGAATTCGTCCGTTATTCGCTTTAATAAGTTCGTTCACAATAGCAAGCCCTAAGCCACTGCCTTTCCCATTTCTTGCTGAATCACATTTATACAATCGCTCGAAAATATGTGACAAGTCTTTTTGCGAAATACCCACTCCATTATCCTTTAGAATAATGCATATTTTTTCTTCCAGCTGATGAATCTCTAGTTTCATCTTGTCTGCTTGACTATGAATCAGCAGATTCTGCAATAAATTATATAAAATACGACGATAGGAGCTTTCATCTAGTATTAGATAGATTTCTTGCTCTGGTATTTCTATGTTATACTCTATCTGTTTTTGCTCTAACTGAGGAATCCATTCACTCATAATCTCACGACTAAGTTCACAAATATCTATTCTCTCAAAATGAAAAATACGTTCTCCAGATTCTAATTTCAACCATTCAAATAAGGTATCAATATAGTCTTTTAGAGTTATTGCTTTTTCGTAAGATAACTTTAGATATTCTTCTCTATCCTCACCAATTACAATTCCATCTTGGGTTGCACTCAAATATCCCATCAAGGAAGCTAAAGGAGTACGGAGATCGTGGGATAGACTTGTAACCAACTGTTTATATTTCTTCTCTGATTGCCTCAATTCTACTAACTCCCGCTTTTGCTTTGCAACAATTTCATTGATGATAAAATAAGTTTTGGCTAACTCTGAATGATCTTTTGCGATAAGTTTCCGATCTAAATTACCAGCTAAAATATCTTCTAAAATAACATTCATTCTCTGAACATTTTTTCTACTCTGCCAAATATAAAAAAAGGAACTAACTATAATCAGAATTAACATTACAAGGACTCCAAGATACATGCTTATGCCTCCTGATTCAAACGATATCCAACTCCACGAATTGTCTGGATATATTCTGGGTGTTCTGTATCTTTCTCAATCTTCTTACGAAGTTTACTGATAAAGGACATGATATTACTATCATCAAATGCATATTCGTTTTCCCATACCTGCTTAAAAATCTGCTTTTTCGTAAATACCATTCCCTTATGGGATGCTAGGAAAAATAATAAATCAAATTCTTTTCCAGTAAGCTCGATTTGCCTACCTTCAATCTCAACGTTTCTTGTATCCGCATTGATGACCATATGTTTAAGTACAATTGTATTTTGCTGCTTCTCCATTTGTCCCAAGGAAATATACCTACGAATCAATGACTCTACTCTAGCTAACAATTCTCGAATACTAAATGGTTTTGTCATATAATCATCAGCACCATTTTTCAAGCCTCGGATTTTATCTGATTCTTCATCCTTTGCAGTTAACATTAACACTGGAACATTACTGATTGCTCGAATCTCGGATAACACACTAAATCCACTTATCTCTGGCAACATAATATCTAATATGATCAATTGGTATTCATTCTCTTCTACCTGTAGAATTCCTTTGCTGCCTGTGTGTGCAAAATCCACAAGATAACCTTCCTTATCCAGATATCTCTTAATAATACTACAAAGCTCTTGATCATCATCAATGACTAATATTTTAGCATTCATTTTTATCCCCACTCCACTAAACTAATCTATTTTTATATATTGCATTTTTCTTTTATATCCTTTGCAATTATACCATAGAATCCTCCTAGTTTATACACCAAACATAAAAGCACTATTTATTATACTTAATTGAATAAATTTACATTTTCAATCAAATACTATACCATATATTAACTATGTGGAGGCTATTTATGGAACGACATTTCGAAGAACGTATGCAAGAAAAATTAAATGAGCTCAAGAACTCGCTCTTCCCAGAACCGATTCGCAGTGATGGTGCTGGTGCAAGAATCAGAGGACCTAGAAACGTAGACCGAGACAGACTTAATCCTGATATGCTGGTTCCTCCAGCTACCGATCATGGCTTGGTTCCTAATTTAAAATTTTCAATGTCAGACAGCCATATGATCATGAAACCAGGCGGTTGGTCACGTGAGATTACGGAAAGAGAAATTGCTGCTGATAAAACTTTAGCTATCATTAATATGAATTTATCACCAGGTGTCCGTGAAATGCATACTCATCAGCAGTCTGAATGGGGATTTGTCCTATCAGGAGGTGTGAGGATAACTGCTGTAGATGAAGCTGGACGAAATTTTGCTGCTGACTGTGGGCCTGGCGAAGGCTGGCTTTTCCCTGCTAATATTGCCCATTCTCTTCAAGGCATGCATGAAGGAACAGAATTCCTCCTCGTTTTTGATAAGGGAAGCTATTCTGAAAACAATACTTTCTCTATCTCAGAAATTTTCTCTCATATGCCTATGGATGTATTATCTGCTAACTTTGGAGTGAGTGAAGAAGAGCTTAAAGCTGTGCCTTCAAAAGAAATCTTCATTACAGATGGAGGTGACCCAGGCCCACTTGAATCTCAGGAAGTGCCTTCCCCTTATGGCAAAGTACCTCATAGCTATAAGCACCGTATAGCCTTTTTGGATCCTTATGTCTATGATGGCGGAACAATCCGTATCCTTGATAATAGGAATTTTGAAGCCTGCCACACTATCGCCGCCGCCCTCGTTGAAGTAGAACCAGGTGCTATGCGTGAAATCCACTGGCACTCCAATAACGATGAACTACAGTATTATCTGCAAGGCGAGGCACGTATGACTGTTTTTAAACCAGGTCCTAAATCTCGTACCTTCAACTTCCAAGCTGGTGATGTCGGCTATGTTCCTGTAGGGGATTTCCACTACGTTCAAAATGTAGGAACTGAAAAACTGGTATTCCTTGAACTCTTTAAGAGCGACCATTTTGCCGACCTTTCTTTAGCACAATGGATGGCTCTGACTCCAAAAGAAGTTGTGAAATCTATCCTCAATTTATCTGATAATGTACTGGATAACCTACGCAAAGAAAGCTGTGCCATCGTCAAATATAAAGGCTATGAATTTCCTTCCGCCAACAACACACCTCAAAATGTAAAATACTTCAAGGATTTTGACTATCAGATTAAGAAACCTTGTAATGCTGAAAAAGAATATGAGAGAAAAGAGTAGAGATTTCAAAAAACACCTTATTGCTTACCGTTGCTGTGACACTTCATAATGTTCCCAACGGTATGGCTGTAGGTGTTTTATTTAAGTATTTATTTAATAAACCTTTAATATCCTCGTCAATTTTTAATGGCTTTACTGTAGGTGCATATCTTTTAACTACACTTCCTTCTGAATCAACAAGAAATTATGTAAAATTCCATTTATTTTCTTTACTCAGCAAACCTTTTTTCTTATTTAACTTCTTTAACAAACTTAATATTACTATATTTTTGTGAGGTAACCTCGCAAATTGCCCTTCTCTTCAGCTGTACTGCTGGTAAAATCATCTTATTCCCACTAAAAGAAGGTAAAACAGATTGATAATTAACCAATTTAATAAAATTGCTATCATCT
This sequence comes from uncultured Anaeromicropila sp., assembly GCA_964409685.1. GTDB lineage: Bacteria > Bacillota > Clostridia > Lachnospirales > Lachnospiraceae > Clostridium_AI. The sequence continues at coordinate 8,081 of CAYPEJ010000060.1, forward strand.
ATCTGCTTCTTTAATGTTTCACTCTCAAAATTCCAGTATTTTCTTCCACCTGGTAATTCATTAAAATTACGAATAACTGTTTGTTTACCACAAATAGCCTTTCCCAACAACTTTCCTCGTATTATTATATAAACTACATCACCAGTCTCTAACTTCCCGTTTGCATTATTCCAAATCAACTCCTGAGAATCAACTGCAGCCTCCGTAATATCATATAAATTGGTATCAACTCTTAATTCAAAATATTTCATCTTCTCATTCTCCTTACTTTCACATTTCTGTAAACTAAACGTAATATCTACTTACTAAAATTCATTGGGATTCATATATTTCTGTGCTTTCTAAATAATCCATATATTAGGATTTCTTCCATTGAATGCAACATCATAAATGGATTTTCCAGTCCGTAGCGCTAAATAATCTTCTGGAAGATTCTCTGTTTGCACTTGGGAAATCTTAAACAGACAATTAAAATCCATTCTTTCCTTAATAAAATCAGTATCGGTAATATTCTCTTCTGCTTTATCAACAGATAAATCATTATCACTTTCAAGTACCTCTAAAACTTCAAAACATGCTTTACAAACATATCTTTCATTTTCTTTTGCAAAAAGTCTAATCTGTCTAATCTTATTTTTAAAATTATCAATATTACATCTAATTGGATAATAAGTAAAACCATATTTTATACACGACTCAACAAAAATACTAATAATTCTATTTGCATCATAGATTTTACCATTTGCTTCTAACGATTTACTTGTCATACGACATGCTAATGCTGGCTTACGATTCGTTTCTTTAATTCGCTGCCAGGAATGTTGTCTTTTTCCCACTAAACATTCTTGAATTGTATTAATTTCTATGACGTTTGCAGCAGTTCTCCTTTCATTCATTACTCTATAAACTTCACTGTTTTCATAGTCAAATAACATGACATCATCTCCAATCTCGTTTTTAAACGCTTATTTTTTATACGCTATAACATATATATAACACAGTTCATCATCCACGTCAATAACGTTTATTTTTTTTACGCTATTTTTTTGTACGTTTATAAAAAAACAAAACTAATCTGTAATAAAGTAAGCGTCAAATAGGTTCTTTCCAATGTTAGTTGATTTGAAAATAATATTCATTCAAAAGTATTTTTGCTTTTAACATTTCAAAACTATTTCTTCCATACATGATTCTTTTTATTAGTTTGATTTTATTTACACTGCCCTCTGCCAGCCCATTGTTATAATTATATTTAATTGCATTTTTTACTGCGATAAGATCTTTTTCCATGCCATTCAAGTAAGAATCGACTTCTGGGATTTCCAGTAATCTAGCTTCTTCCATCCATGCTTCAAGTTCCTCGTATTTCTTGGCATATACTATTTTGTAAAATTGTTCAATCACCCTGTATACCTTACCCAATATGTCATACTTTTCTATTAATGCATTATACTGGTACTCACTAAGCCCCTTTACTTCTTTCCTGTAAAGCAGTTTGCACAACAGTTTTCTCGGATCATATTCTACCTTTATTACATATTGTCTTATGTATTTTGTCATATCTAATACCTTGTGATCGCATTGCTATCACTTCTTTTTCAAATGGAGCAAGCTTGCCAGGACGCCTTGAATCATAATGACCATTTTCACCAGTACATATAGGATTTAGATATTTTTTACGGTTGTTGAAACATGCCCCGTCATACGGCTGCTTTACTGAATAGAAAAACCATTCTGGTACAGTTTGCGTACTTCCTCTATTTCTTTCTGCTTTACACTGTTTCGATATTGTCGTTCCTGTGCACTTTCCTTATCTGTCGGAATCTCATCCTCTTTCCATTTTATACATTTTCGGATGGTTGTTTCACCTAAATGCATGCATAAAGCTATTTCGCTTATGGTGTACCCTTCTTTTTTGCTTTGCAAAGCGAATCCTTTGTGATAGATTTCTGGTATCATAGTGTGCGGTCATTTCAACTATAAAATTGCCTTTTATTTAAATATCTTTTATTTCTTCTATAAATTCCAAATCATATCTATTCTCAATTACTGCCTTCTGAATAGACAGCATTAAAAAATAAATTGCAAATTTTGTTACATCAAAAAATTCATCATATAATTTTTGAGTATCTTCACTTAGAAACGTGTTTTCTAAAACATCCGCATACACTAAAATTGATTTATCTCCATGTACATAACGGCTTCTATACTGATAAAAATCATTCAGCCTTCTTTTAAAAGTCTTTTTATCTTGATGTACTTCTAAAAATAGAATACATCTATTTTTTAACTTATTTATTATATCTGAACCTCCGAGAGAATAAAATGCTTCTATACCTAAAAATAAATCTACTATATATGCTTGAATAATACCATCATGTCTAAGATAATTAAAAAGGCCAGTAATTGCTCTATCAAACTTATTTACAGTGTAATATTTAGTTGTATCAACTACCTTTAGATACCAAGCCCACGTTTTTGAGATATCGATTATCTGAATAGGAATATTACTAGCCTCCTTGTACTCATGAAATAAATACGAGACCTCATCATTAGATAATTTCATCTTTCCTTCATTTTGTTTATTAACAATAATTTCAGCACCATAAAAATCTACCATTCCTGGATAAGATATATTAGCACATCTCCAAATATGAAAAAAAACAATCCTTAATAACTCAGATGTAAAATTATCTTTTAAATCATGTTCAATAGTACCACTAATAATATAGTATTCTCTCTTTGTCTGACTATATTTTGAATTGACATATCCCTTTAATGTTATTTCTTTACTATCACATACTTCAGCTTCTTCATTCGCTTCTGTAAACAGAATGGGATAGATAAATGTATTTTTACTCCCCTCTGCCCAATCATCCCAGTATATATTAAACTTAACACTATTATTTTCAACAGGCATACTAATGTTAGAAAATACTTTTATAAATTCTTTTATCCAATTAAAAGTTTTCTCTTTTAATAGATTTACCATGTCACTTTCTAAATATATGTTACATATTCGTATCCTTGGTATTCTAATTTCAAATTTTTCTTTCATATATATTCTCCTCGTATAATAAGTTTATAGCCAAGAAAAATTGGTTATAAACCTATTCT
>CAYPEJ010000061.1:0-8856 GCA_964409685.1 uncultured Anaeromicropila sp.
ATGGAAACTACAGTATCATCAGTGATTACCTTGGAACACCAGTAGAAGCCTATGACGAGGAAGGGAATAAAGTCTGGGAGAGGGAACTGGATATTTATGGGCGAGTGAAACCTCCTAAGAAAGATATCTATGGAAGAACCGAGAAAGAGATAGGAGAAAAGAACTTTATTCCGTTCCGTTTCCAAGGGCAGTATGAGGATGAAGAAATCGGATTATACTATAATCGATTCCGGTATTATGACTCTCAGATAGGGCAGTATACTCAGCAGGATCCGATCGGGTTGGCTGGGGAAAATCCGACGTTGTATGGGTATGTGTACGATCCAAATTGGTGGTATGATCCTTTTGGATTGATAAATTTTGAAAATATGACAGATTCTGAGTTGATAGAAAAAATTTGGGAGCTGGCTTATAGAGACAAAAGATTACATAATAATGGAGGTACACATGGAGTTGTACATCGAATAAGAGAACAAATAGTAGGAAAAATGAAACCGCCAAATTCAGGTTGGTATACACATGATGAGCAAATAAAGAATGGACTTAAGAATTTAAGAAAAGGATTAGATGAGGCGAGAAAAAGAGGATTATCTGATATTGTAAAAAGTAAGTATCCAGGTATTAATAAAGTATCACAGATGAAGCCGCCTAAGCCAACTGATATGGAGGTGCCAAAGAAATGTATGTAAATTTAAAGTTTGTATCAATAACAATGGAGCTTTATGAAACGGATATATCAGAATTGAAAAAATTTATTGTAAATGAAAAAATAGAAGGAGAGTTTACTGAAAAATATTTAATCTTATACAACTTTGCAACAGATTGTAAGTATTCAGAGCGTATTCAACCTGAGTTAATTAAGTATCTGTTACCATTTTATTTAAAAGTGATTGAACAAGCAGTTATTTATGGGAATAAACAAGCAATAGATATTTATTATGAGTTTAATTCTGCAATATTTTTCAATAAAAAAAATTTTAAACAAGCTGTTGGTGAAAAAGATTATCAATATATAATGGAGTATTATATTAAGCAAACAATCAAGTGTATGGAAAAGGAAAATTCAGAAATAATTGATTGGGTTTCTTTATTTAATACTACGGTTGCATTTTGCAATGATAATATACGGAAACTATTTAAAAAGATTTTTGAAGGCTCTTTAAAGATAAAGTATTCATTTTTTCAATATCTTTCTGTTTTTCTATTTAAAGAAAGTGATAATTTACTTGCAGTGAATGAGTCAAGGGCATTTTGGACAAGTGGTATATGGAATTTTGATGGTGGACATGTTAATAATAAATTTTTTTGGAGTGATGATGTAATAGAATATTTTGAAAAAGAAATAACTGCAGAACGGATTGAAGGCATATTTAATGAGGTAAAACCGTTAATATGTGAGATACTTGAACCAGAATTAGTTGACTTCTTTAGTGAAGAAATGCATCATAACTTTGTAGAAGGTGTTTTTCGCAATAGAAAAGCGGAGTATTTAAAAAAAATAAGTTGTAAATCAGGAGAATATGTATATTGGGATGTTACTTTTTAGGCAGTGCAGGCAGTAAAAGTCATCTTGCAGATAATTGTAAGGAGTCGGGTATTGATTAGATGAAATGGAAATTTCTATGACGAGGAAGGGAACAAGGTCTGGGAGAGGGAACTGGATATCTATGGGAGAGTGAAACCTCCTAAGAAAGATATCTATGGAAGAATGGAAATGGAAACGGGAGAAAAGAACTTTATTCCGTTCCGTTTCCAAGGGCAGTATGAAGATGAAGAAATCGGATTGTACTATAACCGATTTCGGTATTATGACCCTCAGATAGGGCAGTATACTCATGGGCGAGTGAAACCTGCTAAGAAAGATATCTATGGAAAAGCTGAGAAAGAGATCGGAGAAAAGAACTTTATTCCGTTCCGTTTCCAAGGGCAGTATGAGGATGAAGAAATCGGATTGTACTATAACCGATTCCGTTATTATGACTCTCAGATAGGGCAGTATACACAGCAGGATCCGATCGGGTTGGCTGGGGGAAATCCGACGTTGTATGGGTATGTGGGGGATACGAATTGGTGGATTGATGTTTTTGGTTTATCAAATAGTTTGCTTGATTTTAATCAAGCTATGAAACAAGCTTTAGAGTGGTTAGAGTGTAGAGGATTTAAAGCTGAAAAAGCAACATTAGGAAGATTTGGTGCAATAAAAGGAAAGCCAGTCGGAATGCAAACGCTAAATAAAAAAAATAGGATTCAGAGTTGAATTTGATTGAAGAAGCGGAGCACATATAAATACATGGGCTGGCAAAGAAAAGGGTCCCCATTTTCAATTTGCTGGTGATGAGAAAACTGTAGGGAAAATACAAAAACATTATAGTTGTAAAGGATAGTAAATATATGAGTAGTTATTATGATGATGAAATTATTTCGTATTTAGAAACGATCGAAATGAAAGATTTTATAATTATTTCGGAGACAAATAGTATTGTTGAGTGTATAATGAAAAATTTTCCTTTTAAAAATGGGAGAGTTTGCTTTAAAGGTATGAAAAATGAGAAGTATACCATGTCAAATAGTGTTAATATCTCTGATGATGCTATTTCGTTTATTAATCAATTAGTTCAAGAAGGCATTTGTAATGTAAATGATAAAATTATTTATGTAGGTGATAATTTAACTGAATATGGTTATGAATTCTATTTATATGATGTGTTAAAGATTATGCCTTATTTAGTCAATGAAATACCTCAACATCACTATTTTCTCTTTAAAGATACGGCTAAATTGATTTTTGTCTCATTTGAAAATGAGATTCAATTTGGAATGTGTAATTGAGAGTTTCCAATTGTTGATTAGTGGAGAAAAAGCAGAAATGGGACTAAGATCTCCAGACAGCCTAATCACTTGGATATTCCAAGACGACTTTATCCCAAGAGGAAAGCTCACAAAGGATGGAAACTACAGTATCATCAGTGATTACCTTGGAACACCAGTGGAAGCCTATGACGAGGAAGGGAACAAAGTTTGGGAGAGGGAACTGGATATCTATGGGCGAGTGAAGTCTGCCAAGAAAGATATCTATGGAAGAACCGAGAAAGAGATCGGAGAAAAGAACTTTATTCCGTTCCGTTTCCAAGGGCAGTATGAGGACGAAGAAATCGGATTGTACTATAATCGATTCCGGTATTATGACTCTTAGATAGGGCAGTATACACAGCAGGATCCGATCGGGTTGGCTGGGGGAAATCCGACGTTGTATGGGTATGTATTTAATACATTATGTGAGATTGATCCGTTTGGGTTAGACAGAATGCCATCATGGATGAAAACTAGACAAGGTTATCAGCGACATCATCTTATTCCAGCCAGTGTTTGGGATAAATTTTCTATACTTAAGAATTCAGGGTTGGATGTTAATGGTGCTACAAATATGACTTATTTACCTGTGGCAGAAAACATAGATTTGGCGAATCCGAATAGTTCTCTGCATTTGGGATGGAATGATGTACATAAAGATTTCAATAAATATATGTATGAACAATTAGATAATCTCACAAAGCTTGCTAAAGAAAAAAAATGGAGTCAAAAAAGAATTGACGATGAAATTAGAAGGTTGCAAAGTGAAACAAAATCAAAATTGAAAAAAGGAGTGCTAAAATGTCATTAAAATTATATCGAATCAATACAACTTTAAATCATCCAGATAATATGGCAGGTATTAAAAAAAATGATGATGAAATTTATTCATTTTTCAGATTAGATGATGGTGATGAAGAAAAAATAAAAAGAATAAAATTGGATTTCTTTTCTGGAACTGGATATACACTAGATAATATCGAGAAGACAGATTATATAAATTGTCCTTCTGCATTGCTATTTTCTAAGCGATTTGTTGAAAGAGTTGGAAACCCATTAAAAGAAGAAATGCAATTTTTTCCATGTAACTTAATTTGCCAAGATATCAGATTTGAGTGGTATGCTGCTAAAATCATACGAAGAATTCCTATCATAGATAGGGAAGCATCAACATATCGAACTTTAACAGATGGTGAAAAAATATTAGATTTTGTAAAATACAGAAAGGATATAGAAGAACATTTTTTTATTGCAAAAGATAAAGAAAGTATTACATATTTTGTTGTGAGTGAATTATTTAAGGACTTATGTGAGGAGAATGGTTTGTTGATTAATTTTGACGAACCTGAATTATTATTCAATTAGTAGTTAGGAATAAAATTTTAACCACTAGTAGTTATGGAATATATTTGTTTTGGAGGGAAAATTGTAGATAAAATCCGGATCATTGCTTCGGATTTTGTCACTTGTATGGAAAAGAGGATAAAGTAATTTGGAGATGGTCTATAGGATCATGAGTTAATTCGTCATGAATATTTGGTTCAATAAAGGGTTATAGGTTATCTTTAACAACCTAAATATATTATATAAGGAGAATAAAGAAAATGTTTAATTTAGTAAAATTTGAAGAAATAGATAATAATGAGAATATTTTACGTATTGGAGGCAAAAGTTTTTTGCCTTATGATATAGAATGGCCTATTAATCCGAATGGAGAAAAATTAACCTTGATTATTAATTTGCCTACCAATTTTTTGAATTCAAATTTTCAATTCAATTATCCAAAAGACATGGTCATTTCTGTGTTTACCACATATAATACAGAAGATTATTTTTTGGATTCTATTGTTTATCATGGCGATATTGAAGAATTTAATAATATTAAAAAAGGTTTTACGAAAGTAATTTTACATTCAATTGGTTCACCAAGAAATGATTCGGATTTTTTAATTCCTGCCAAGAAAATAATTATTGATGAAAAAGTAAATGAATCAACTGATTATTATGGTTCTTTTTGGGGAACATCCCCTGTATTTTTGCAAAAAGAAAAGTTAGAACTTAATGACTATCAATTCTGTATGCAAATAAATGGTAGTGATTTTCCAGAAGAATTTCAAGATATATTTTATTTAAGTGATTCTATTGGTTATCTCTTTTTAAGGAGAGAAGGAAATTTAAATGATATTGGATTATTTTTTACACAATGTAGCTAAAAGATTAATGTTAGCAAAATAAAATTATTAAACACATGTAAGAAGATGTTAAAACATTCGTATTACATGTGTTTCTATTTTAGAATAGAGAATGCTCCAAGGCGTGTTGCTTGCTATAGATGATTTGCCGAATAACAAAGATCATCACTTAGATATTAATTGTAGGGGGTAATGATATGGACTTGAAAGATAGATTAAAGATTGTTAGATTGAGTAATAAATTTAAAAACTTTCGTGGAATTAAATCTTTTAAAATAACCGAGAAAAATGAGCTGACAGAACAAGAAATGCAAGTATTTAACAATCTATATAAAGTAGATTGTGAAGCTACTGATAAGATTCCTCTTAATGCTAATTATACAGAATATATTTCTTGGTCAAAAGAAAAAATTAAACCTTATATAAATTACAATTCAGAAATAATTATCATTGATAGTGGAAAGGCAGTATTTTTGGTATTTGATGATATTGAATTATTCTTGGAAGATTATTTTGGAGAAGCAGAATCTTTTAGTATTGACATATTGAATCGTGACATAAAAAAATGGATTATAATATATAAAACAGAATACTATTTAGAGTATTTTAATCAAGATGTCTGAAAGGGAATGAAAATTTTCTAGGAGAAGGCGGAGGACGATTAATAGAAGGACATGTTGGAGGACCAGAAATTATGTCTGAAATTCCTTTCACAGATAATGAAACCATAGACAAATACGAGCTAACCCATGTTCGTATTTATGCAGAATTTAATGAGAGATTATATCTTTGTTATAAATTTGGTAAAAACGTAGATCCCATGAAAGATTTGCTCTTTAATAGGTCGATTCCTTTGGAATACAAGGAATATATTGATATTATTTCTTCATAATAGGGAGGATGAAATATTTATGAATTTAACATTAAAATTGAATGCACGATTTCAACCAAAGCATAGATTTGAATTGGAAGATGCTTTACAAGAGATACTTGAGAAAGAACATATGGGAGAAGTAATAGGAGGTGGTACGGCTCAAAATCCTGACGGTGAAATTGCATATTGTGAAATAGAGATTCATTTGGCGAATGATGAAATGACCAGTGTAAAATGGTTGATAGAGTTGCTTAATAGAATAGGTATTCCGAAAGGATCGATTTTGCAAGGATTAGAGCAAGAAATTGAGGTAGGAATATTAGAGGGATTGGCTTATTATTCAAATGGTGTTGAGCTGTCTGATGAAGTATATCAAACTTGTGATATAAATTATGTGATTGAACAGATGGAATTAGCAATGGAAGGAATTGGGCGAATGTACAGTTATTGGGAAGGTGCCAAGTATACAGCTCTGTATTTTTATGGAAGTTCCTTTTTAGAAATGAAGCAGAACATAGAGCCTTTTATTGCAACCTATCCCTTATGCCAGAAAAGTCGTATTGAACAGATTGCTTAACTAGTAGATGGAAAAGCAGCCCTGACTGCAAACTGCACGATTACTTGCTGTTATGGTGGAACCATTGGTTTTATGGATGCTGGACAGGAAGTGTATTGATTAGAACATGAAAAGAAAGCTTCCATATAAAGGAGGAGTTTAAATGGGCGAAAAAGAGATACAGACATCTTTTCAGGGAATTCCAGATGAATTTACACATGGTCAGATTCAAGTGAAATGCCCTTATCCTATCCAGATAGTGCAAGAACTTGAGATTCATAGAAAGTTAAATCAGCATGGTGAAATATTGATCAAAGGGATTTTGCGGGAAGAGAATGGTGCAGATTGTATTCATCGAGCAGGAATACAGGATTCTATTGCTGTTTATGGGAAAAATGGTTCAGAAGAACGATTACTTTTTTCAGGTGTAGTGACGGAGGTTGAGGTATTTTTCCAAAGAAGTATTTATTACATAGAAATCAAAGGTTTGTCATGGAGCTGTTTATTGGACTATGAAGAGAAGTGTCGTTCTTTTCAGAATAAGGAAATGAGTTATGATGCTTTGCTGGATCAGATATTACATGATTATCAAGGCGGTATGCATATTAGTGGTACGAACCATACGGAGCAGCCTGTAGGGCGTTTTCTTCTTCAGTATCGGGAAACCGATTGGGAATTCTGTAAACGTCTGGCAACTCATTTTCAAACACAATTAGTAGCAGATCTATTAGGAAAGACGCCAAGATTTTGTTTTGGTTTACCTAAGAACAAAGGAACACTTACCCATGTAGATGATGTAGTAACCCGAAGGGATGCAGGAAAGTATCAAGAGGCGGTTTCCAATGGATTTCCTGTGACAGAAGGACATTTTGTCAAATATCAGATTCAGAGTAAAGAACCCTTGGAACTAGGGGACATGGTTGAATATGAAGGGCGTTCCATGATAGTGGAAGAAAGTCATGCTTTCTTAGCAAAAGGAATTCTGCAGTATAGCTATGTACTGGGGATGGAAGATTCCTTAATGGTGCCGCTGAAAAACAATCACCAGATACAAGGAATTTCTCTGCTTGGTAAAGTTTTGGATAGAAAAAATCAACAAGTAAAATTGGAACTAGAGATTGATAAAAAGCAGGAAGTTGGAACTGCTTGCTGGTTTCCATATGCTTCACAGGGAAATAATCTATTCTATTGTATGCCAGAAAAAGGAACCAGCATCTCATTATACTTTTCTAATAGTGACGAAACCTGTGGAATTGCAATGAATGCCGTAAGAAGAAATGGAAGTAATTGTGCCAAGACATCCAATCCAAAATTGAAATATATGGGGATACCTGCTGGAAAAGAGTTCAAGTTAGGGATAACGGATATTGATTTTACAGCTCATGAGAAACTGTTTATGACAATGAAAGATGACAGCGGTGTATTGATTCAAAGTCATGAGAATTTAAATGTCTTTACGAAAAATAAACTCTCTTTAGAGGCAAAAGAGCTTATAAAAGTATTTGCTAAGACAGGCAATATTGTTGTTGGGGCTAAAGAAGAATCCTCCCTTTACCTGCTTGGTGGACCAGATGGGGATACCCACATCAAGGCAGGAAGTAATCTAATCTATGAAGGTCGAAAAAAGGAAATCTTTACAGAACGATTAAATGAAGAAATTGCTTATGAAGAAAAGAAGTTTGATTGGGGGAAATTAGCAAAAAACGTCCTGATTGGTCTGGCTGCGGTAGCAGTGGTAGTTGCAGTAGTGGCAACAGGAGGTGCATTATTGGGTGCCGCTGCAGCTACGATAGCTTCTGTGTCTACGGGGGCTGCGATTAGTGGGGCAATGGCTGTTGGAGTAATGGCAGTATCGGATATTGTCCGGGGAGAGGTAAGTGACGTAAAGGATTATGTATTAGCTGGTGTGAAAGGAGCCATAGAAGGCGCGGTAGAAGGCGCCGTCTTAGGAATCAAAGCGCTAAAAGGAGCAAAACTTCTTGGAAAAATGTTAGCAGGTGGTGGCGTTGCTTTCTTGACCGATGGGATTTCACAAGGAATTGATATTCTCTTTAATGATGGTTCTTATGATTGGAAACAAGGATTACTTTCCTTGGGAATTGGGTTCTTTATGCCAGCAGCAGCGGAAGGGGTACGAAGAGGTGTTGGTAAGTTATTTGAAAAGTATGGGAAAAAAGCGCCTCAATGGCTAAAGGACTCCTTTTGCAAATTGTGTGGCGATCCAGTGGATGTGGTTAGTGGAAATGTGGTGTATGATACCATTGATTTTGAATTGCCAGGTCCTCTGCCTTTGCAATGGCGACGTATCTGGTGCAGTGCTAGTCGTATAATGGGACATCTGGGACATGGTACCCGTTACAATTATGAGATGGGATTGGAGAGGG
>CAYPEJ010000062.1:0-7602 GCA_964409685.1 uncultured Anaeromicropila sp.
AACCTGGCAGTTCAAAATATTCGGTTTCGTGTCCCTCTATTATTCTGCCTCCAAATACAACATTTTTAAACGTTACTTTTTTAAAAGTACAAGATACGAAGGATGCGGCTACCATCTTCGTATCTTGTATGATTACTTCTTCAAAATTGCAGCCATCAAATATACAGTCATTCATATTACAGCCATTGATTATGACCTGTTCAAATGTACAGTCGTCAAATTTGGACATCTCCATTTCCAAATCAACAAATTCCTTTTTTTCATAATGAACTGCTGGAAAATGCCGAAACTTCAATCCTACCTCTTTATCACAATTGAAAATATCCACTTCTGGTAACATTGCAAAGATAGGTACTTGCCAATCCATATATTCTCCCATTTGTATTACAAAGCTATCCATTTTGTCTACTTTTGCTAATTCTTTCAAATCTAATATATCGTGAATTGTATAACGAAATCGACTTGTAAAGAAATAGAGAAGACTTCTGATCGCACGTAATTTTAATATTTCCAATTCAGCTGGACGGACATATTGTCTCAAACTTTCTTTTTCCACACATTCTTGAAACTGTGTCATCATTTTATCCAAAGCAATCATAAGCCAGTCTACAGGCATATCATCTGTCAATAGACTTTCATTCCATATACGACCACCAGCTCCATAACTATCAATACGCATTTTTGCATGGTTCTCTTCTATGGAGGTATATAAAAATGCAAATGTAATTTCTTCGATTCTCCCTATCTTCTGTTTCTTTTGTAATTCTGCGATTTTTTTCAAATATTCACATAATTTCTTCTTTGCACTTTCTACAATTTGTTCTTCATGCTCTTCAAAATATAAAATGGTTTTATCGGCTGTATCTAGGAATATGCTTGGATAAAATTTTTCTTGAAACATTTGGATATAAGATTCTGCCATAATTTCCTCCATTAATTAATCAATACTTTACTTGCCGCAAGCGTTGCCGTATTCTTAGTCAGCGACAAATATGCTTCTTCTGTACCAATCAAAATTTCCTTCTTGGCTACAACATGAACCTCATTTTCTGCTTGAATAGATACATTAGCATCGGATGATACCTTAATATCTTTATCACTATGAATTAAAATTCCATCCTCATCTGTTAGATTAATAAAAATCTTCCCTGATTTTCCAATAATATACATCCCTTCATCGGTCAATAAAATTTCCTTCCCGCCTGGTGCCTTCCAACACTTATTTCTTGGATTCGTAGGTGGATTGGAAAAGGTTGAACTTGCTGCAAATGCGTCCCCTTCACTTCCCGACGGGAAAAATACTCGTACTTGATCCTCTACCTCTGGCATACAATACCACCCGCTTCCATCACTAGAAGAATAGGCTGTAGAAAATGGAAACCACCAGCTTCCCTCGGAATCATACTCAGGATCAATATCCGTTACATGTACTTGTACCATGTCCTTCTTTACCGCCTTTACAATTCCACTCATCATCTTCCCAGATGCTTGACTATTCGCAACGGGAGCTGCAATACCTGCCATACTTCCTCCCGCAGCACCAGATGTTCCCGACATCAATCCATATTGTATATGTAAAATTCCATCTTCCAAATATGCATTGACACTTTTTATGGATTCTGTCTTTCCGTTCATGACAACCTGATCTCCAATATACGCATATTGATCCGAAATAACACTGTTTCCTGCGAAATCCTGAGCCATTGCTCCTGTTGTCTTCATATAACTTGCTACATCTGTTCCGTAGGAATAAGAATTACTTTCCACCGTAATTGTTTTACTTGCTGGAGGCATCCCCATATAAATCTGAGGTCTTGTAGAATAAATATCCGTAATCAAAGGAGCACCTAATTGATATGCCATACGCTTAGAAAATTCCCAATCGGTTTCATTATATTTCATAATCATTTTTCCAATTGCCTTATCGGAAACCATCATATGCAAATCCGCAATATCGGATATACTATCTGTTATAATTGCTCCATATGTTTTTGCCGTATTCTGATATGTTTTTTGTCTTTTTGTTACATCCAACAGTTTACTCTTTGTATATAATTGTAAACTAATGAAACTATATTCATTTTCCTGCTGCATCGAAATGTTTTTTACGCATCCACAAAATAATTTCTCCGGTTGTCCTTCTGCAGATGTTGTAATAAGCACTCCTGTTTTCTCATCTACCCTTTGTACTAGATTTTCTGCTTGTGACGATTCAATTTCTCCTACAATTTCTGCAGTACCATGTTCGTTCGGATTATGCTGTATTTTCAACGAAATAATTTTTTGAAAAGGAAATCCACTAATCTTAATGTTTAAATGTGATATTACCTCCATACGCTATTCCTCACTTTCTTTCTCTTCTTCCAGAAATCGGAATGATTCCCACATTTCTTGTGCAACTGGTTTTAAGCGTTCTACAAATTCATTATGAAAATTAATAAAACATATTAATACCTTCCCCTCTAAAGAAGAAAAAAACATAACATTATATATAACATCTTCTATCGTATGAGAAAGAAATTCTAATTTTGATATCGTATGTCTCTCTGTCTTTCGTACTTTCTCAGATATAATTCTCACTTTTGGACCAGAACGCTCTAGAATCAGTTTTACTACTTTTAAGAATTCCTCCATAAGTTCATTTGGAACTTCATGCTCGGTATAGTGGTAGCCAAAGGATAAATTTATTGTATCATTTCCATATACCATATCTGGCTTGTTTCCTAATAAATAGACTGCTGCAATTTCCTCTGGTGTAAATTCCTCAAAATCTTCAGGCATCCATATTGCAACTTTATCTTCTATTAACTTTCGCTCTGCAAACTTGACAGGTATTTCATGGATAAGAACTTCTCCATCGAAAATAGATTGTTTATTTTCCTTTTCTACTGTTTCCTTAGAAAATCTCTGTTTTTCAAATTCCTCTGCTGCCGCTCTTTGTTTTAAAATTTCTTCATCTACATTTCCCATAATCATTACCCCCTAACGTATCGTAAATAACAAGTATCAACATTCTAATCAACTTGTAACTTCCATTTCTTTGTTTTCTTTACTTCCATTGGCTCTTCCATTCCTTTCTCCTGCTGCAACACCTTCACCAATTCCATATAAATTCCAATATTAGATATTTCTTCTATTTTTTTCTTACTTCGTCGTTCTATATATCCGATTAATGCTTCCTTCTCTACTGGACGATCTTGTCCTAATATTTGTAAACAAAATAGTGCATCGAAGTCTGAAATAGTTTGTATTTTTAGCATCTCTCTTGCAAAGTGCTTTGTGATATCTGGTGATAATGTACCACATGTCTTCGCTGCATAAGGTACATAAATTCGATTCAACGTATCAAATTCTGTATTTCTATCTTCAAAATCTTGATACACATATCGCAATCTGGCTCCTTCCTGCAATTTAAATCGACACAACTCCAATTCTCCTCTTTGTAAATTTACTTGCTCTGAAAGAACAAGATCCGCTTCCCAATAAATACAATCTGCGTCTCGGATTTCATTTGAAAAACACAACTTTAAGACCATAGTTACATTGGTTGGCTCATAATGAATTCTCAATGGTTCTTTTATTAAAAATATCTGTCCATTGAAAAAAATGCTTCCTTCATTTAATACGATTGTATCTTCATTGGTGGTAAGTTCACATCCCGCTAAAATTCCATCTGCATATCCACTACACGCATATTCACTTGTTAAAAATGCAGAATCTGCTAATGCCATCAGCATGGAACGTTTTAAAATATATCCATTTTCTAACTGTGGTATTGTTTTAATAAGCATAACCTATACTACTCTCCTTCACTTTCTGATTGATAGTGATTGGTGTTCCTTACTTTACAATCTTTATAACCCCACCCATCATACATGGACACATACTTCCTGTTGTAAGTGCTGGTGCTCCGTCAATCATATGCTCTTGATTTCCAAACATCCAAGCCAATGGAGTAACTGGTATACACACAGGTGGTACTGGTGACACTTTCAATTTACAGTTACCAAATTGGGTAAAATTAATCGGTACCATATGGTCGTTGGCATTCAATAATGCATTTCCATCATAGGCAATACCATGTCCCGTCATTGTATTAAGTGCACATTTCATACTACCCATTGTACATTCAGCTTCCATTCCTTGTACTACATACTCTTCTTCTATTTTTCCCATACTCCCCAAATCCTTTCTAAACTATTTCGTACCATCAAAGAAATTCGTCAACCAGCTATCTGTCTCAAATAAAAAGAACTGTTCTGCTCCAAGCATAATTTTCTCGTCTCTACGCAGTATTGGCACAACAGTAAATCCCCAACGTTCTTCATCTGCCAATACAAAAAACCTTACTTCCTTATTTACAATAGAATCAATATCATCCTGTACAATTTCTTGATTGTATTTCATTACAATATCTTCTGCTTCTATTGCGACAAACTTATTTGGATTCACAGAACAATTATATTTATAGCGAATGACTCCATTCAGATCCTTTAAATACAACTGTAATGTTAAATCTGCCATATTTCGAGAGATAAACCCTCTGATATTCTTTCGATCTAAGCGTTGAATCAATATCTTCTCTTCACCTGTATGAGTAATCGCCGTAACATAATACGGAAATGCCGCCTGTTCATTGACAATCTGAATATCTGCATAACCAAATCGCTTATCCTTGATATACTTAATCGCACCATTTAAACACATTAATTTCAACTCATAATCTCCCAATGAACCTGTTTCCTTCTTAGACGATTCAATAATCTTTCCAGGAATAAATTCTTTTAACGCCTCTCGAAATAAATTAATCTTACAAGACTGTCCTGTTAGTCGCATAATGGAGTATTCTTGTAACTCTCCACTTTCATAGTCATTTTCAATAAATTGCTTTACAATGCCATATATATCTGCCTTCAACAGACGTTCCAACATATTTACACTAAAATACACCGTTGGAATATCCTTTATTACCTCAAATACTTCTCCCTCTCTCACAGACAATTTGAATCGTTCAGCTAACAAACAAAATGTTGCTGTCTCTTTTATCGGAACACTTGAAACTGCAATTCGAAGTATCTCATTTCTACCATAGAACGCTTTCTTAATCTGCTCAGCAAGACTAAACAAATAGTAAAAATTATTTTTCACCGCATAATATTCCTTATTACTTCTATGCTCATACTCACGAAACCTCGTTGGAAGAATCCTCTCTACTTTTTCATACTCCTTATCTAACATCTGGTATACTTGATTCACTCCTATGGCATCTACAAGTCGGAAAATGTCGTCTCCCAGCATTTCCACAATCTGTTCTGGCATCATTCCGTCTTCTTCACTTAACTGTCTTGCCAAAGCAATCTTTAACCATTGCATAATACGAAATGTCAAGTTATTTCCTCCAAAATCGGTATCTCCATTTTCATACGCTGTAGCAATATTAATTTTGTATGCTACTCTCTGATTCTGTATAGTAAACCTACAAGAAGATAAATCAGTTGTTCCACCACCACAATCAATGATAAGAGCTTTCAATTCTTCATTATCACGATACCTTTTTTCTGCTATTAACTCCGAAATCGAATTATATAAAACAGCTACGCCTTCATCCAACATATCCTCTTCTTCAATTTCAAACTCAGGTAAAATTTCTCTATATAATCGTACAAACATCTTCTTTTGTTTCACAGGTGCAGATATATGTAAACTTTTGAACCTGCATTTAAAACGCTGAACTGCACAGTTAATTACATAGTTTAAATATTCCTTAATAATCTCTTTTCGTTTTACAAAACAACGATGTCCATTACGATCAACTAATTCCTCTTCTTTATCTGGATCACTAATCCAACGCTTAATGTCATAAAATACACAAAAACTTTCATCAATGTAACTCATATGAAACAATCTATCTGCCTCATATCCAAATATATAATGAACCTTATCCCCTTCAATCTTAGTAATTCCTACTACAGAAGGGAAAATTGGTGTTTCTTCCTCTTCTTCTCCTTGTAAAAATGTAACGTAGTTCACATCATTTTCTCGCAATACATCCTTTACAGGGTCTCCATCCATTCTTTCTATGTAAGTAGAATCTAAATATACCCCTGCTGTTGTATTGGAAGTTCCAAAGTCAATGGCAAGTGGCATATTAATCTCAAACAAATTTCTAACTTGAAAATCCATAATTGATACTACATAAAAATTCAAATGCTCTGGAAGCGTATCATAATCAGATTGATACAGTCGATAAATCCATTCTGATTGTGCGCGATCCATGCAATATAACTGGTAACTTTTTACAGATGATTCTACACTTTCCATTTCTGCTGCCTTCGTCAAATACAAGCAATCCGTTCTCCCCTGAAACTGTTGTACTTGAAAAATCGTACAAATTTTATTACCACTTACTAACAACGCATTTGTATTTACAATTTCCGGAATATAACCAATGGTAAAACCATCAAAATAGGTTACTGCCATATTTTCATAGGTCACAAGTTTTGCGCATCCTCTTATACTTTTAGGTTTATAGTGTATATTTGCTGTTTGTAAGAGTTCTTCCACTCGTGCAATTCCCTCTTTATTTTGTTTCGTAATAAATAAATTCTTTTCTTTCCCTCGAAAGCGCATAATCTGTCGAATCAGCTCATCCTTATCAAGTGGAGCTTGTATGCCATTAATGATTTGCTCTTTCCAACAAATATCACGTAACTGAAATGTTGTCATCAATTCCAATTCTTCTTGTGAATAAAAATGTAGTTTTTCCTCTTTTCTAATATGTTGATTTAGCGTATAACTATATTTATCCATAAAGCTCCCCTTCCTATGCCCCTCCATTAGTATATTCAATTAGTAGAGTGCAATTTCGTCAATATGCATTGCATCATCTACTCCTACTATACCAAAATGATATTTCCAAAAGACCCTTAAATCATAACTGACTGGCAGAAACATGTCTTGAATAAACAATAACATTCTCTCTCCATCTTCTGATTTATTCTCAGATAGATACAATAACAGTTTCTTTCGTTCTGCTCGAATCTGGTAAAGTATTGCATCTGGAAATAGTACTAAAAGTGCTCTTCGAAATGTCATCAAAGAAGAGCCTGTCTGAATTTGATTAAATACCAATGTTGCAATACGGTTTCTCTTTCCAATAGGTATGACACGAAATTCGTCTGATGCCTTTCTCCAAAATGTCCCGTCTTCTAATTCCTCTAACAATCTATGTATATAGACATCTCTCTTGGTCAACCCATGATGTAAATCTGTATGTAAAATCAAATGCAATGCCGCATCAATAAAATACTTTTGAAATTGTGCCGTTTCTTCTTCCTCCACCGCCAATAGTTCTTGAAAGATATCCGCAAACCGATACAATAAATTCAACTCTATTATATCAGAATGGATTATACTTTCGTTCAAACAAGGAAAAGATTGTTCGTAAAACGGACTATATTCCTTTGCCTGACAAAAAAACAACTCCATCTCACTAATTCCCTGTTGTTTTGCCCTTAATGCTATATCCCATAAAAAATTCAATGATATCCTCCTCGTATAATAAGTTTATAGCCAAGAAAAATTGGTTATAAACCTATTCTT
>CAYPEJ010000063.1:0-7278 GCA_964409685.1 uncultured Anaeromicropila sp.
TTCTCTTACAAAGTAAGTGCATGTAAGTAAGGGGAAGTTCCGTTTTCATTCAAGCGAAAAAGTAAATTCCAGTCCTGTATATATACTGAAATGTGCATGACTAAATTCTAGTTTTGGGTATTCCAAAGGTCTAAAAAAAAGCTTATAATGAAAAGTGCAGACTGCCAATTTCGTATATTTTTGCATGGCAAACAAACAACTGGAGTTGTCCGTGTCAGACTAAATTCCACTTGTTTCATGATGAAAATATGGCATGGAATTCTGTCTGTGCGTATGAATTAATGTTTTAATAGCAATGGTTTTAAATGCACCTCATCAGGAGGTATCTCCTGAAGGGATAATGCTGCATGGAGGTGGTTATCCAGTAGCATTTGTGACAGTTTAAATGGTGTACATCCATTTAAACTGTCACGTGCAGTGCTATTTATATGATTTATCATTAATGTTATGTCTCTTTGCGTATATCCATCTAGGGAATTCCCCTTTGGAATTATGTATCTTATAAATTCATGGTTTTTCTCAATCATTCCCTTTTGCCAGGAACAGTTTGAATCACAGTAAAATACGTTACATCGTTTCGTACCAGATGGGTTGTGCTCTATACGCTCTGGGTTCTGGAATTCACAGCCATTATCGGTTAGAATGACTGGAAACAGTTTCTTAAATCTTCGGACACCGATGGATTTGGAAATCTGATCAAGTGCATTAATCACGCTTTGCTGTGTTTTATCGGTCAGAAGGATGGCAATCATAAGATTACAGCTACGAAACAGTAGGGTCAACAGAACTTTTCCACCCTTTTTGCCTTCCACAGTATCCATTTCAACAATAGGAGTCTCTGGATGAAGTTTTTGATAGTTCATAAAATCATCATAAGTTCGTCCAATCCGATAGCTTCGGTTAGCTGAACGTGATGTATTATTTTCTTTTCTTGGCTTATATTTGACCTTTCTTGGAAGATCTATATTTTTTGCAGAGAATACATTCTTGTCCAGATATCGATACAAGGTACGGCGGCCACAGTTGTATTGGCTTAGCAGTTCTGAATGGGATGCATAAATATGAGCTAGAGACTGTCCCTTTTTGAGCAGTGGGGAGATAAGAGTATCTAAAGCCTGCATATCCTCTGGAGTCTGATTGATTCCTTCTCGTGATGAACTTAAAAGTTCGTGGTAGGAATCGTCAGCAAATTTAGCAACATAAATCCATCGAAAGTAATGACAGCTTACAAGACTTCTGCAGGAGTTGCATACATAAGGTGGCTTGTTGAGTCTTCCGCATGTTTTGGGTACATAATTCTTACAAAGGGAACAGCATTTGCTGCATTCATTGCAGTTTCTGTAGCAATGTTCACACAAACCTGTTATACCGCAAGATTTTTCATGGATACAACCAGGAAGAAAGGTAGCACGCTTATGCTGTTTTATAGTGCGATGTTTACGTATTTCCTTGGAAATAGTAGAAGGATCTTTATCAATTTTGGAAGCAATATCTTTAAAAGAGAGACCTTGGTTTAGTCCCTGCTCGATCAGAATACGATCACTAAGTGTTAAGTGTCTTTGGTTATCTTTCATATTTTATTCTCCTCTTTCTTGCACAGACAGATAACCAAAACTATTATAACATGGTTAGTGACAGAGTAAGTTCCAGTGATAGAAATGAGGTAGAATTTACTGTGGCAAACTGGAATTTAGTTTTTCATTTAACAAGTTTCAATTTCATTCAACCTTAGGAAAAAGTATATAAATTTAAATTGCATAATATTGTATATTATGTTAATATTTAAAAAAAAAAGAAGAAAGGAAGAATTAAATGAAAGTAAGAAAGCAAACGATTATATCAATTTTACTAGCTCTTTTAATGGTAGCTACATTGATTGAACCAAGAATTGTGACACAAGAGGTTGTAAATGCAGATTCTAAAAATGTGTTTTTTAATGGTGGAGATTACACTGTTGAATTTATTTTGGACAGTGTAACAAATTCAAACTATAGTGCAAGAATAGAGATTTGCAATACTGGTGATGCCGTTATTGACAACTGGAAGCTAGAACTTGCATTTGAAGAAGAAATTGATAATATGTATAATGCAACTTTTGAGAAATTTGAAGATGGTATTTATGTAATAAAGCATGAAGAGTATAATCAAGATATTCCTATAGGCGAAAAAGTTACGTTCGGTTTTTCAGGAGAGAAAGAGGGAGACTTTGTATTTCCTAGCAGCATATGTATTCCAATGGCAAGCAAACAGACACGTAAGACTGTGAGTAGTAAGTATTATGAACTTTCATTTGAATTAGATTCAAAATGGAATGAAGGTTATATTGTTACAGCAAATCTGACAAATAATTCACAAGAAACAATAGAAGACTGGATTATTGAATTTGAGTATTCTGATTACATAGAGTCTATCTGGGGAGCAGAATTGATTTCACAAGAAGGAAATAAGGTAATAATTAAAAATCCGGCTTATGCCCAGAATATTAAAGCTGGTGAAACTACAGAGTTTCAATTTCAGGTAAATAGTAAAAATGAGTACAAGCAGCCAGAGAACGCTATAGTATCTTCATTTCAATGTAATGGATCATTAGGGGATGAAGAACAACCAAACATAACAGGTAATTTGATAGATAATATATTTATTGAAGACCGTACAGTAATTGCTGGTAATGAATTAAGTGATAGGGTAACAGTAAGCTTAAATGATATTACTGAGGGAAAAGCGTATGCAGTAAAAGTATTTGAAAATGTGAACAATGAATGGGAAATGCTAAGTGAATTATTTGACAGCGGAAATCTATCCAAGCATGGAGATGAAATAAAAAATGATTCAGTCTACAGTAATTTTCTTGAGATTTATAGTGAAAGCGCGAAGGAAGTTGAATTAAAGTTTATAGTATATGAAGATGGAATTGAGGTTTCAGAACAGATCGAGAATATTTCTATCATAAACGATGTTTCAGATGAAGAGTTTAAACTTGCAGAGGAAACAATGGAACAAGTGCAGGAATGTATCTCACAATATGTTTCGGAATTAGTAGAAGAAGATACTGTTGATGTAGATGAAGTAATTAAGCGTATACAGAATTTAGATACTGGGGAAAATAGGATTCAGACAATTGAAAAAGCAGGCCATTTTATGTTAAAGATTAATCTATACAATGGTCTAAATTTCCACTTACAGATAACAGACAATCGAAATATGGATACTATGCTTCGTGGTGCTGGTGATAATGCTGGGGAAACAGAAGTTAAAAAAACAACAAGTCAAAAGAAAGAATATGATTATGTACTTTCTAAAGATATATTGTACTGGTGTCCTTTTGACACAGATTGGGGTGAAAGTGATGAGACAGAAAGTGTTAAAGGAATTGTTGAAGAATCATTAGGTGATAAGAATCTGACGGTGATTCAGGATCAAAATGCAACAGTAGAATCTTTGAAAAAATTGGATTCCTATGGTTTGATTATTTTTTCCACTCATGGAATTAATGGTGAATGGCTTGTAACAGGAGAAAAGGCTGATAAATTATCTACACATAAGGATGAAATATTAGTAGGAAGGATATCTACGTTTGTAAATGTTGACGTAAAAGATGGGAAGACACAAAAATATTTTATGGTTCATTCTTCATGGTTTGACAAACAAGATGCGGAACTTCCAAATAGTATTATTATAAATAATTCTTGTGAGAGCACAAAAACAAATAAGTTGTGGAAGGTTTTCAAAAAGGCGGGAGCTTCTGCATATATTGGTTATACTGGTTCAGTGACGAATGAATATGTAATCGTAGAAACCGAAATATATTTGGAAAAATTACTGTATGACAGGCTCAGTGTAGAGGAATCTTATGAAGGATCTTTTGATTCTTATTATGACGATGGTGAAATATTGAGTATTATGGGGGCTGGAAATGTCAAAATGCCATATGGATTCGTAAATCCGGATTTTGAACGAAAGCTTGCAGGTTGGAAAAAGGATGGAGATGGAAGAAGTATTTCCAGACTTGGAAGTGTTACACCGACAAGTGGTGAAAGAATGGCAATTATTTCAACTGGATTAGGTTACACGTTAGAGAAGGGAAGTATTGTACAAAGTGGATATATACCAAAAGGTACTACTTCTATGACATTTGATTGGAATTTCTTGTCAGAAGAGTTTTTGGAGTATATAGGAAGTGTCTATGATGATCCTTTTGAGGTGTGTCTTACTATAAAAGGTGAAAATAATAAAAAAGATGTTGTACTAGATCTAGGAGTTAACAAAATTGCTTCATTATTTGAAGCAACAAGTACACAAAAAGGAAATTTGATTTCTGTATCTCCTGAGATAGCTTTCGACCACGGAGATGTATGGATGACAGGATGGCAGACACAAGTTATAGACATGACTAAGTATGCGGGACAGTATGTGAAGCTTGAGTTCAGTGTTCGAGATGCAAGTGATACTATATATACAACAGCTGTACTTATTGATAATATTCAATTTGACACAGAATTTGAAACTTGTGGTTTACAGCAGGATGTGCAAATTGATTTTGATTTAAATGCAATTAGAGGGGCTTACCAAAACACATATGGAAGAAGCTATATTTTGTATAGACCATCGGATGAACAGGAAGCGGGATTTGAAACACAAGCTCCAAAAATGAGAGAATATGTGAAAGCAAAATATGGATATAAAAACATAAATCAAGTTATAATGAAAGCGATATATAATGATAATGATTTTGCGGATGCATGGAATAATATAGAAGATCCTGTAGATGAAGTAATTATTGTATGTCATGGTCGCTATTATGCATTAATTTTGTCGGAAGCAAACTATAAGTATTTTACATGTACGAGTGATGGTTCAGTAGGTATGGTTCGATATGCAAAAAGAATAGCTGATTTGGAAAGGAAAGTTATAGGAACTTTGTCAATTAATTCTTGCAATAGTGGTTTGCTTAATGCGGTTAATATTAAACATGAGAAGGAGGCTGTAGATGATAATGGAAAAGTAAAATGGAAATATACAGTACTTAAAAATGTTGCACAAACTTTTTTGGAAACGCAAAATGTTAATACAGTAGAAGCATGGGATGGTTCTGTATCATTTAAAAGATCAGGCTTACCAAGAGGATCATATACACAAGATCAATTCTATAGTGATGTGAAGGAACTTGAAGATGATCGCGTATTTGAATTTAATAGATTAACTGGAGATCCTACACTATATCCAGTTGGTCAAGTTACATATTACCGTTCTAGGAAAGATAAAAAATTGTATGTAAAATACAAAATGGATCCAGCATACGGAGATTCTGTATTTGAAATTGGTTCCGATCCCTTGAAGTAACAAAAAAATAATTTGTTAATAATAGCTATTCATAAAGCGTTCCTAAATTGGTCTTTAGCTAATTTAGGAACGTTGTTTTTTGTAAACAAAGAAGAATGGAAGGAATTACATGAACTTTGAATGTAAGCGTGGGTCTGTAACAAATTTTGTGTATATGGTAATAAATGGTTCCAACTTGGTAAGAATTAGATATAAATCTTATCAGGAAGGAGCCTTTTATTATGGCGATAGCTATTGCTTGCAAGCATTGGGAACAATTACGACAGATTATCAAAGAAAACGACTTAAAGAGTGCTGGAGATGTTTATGCCCTGCTCAAAGACAGTTTCAAAGGACTACTTCAGGAACTTTTGGAGGCTGAGTTAGATGTTTCCCTAGGTTATGACAAAAACGAGAAACATGGCATTGAAACGGATAACAAACGAAACGGACATACTCCTAAAACAGTAAAGAGTGAGTTTGGAGAGTTCCAACTGGATATCCCAAGAGATAGAAATGGGGAGTTCGAACCAGAGATTGTACCAAAGTATTGCCGTGATATCTCAGGGATTGAAGAGAAAGTAATTTCACTATACGCAAGAGAAATGACAACATAGTCACTGCGTGACATATAGATATTGGTGCAGAGCTTCAAGAACTCTATGGAATCCATGTATCAGCTGAGAAAGTATCTAAGATTACAGACCGTATTCTTCCAGAAATCAAGGAATGGCAGTCCAGACCACTGGAACCTATGTATCCATTTGTGTACATGGATGCAATCCATTATAAAATCAGGGAAGATGGCAGGATTTTAAACCGTGCAGCTTATGTAGTTCTTGGTGTCACACTGGAAGGAAACAAAGATATCTTAAGCATCACAATCGGTGCCAATGAATCCTCAAAGTTTTGGCTAGGAATGCTGAATGACTTGAAAAAACGTGGCGTACAGGATGTCCTGTTCTTCTACGTTGATGGGCTTCCTGGGTTCCGTGAGGCAATTGAAGCTGTTTATCCAAATGCACAGACCCAAAGGTGCATTATTCATATGTTAAGGAACAGTTTCAAATATGTTTCTTATAAAGATTTAAAGCCGTTCGCATCTGATTTTAAGCTGTATACAAGGCATCAAGCGAAGAAGTAGCACTTAAGGAGCTTGAAGATGTTAAGGAAATGTGGGGAAAGAAATACCCTTATGCAATCAGTAACTGGGAGTCAAACTGGGACGTTATCAGCCCATTCTACCAGTTCAGTGATGATATCAGACGAATTATGTACATCACAAATATCATCGAAGGCGTAAACAGACAGTTTCGAAAGGTGACAAAGACCAAGAGCGTATTTCCAAACGATACATCTCTTGAAAAGATGCTGTATCTGGCATCTGTTAATGTCATGAAGAAATGGAAAATGCGCTACAGGAACTGAGATCTGGTTTTAAGCCAGCTCAGCTTATTCTATGATGATAGACTAAGAACATACCTGTAACGCATAAATATACCGTCGGTAATTAAAGTATTGCCGTATGTGTATCAAATATACCCGAGGTTGGGTTTGGGCAGCGACCAAGAAAAAGGACGCTGCCTGTATTTGTGATGCAAAAAATGCAGTTAGATTGTATTAATATCCCAAACATGGGAATACTTAAGCTAATAGCATAATTCGACAAACCGAAAATGCATATCTGAGTCCTATCAAGAAGGTTCTCTTGAATTACTGGACACAAAAATATTTACACCTTCTACTTTATTCGTTTCATCTTTTTCAAGGTTATTACTACAAACTATTATTATACCATTTATTTTACTTTTGCTTCCACAAATGATTGATAGTTCTAATTTCTCACCAGTAGTAGCAGATTTTTTTTGCTTATTACCGAATAATGCTTGAATGAAAATGAAACGTCCCCTTACTTACATGCACTTACTTTGTAAGAGAAACCTCTTGTTTTTAGGCTTT
>CAYPEJ010000064.1:0-6411 GCA_964409685.1 uncultured Anaeromicropila sp.
AAGACACCGCCCTTTCACGGCGGTAACAGGGGTTCAAATCCCCTTGGAGTCACTTTGGCCCAATGGCTCAGTTGGTTAGAGCGCCGCCCTGTCACGGCGGAGGTCGGGGGTTCGAGTCCCCCTTGGGTCGCTCGACAATTAAATATCGTTGAACAGTTATATCGTTCTTATTTAATGTCAATCATGGGATCTTAGCTCAGCTGGGAGAGCATCTGCCTTACAAGCAGAGGGTCACAGGTTCGAGCCCTGT
Source organism: uncultured Anaeromicropila sp. (assembly GCA_964409685.1). GTDB lineage: Bacteria > Bacillota > Clostridia > Lachnospirales > Lachnospiraceae > Clostridium_AI. The sequence goes on from CAYPEJ010000064.1 coordinate 251, forward strand.
AGGTCCCATTGATGCCGGCGTGGCGGAACTGGCAGACGCACAGGACTTAAAATCCTGCGGGACTAACCTCCCGTACCGGTTCGATTCCGGTCGCCGGCATTTAAATAATATGTGTGTGTAGCTCAGCTGGATAGAGCACTTGGCTACGGACCAAGGTGTCGGGAGTTCGAATCTTCTCACGCACGTCTTATTCATTCCTTGAAGTGTATGCTTCAAGGAATTTTAAAACTGAATTAGTTTAATCATTAAACTATATAAGGCTCCATGGTCAAGCGGTTAAGACACTGCCCTTTCACGGCAGTAACAGGGGTTCGAATCCCCTTGGAGTCACTTTTATAAAAGTAGCTCTTGTAGTATTTTAAAGATATTACAAGGGCTATTTTGTTTTTTGTATAAAGTTTTCTAATAACTCTATCATATAATTATTGAACTGCACATAATATTCGCTGTTCTACCAATACTTTATAAAATCTTAATTTCTTAAATATTTACCTTTGAATATGTTTATGATAAAATTATGAATTAAATAATTATAAATTAAGTAATTAGGAATATGAGGTTGTTTTCTTAACAAAGGAGTAAACTTATGAATAGACATGAATTTATAGATATATTAAGAAAAACGTTAGAGGTAGAGTTACCAGCTAATAAGGTTGCAGAGCATATAGAGTATTATGACCAATATATAAGTTCTATGGGGGACAGTCAAAAGCAAGAAGAAGAAATTGAGAGAATAGGAGACCCTCATTTAATAGCCAAGACAATTATTGATAGTTTTCAAGATTCAAGTGAATACAAATATACTGGACAAGCCAATAGCAATTATTATAAGAATGAATCAACTAATGATTGGAATAGCAACTATAATTACAGTCAAGATTACAATGAACAGGTGGAAGAAAGAGAAGAAAAGAGTATCTGGTCCAAGATTAAGGGAATTGCCATATTCACACTTGTAATATTTATTATAATTATGCTACTTAGATTTGCATTTAACTTGTTTATTCGTATTGGAATCCCAGTATTGATTTGCTACTTTATTTATAAGTTTGTAAAGGAGCGTATAAAATAAAATGCAAGATAATATATAAGCGATATGTGTTAATTATATATTAATAAAATACAGAGATGTTATAAACACGTAACAACAAAAAAAGAAGTGCTATCAACAATTTGAGCACTTCTTTTTTGTATAATGTTTATGTACTATAAAATAATAAAACATAAAGTGAAACACCGTCAAGGGGGAGCCATGACGGTGTTTCGATGAGGGGAGTATAAATAATTAATAAGGGGTTATATAGTGTGCGAATCAGAGTTCATTTAATGGGTGAACTCTTAACACATCTATATTATAATACAGGTAGCCTATAAAAGTCAATATGAAAAGTTAATTTTTAAACAAAAAGTGATAAAAATATTGTTTGAAATATTTTAAATAGAGTGAATAAAATATTTTATTTTACAGATAATAGTTTATGTAATTTAATTCACTTTTATTTTTAGGAGGTTGCATTATGGCAAACAAATACAATAACGAAAGTCAAAACTCAACACAAAATTCTACAAAAAATAATTTCAACAATAGTTCTTCCCAGAATAGTTCTCAAAACTCTTCAAAGAACAATGCAAATAATTGCAATAAGAATTCCGCAAGCAATTCACAAAACTACAACAACATGAAATAGTCACTTAAAAACCAAAATATTAAATTACACCAATCTAAATTAGACAAGCCAAAAGCTAGCCTAATTTAGAGTAAAAGTCCGAGGAGGAATCTTCTCGGACTTTTTTGATTCATAGGAAATTCCCCTTCGCTATATTTCTTATGAATCAAAAAAGTCCCTAAAAAGTAGGGGAAGGATGCACACTCGGGGGAAAGGAATATATTCGCTTGAAAAACAGCGAATCCCCCTCGGCTATAGCAAATTTATTTGCGTTGGCAAAAGTGTGCGCTCCTTGTAGTAAACATAAGACGCGAGAGTGTGTAGAGCACACACTTTTTTACACGCCGTAACAATATTGGAATATACTATAGTAGAAATGGTGGTGATCCTATGAGTTTAATAACAATAGCAGCGAAACATTTGAAAAAATACATAGGAGAATACAATTCGGTATTAATTGATTTAAGAGAAGAAGAAGAGTATAAACGAGGACATATACCTGGAGCAATTAATATCCCATATGAAGGAGTAACAGAAACGAAAATACCATTTGAAAAAGATACAACACTAATTTTTTGTTGTGATCGTGGAAACGCTAGTTTATTATTAGGACGCTATTATAGTAAATTGGGTTATAATGTAATTAACATTTATGGGGGATTTCGCGCATATCGTGGTGAAATTTCCGTTGACTAAAAAAAGATTATTCCTCATAATAGAAATGATATTTCATGAAGAACGGTTGAAAGGGCAGAATATGTTCTTTCAACCAATGAACGTTTACAAAATAGCATGAAATGGGTTGAAGAAAAGAAGAAAGAAAGGACAAAATGCAAATCACACTTCAACTTTAGATTTGCGCTTTTCTTCATATGTAATGTAAGAAAAGCTGGTAGAGAAAAATGAAACAATATGAATATATGGCACCGTGTCATTTTGGTATAGAAGCTGTATTAAAAAGAGAAATTCTTGATTTAGGATATGAAATTATTCAGGTTGAGGATGGAAAGATTACATTTAAGGGAGAACAATCAGCAATTGCGCGTGCAAATATTTTTTTAAGAACAGCAGAAAGAATTATGATTCGTGCAGGAAAATTTCAAGCAAAAACATTTGATGAGTTATTTGAGCAAACCAAAAGTATTCCTTGGGAAAATTATTTACCACGTGATGCAAAGTTTTGGGTAACAAAAGCGACGGCAGTAAAAAGTACTCTTATGAGTACAACAGATATTCAGTCTATTGTAAAAAAAGCAATTGTAGAAAGATTAAAATCAGTATATGGCGTGGATTGGTTAAGTGAAACAGGAGCAAAATACCCAATCCGTGTAAATTTATTAAAAGATGAAGTTACGATAGGACTAGATACAACTGGAGTTTCTCTTCATAAGAGAGGATATCGTCAAGCAACTGCAAAGGCACCAATTAGTGAAACACTTGCGGCAGCATTAATTATGCTTACTCCATGGAAGAAGGATAGAATTCTAATTGACCCATTCTGCGGAAGTGGAACTATTGCAATTGAAGCTGCATTAATTGGAGCTAATATTGCACCAGGTATTAACCGTTCCTTTATTGCAGAGCATTGGACAAATATTTTACCAGCAAAAGATTGGTACAATGCCATTGATGAAGCATATAAGGCTATTAATAAAGACGTTACAATGCAAATCCAAGCATTTGATTTAGACCCAGATATGGTAAAAGCAGCTCGCGAAAATGCAGAACGTGCAGACGTATCACAATATATTCATTTCCAACAACGTGATTTCCATGATTTGAAGAGTCCGAAGAAGTACGGTTTTATTATTACAAACCCACCTTACGGTGAACGATTAGAAGAAAAAAAAGATATGCCAAAGCTCTATAGTGACATTGGTAAAACATTTGATGCTTTAGATTCATGGTCCTATTTTATTGTATCAGGATATGAAGATGCAGCAAAATATATTGGTAAGAAACCAACAAAGAATCGTAAGATATATAATGGTATGTTAAAAACTTATTTTTATCAATATATGGGACCAAAGCCACCAGCAAGAAAAGCCTAGTATTTGAGATATCAGTAAATATGTAATATAATTAGAGTGATTGGAGGTGCAGTGTGGAAAAAAGAATACTAAGGATAGCAGTAATACAGAGTGTTTTCTTCTTGTGTTTTTGTCTAGGAAGCAGTATTTTTCAAAAGGCCAATAAAAGACAGACATTAGAAGCAAATACAACTGCCCAATATACATTAAACGAATCAATTGATTATATGTTATCCAATTGCTCTAATTATGTAAAAATACAAAAAAGCAAATCTATACTAGGAAATATACAAGTCAAGAACCAGGTCTTAAAGAAAAAAATGAAGTTAATATATACTTCATTTGAACCAATTTCTTTTAGTAATTTTATAATAAATAGTGTAGAAATCAATAAAAGTAAACAGATTTCTTATTCTCATAGTGAAAGAGAATATAAAGCCGAAATAGAATTTTCTTTGAAAAGAGGATATGAAGTTGAGGTATATCAAGACGCAAGTAATATCTATATTGGTTTTTATGAGCCAAAGGAGTTATTTCAAAAAGTAATTATTCTAGATGCAGGACATGGTGGTATTGACAGTGGTACATTTGCAGTAGATAAGAAGTATATGGAAAAAAAGATTAACTTATCTGTTGCAAAGAGAATACAAGAAAAGTTAGAACAACATGAAAATGTAAAAGTTTATCTGACAAGAGAAAACGATACTTATTTAGCTCCGGAAGATAGGATTGAAATGATTCACAGTATTGATGCAGACTATTGTATTAGTATTCATTGTAATAGCGCAGATAATTTGGATGCAACTGGGGTTGAGGTATTGTATTCTGAGAAGAGTAAAAATGGTAAAATTAAGTCAAAAGAGTTAGCCAATATTCTATTAGAAACCATTGTAGGAACTACAAAACAAGTAAATAGAGGCTTATTAGAGGGAGATAATATTTACATAATGCGTAAATCAAAAATCCCAATTGCACTAGTTGAAATTGGATTCATTTCCAATAAGGATGAGTTTTCTTTTCTAAAAGAGAGAAAAAATCAGGATGTAATTGCAGAAGCAATTGCTGAGGCAATAAAGGTAATAGAATAGAAGCAAAGAGTAACAACAGTATAAAATATTAAAGAGGTAGAACATGAAAAAGATAATATTTGCAACAACGAATCAAGGTAAAGTAAAAGAAGTAAAAATGATGTTAAGGGATTTGGGCGTTGAAGTTTTTTCACTCAAAGACATTAATTTGAATGTAGATATAGAAGAAAACGGAACAACATTTGAAGAAAATGCTATTATCAAGGCGAAAGCTATTTCAGAGATAACCAATGAAATTGTATTAGCGGATGATTCTGGATTAGAGGTAGACTATTTAGATAAGGCACCTGGTATTATGTCCGCACGTTATATGGGGGAAAACACTTCCTATGATATAAAAAATCAAGCGATTATTGATCAACTAGCAGAAGCAAAGGGAACTGAGAGAAGTGCACGCTTTGTTTGTGCAATAGCTTGTGTAATGCCAGATGGAGAAACTTTTACAACAAGAGCAACAATAGAAGGTGAAATTGGATATAAAATCGAGGGGGAAGAAGGCTTTGGATATGACCCAATCTTTTATGTACCAGAATTTCAATGTACAACAGCACAATTAACACCAGAACAAAAGAATAAAATTAGTCATCGTGGAAAAGCATTAGAGGAAATGAAACAGATTTTAATCGAAAAGATAAAATAATTTTATGCAGATAAAAAGAGAGTTGCTGCATAGAAAGGACAATTATGAGAATACTAATAGTGAGCGATTCACATGGAAGAAATAATCATTTGAATACAGTATTAGATAGAGTTGGTGATATCGACCTTTTTTTGCATCTTGGCGATTTAGAGGGTTCAGAACATTTTATTGAGACTTTTGTAAAATGTCGAGTTGAAATGATATCAGGAAATAACGATTATTTTACTGATATTCCACGGGAAAAGATTATTACCATAGGAAAATATTCTGTTTTTATGACACATGGGCATAGATACAGTGTTTATTATGATACCAATACATTAAAAGATGCAGCCAGAGAGAGAAAGGTTGATATTGTTATGTATGGTCATACTCACATTCCATCTATCGATATGAGTGATGATGTAATAGCAATTAACCCAGGAAGCATTACACAACCACGTCAACCTGGAAGACGACCAAGTTTTATTTTAATGGAAATTGATAAAAATGGTGAGGCTCATTTTACTATAAATTATGTCTAAAAGTGCTGATTTTTCGGGCTTTTAAAGTTTTTTTTAAAAAAATAAAAAAAAGTGTTGACTTTTATATTGTCATAGTCTATAATAACTCTTGCGTCGCAGCGATACAGAAAAAAGCGACACGGTAAAGACGGCAAACATTAAGTCTTTAAAAGCACCGACGGGGTGTGGCTCAGCTTGGCTAGAGCGCTTGATTTGGGATCAAGAGGTCGCAG
>CAYPEJ010000065.1:0-6363 GCA_964409685.1 uncultured Anaeromicropila sp.
AAAGTATTATATACTAAAGTATTATATACTAAAGTATTATATACTAAAGTATTATGTTCTTTTAATTTTATGTTAAAAGAGTCTCAAAAGTTGTTTTTGCTTGCTGGACTGCACTTGTTACACTATCGCCTAAAATTGAACTGATAATTTTTGAACTTTCACTAACTGATGGATCTAATGGTATAAAATCACTATATGTTAATGTTACATTAAACATTGATAATTGGTCCGGAGTTTCATCAGTTATTTCTACTGCCCCTACTTCAGTAGGATAGCAATTTTGTAATCTATACCCATATATAGGTTTTCTTTCGGGATTTAATTGGTAGACATCCACATCTACTTGGTATGGTGCAAGTATTTCATTCCCCATTAAGGAGTCTCTTAATGTTCCAGAAACCCCTTTAATTGAGAATGCTGAAGCAATTTCATTTATTGCTCTAAAGGCACCCCCAGCAACATTGATTAAATCTCTAAAATTCCCATCACTCTCATCATTGAAAATTCCATTATATTCTATGGTGGTGTCATCTACACTCCTTAACCAGGAGTCAAAATACTTTCTTAAATTCATTTTAGAGTCATCAGTTAAAGAAATGTTATATGTGCCTGCTAAATCAGTTTCACCCCTAACTTTATATCTCCTGCCTTTATGGTATAAATCAACGGAGCCTATATTTCTTTCAGGCAAAGAAGTGCTTCTTGCTAATATTGCTAGTTTCTTTGACCCTTCATAAGGCAAAGGAACTAATATAGCATAGTGAGATGACCTAATACCAAGTCCATCTCCAAGTTGTTTCTTTAAGTCTGATAATGTAAAATTAAACTGCATTTTAAATCTTTTATGAATAACAAATATTTTTATATTTCAATTAGTAAATTATAGAGTTTCAATCCCAATTTAAAAAATCCTTAACTGAACTTGTTACTTTATTTGTTACTTTATTTGAAATTCCGTTAAACATATTATTAGCAAAGGATTTAATACCATTCAATCCTGCTTCTAATGCTTTAGAATATTTATTACCTGAACCACTTGAAGTTAGGTCTTTTTGGACTCCATCCCAAGTTTCTATAGTTTTAGAAAAGTCTGTTTCTGGTTCATTTGTTTTAAATTCTACCGTAAATTCCATTATTTCAGAGTTATCGTGTGATAATTGAACTTGAGAAATACTTGAGAGAAAACCTGTAGTTGTCCTAAATACCATTATTGGTTCATTATTTGCTGAGGCATTTGTTAAATATACTTCAATATTAAACCAACTATAATTAGGATAACTTAATTTTCCAATAGTCCAAATGTTTTTAAATATCCTGTATAAGGTGCCTCCCCACATATCTCTAAATGTTAGATTAACAATATATGGCTCATCTTCATTTCTTGAAAAATGCCAATCTCCAGCAGTAATTTTTTCCACTAAATCTGCTGTGTGCTGTGGTAAATCAATGTTTTTTAAAGAAATCTGGATAATTTCCTCAAAATCGGAAGTTGCCGACCACCCTACAGCATTTTGAACCCTTGGTTCTGCTGGTGTTAAACGGACATAGAAATTAGAGGTTAAACTCCAATTTATTCTCTGTGCGTTTATAATTACTTTATTTAAGCCTAACATATTTTCCTTTTATAGTTTTAAAATATAAAAATAATTTTATAAAATTTAACAAAAATAATTTTATAAAATTAAATTTGTTAAATTTTATTTTGTAAATTTTATATTATATACAATTTTAAATTTTATAATCTATTAGCAATTTTATACAATTTATTCTCTGAAATTCCTGTAAAAGTTTCACTTTTTGTTTTTGCAATTTGTTCTAGATTTTCAAAGGGTATTAACACACTTTGTTTAGAAATCCTTTTCTTTATATACAATTTTATAATATTCCTATATGCTTTTGTTTTAACAATTCTTCTTAAATCATTATATGATACTTCTAAAGGTTTATTATTTTTTATGTTTTGTTTGTTTTTTCTAAAAATATAGTTCAATAAACTAATTCTTAATGGAATAGGGGTCCAATGAAAGTTTATTCCTAATACATAAGAATTAGATGTGTTTAGAATTAAAGCAAAGGGTGTAGCATCATAAGTTGCTTTTGTTTTTGCCTTATATCTAAACATTAAAACTCTACCAACTTTCAAATTCTTACTGGTATCAGTTAAATTTGTTTTTAGTAAATTCTTAACAAGTTTTAAACTATCCATTATGAACTCTCAAAATCACTTCTAAATCTTTGATTATATTCTTTAATGGTTAAGTTTACTTCAATAAAACGAGGCACACCGTCTTGCGTTAAGCCTACAGTCTGTCCTTCATTAAAAGTAGTTGTAACACTTTCAATAACACATATTCCAGGATTTATCAATTTCTGGAGTTTAGGATTATTGAACTTAATTAAAACCTTTGGAGGTGGCTCAACAAATGCTGAAGAAAGGTTTTTGTATTCATTTTTGTCTATTTTGAAATCAACGGTGTCCGGATATGAAAACTTTTTTAACAAATAAACAATTCTCATCATTTCATTTGCTTCTTCTTTTGTCCTTGGAACAAAAAAGAAAACAAAAGAAAAGGTTTTCATACTTGAGCCTTCATATTTTTGCCATTGATAAGGATTTAATACTGGTAATTGGGGGATTGCTGGTGCTTGCCTGTTTCTGTCTCCAATATATGCACCAGTTTGAACTATTGAGTCTCCAAAGTCTTTTATAGTGTTATAGCCTTCCATAACAGCCTTTACAGGAGCACCAGTATTTTCAAATTTTCCATCACTATAAGAATGTGAGTCTTGGTCCATAATATTGTTAGGAATAGGCAATTTAAAAATTGCTTCAAATGCTTCTTTTTTGTAATTTTCAGGGAGACTACCAGTGCTTCCATTTTTTCCTAAAATATCTCCAACTGCTGTATTTAAAATGCCTATAGATTCTGTGCCTATATTCTTTAAAGTATTTGAATATTCACCACTAGCAACACCCTCAACAACATTGGAAGCCATATCTTTTAAACCAGTTCCAACCCTCTTAACAGCTTGTATTGAGTTTTCTACTACCTTCTCTGCAAATTTCATATATTCAACATTTTTTAAAATGTAAAATGTTACACTTTTATTAAGCTTTAGAGGGTTAGTGTCTATATCGTGTGGATATTTTATAATTTTTATTGTGTTAGTAGTTTCTGCAGAAGTGGATTTTGCTAAATCTTGTTTATTAAATTGATTTGATTTACCATTAGTTAAGGCTTGTTTTATCCCTTCAACACCCCCAACTTTCTCGAACATTTTTTTTACACCAGAAACAATCAATCCTTCTATTATTGCCATAGAATGCCTTTTAAAGGATTAAGAAAGGAGCAGGTTCTCTCCATTTCTCCATTAAGGTTTCTTCAAGTTTTTGAAGATTTTCTTGTGCTAAACTCCTAATTTCCGACCAGTTAACTGAACTACCACCAACCAATTGCTGTGTATATTTGCCTAAAACCACACTCTGTGTTAATCTGCATAATTCTACTGAATATTCCTTAACCCATTCTTGGTCGAATATTTTATCATAAGTGTCCGGTATATATCTTTGTTTGCACTCAATTAAAAGAGGCCCAAAGAAATCCTCAAAAATATATAAGGTTGATTTTAAAGAATTGAACTCATAAGCAACTTGGTGTTTAAAGAATTTTTCCAATAAACTCCTAGTTGCTGATAAAGTGCAAAGGTAAGAAACTGCAACGGAGTTATTATTCATTATGAAATTAACTAAATTCTGGTCTACATAAAAACCTTGTAAATCAAATACTGAAAATACTGAAGTTTCCTCAACTCTTAAAATTTCTTCAATACTTGGATCTACCTTATAATCACCTCGTCCTTGACATTCAAATTTTAAGAATCTTGTTAATTCTCCATCATAAGCAACATTAGTGAACTTTTGTATTGCTTTCTCAACATTATGGTATATTTGACTATCTGTCAATTCCACATTTATTTGTGGAGACCCAAGTTCTTCTAAAATGTATTGTTTTAATTCTTCTTTAGTTTTTATCACTTATAGAAATCCCAAAAATTAAAAAATACCAATTTTTTTGTAACATATATTCCAATATATTGGTATTTTTTGGTAACATATATTCCAATATATTGGTATTTTATATTTGTTACCAAGTTTCAATGTCTTTAACTTTTTCCGTTTTAATGTATTTAAATTTTTTTAAGTTTTCCTCTGCGTAAGTTTTTAAAGCAGGATCTTGTGAAATTAAATATCCTATTTCCTCAATAGGAATATTTCTTTCAAAGCAAAACTCATTTATAACATCTAAAATACAATCATTAGTATTTATTTTAAGATAATCATAAAAAGCATTTAATAATTTAATTTCTTCCTGTATTTTTTGGTTCATTTTAAATCCTTTTAAAACTCAAGTTTGATTAAAGAAACTAAATGTTTTTGGTGTTTTAAAATCTCTGATATTTCTGCATACTCATCATAAGTTATTTTATATGATTTAGGATAAAATATTTTTATATTTGTATTTAAATCTTTTAATATTTTAGGGAGTTCATCTTTTAAGGATTTAAAATTGTAATCAATGATAAAATCTTTTTCCTCTTGTGGGTTTTCCTCTAAATGACTAGAATTTTTAGATTCTCTAGGAATATCATAATCATTTGTATATTTTTCCATATAATCATTTAAATCTTGTGAAAGTTTATTGTGTTTATTGATTACTTCAAGTATACTCATTGTTATTATTTGTGTAATATATGAGAATGCTGATACTTGGTTATTTGTCCTTACTGATTTCTTTTGGAAATCAAAATTATGGAGATATTTAAACACCCTATAACAGGCAACACTATAAAACTCATCAGTCCAGGAATATCCTGAAAAGTTTGGTTTTGTAAGGATTTTTTTAATCATTAAAAGAACAATTTCACCGAACTTATTATGAGAATCTTTATCAATTTTAGTCTCTTGACTTAATTTGATTATTTTTTCTTTAGTTTCTTGTGATTTACTTTGTTTATATTCCTGTATAAGGAGGTTTATAACTTGATTAGAATCCAATGTTCCAATGTTATAATAATTGTTTCTTTCTCTTATAAGAAGGGATTTTAGTTCCACTTCATTTGTATAATCGTGCCTAATTTTTTGCTTCAATTTTTTAACCTTTATTTAAAATATTTAATTTCCAAATAATACACTAATAGTGTATTTTAGGATATTCAAAATCCAAATAATACACTAATAGTGTATTTTATGGTATTTTATTTTAATATTCATAACCAGGGGATATTTCTTTTGCCCTTTTTACCAGGTTTGGAAGGTAGTTTCCATCTTTTTCCACATTTGAAAGGGTTTCATTTAGGAATACAAAGAACTCACTTGCTGTGCCTTTTGGATTAAGTGCATAGAACAACCTTTTTAACCTTCGGTTTATAATCCTTGCTTGAACCCTTGGATTAAGTGTTTTAAGTGCTCTTTTCCTTTTTAAGGATTTATAATCGCTAATTTGCTTCATCTCAAATTGATTAGGAATTTCTTCCTTTTTATGAGTGCAGGAAGTTAAATCAACGGACTTAAGGAAATCATTTATGTATTTTAAGCAAATTAAATCAAGTTTAGACTCATCAAAGTTCCTGTTTTCCCTTATTTTCTTAACATACCTATTCATTTTTTGCATTTTCAAAACTGAAATTCCAATGTTTCTAAAATGGGCTTCATAGTTTTTAATCCTTGATTTAAGGATATTCACATTGTGATAAGTGGTATATGAATATTGTTTTCTGTGATTTGTTTTATAATTTCTTAAAACTTCGTGCGTAGCAAGGTAATTAAGAATTTCCATTCTGGATTCCTTATAAAGGTTTAACCTGCCTTTTTGATTGTTTGTAAGTTCAGTTCTCATAGTTTTATCCTTTAGGATTATTTTATAAAAGTTTTAATTAAGAATTCAAATTTTTTGGATTAAAATTATATAATACAATGATATAAAATTATTTTGTATTGAATTCATATATTATATAATACAATGATATAAAAATATTTGTTACAAATGATTTTATATTTTTTGTTTATATGTGTTATAGAATTTGATTTATAGAATTTGATTTACAGAAATTTTGAATATAGGTAGAGTGTTTAAGTTCTTTAAAAAATTTTAAAGAATCTGTGTTACTTAAATGTTACATTTTAATGTAATTTTAAGAATTCAAAAAGTGCCTATCAATTTTTTTACCTGCACTTTTTGAATTCTTAAACATTCCTTAAACCTCTTTAAGATATGCCTTATAAGGCAATATCAAAAAGTTTAAGAATATTTTAAGAATTCAAAAAGTGCCTATCAATTTTTTTACCTGCACTTTTTGAATTCT
>CAYPEJ010000066.1:0-5862 GCA_964409685.1 uncultured Anaeromicropila sp.
TTTATATGCTCTGTTTGTTTGCATGGGATACTTTCTTTTTGGATTGGGTGCTGTTTGCCAACATCAAGCGTTTTCGCCTTCCGGGAACGGAGCATATGGAAAGGGAATACCATCAAAAATGGTTTCATGTTAAGGTTTGCTTGCCTGTGATACCCTTTGCGATTTTGGCAAGTCTTTTAAGCGGTGCGCTGATGCTTTGGATTTGGTGAGGAGGAACAGTGTGAAATACATAGGGATGCCCTCTGCTGTGTGGCAGTTCTTTTGCGCTTCATTTGAAAAAAATCTGACCGCCGTTTTCTGCATTACCGAAGCGGATGCCAAGGCTACCATGACAAAGGCGAAGGGAAAATACAGAGAAATAATTGGCGAGCTGCCCGAATTTGAAAAGGGCGACCGCTTTCGGATGAACATCGTCGGTTGCGCAATGCTTTCGGCGGTGGTACTGAATATGTCCGAACGCCCCGATGTTGAAACGCTGACGGTCTACTACCGCAAATCCATGATGACTGCACCGATGAAATGGTTCTGCCGTATGAGCGGAAAGCAGAAATTCACGCCGAAGGATATTGAAGGTATGAAGAAAACCGCCGCTTTCAGAGCGGCCGACCGCAATCCATATTCCTGGAATATGGACTTTCTGCCATATGATGATGACAGCGGCTACGAGGCACGGTTCACGAAATGCGGTATCTGCACACTGATGCGTGAGCTGGGGCTTTTTGAGCTTGTTCCGGCAATGTGCGCTCTGGACTACGCCATGAGCGAAGCGGGCGGTGCATCTCGATTTGTACGAGAGTGTACTCTTACCAACGGCGATGACTACTGCGATTGCGGGTACAAAAGGAAAAGGGAGGGATAAGCAATGCTTGCCAAAATCACAGCTGCGTTAATCTTTTATATGTTCTACTGGCTTTGCTGCTTTTTCGGCACGGGGACGGACAAGAAAAACCTCGCAGGGCTTCGTTCCTATCCCGAGGCTGTTCAGAGGGCGGTGCGGGAGCATACCGAGCTCGGCAAAGTCGCACCGAGGGAGGAATCCGTATCGGCTGTTCTCTTTGGAAATATTTTGCTCTTTACAGTTGTATTTTCAGTACTCGGGGTGATCATGAAAAAGAGTCTCGGACTGAACGACTTTTGGACTGCATTCGCCTTTTTGCTCACTCTGGGAGAGGGCTTGGGAGCGTTTGATCTGGTGATCATCGACCTTTTGTGGTGGCGAAGCACGAAGCGGATACGCTTTTCGTTTTTGCCCGAAAGGGAGCATTATCAAGACCCGACAAAGCATATAAACTCGTTTTTGCGCGGTATCCCGATGTTTTGCGCGGTGGCGGTGCTAAGTGCCGCGATCGTGAATGTGCTCGGGTAGAAAAATTTCGCCAAATGGAGCTTAAATAACTGTTCGGAGTGGAAATCCAACCTGAAAAGCTGTATAATTGTTTATGAAAGCCGTGAAGAGCGGCTTTCTTTAATTCGTTTGGGTTAGCCGACTCTAACTCAATTTCAAGGAGGTGTGAATTTTGGAAAATGAATATAATCCGTGGGCAATGTTCCACAGTACGGATATGGGTGAAAATCTTGAGGAGGTCGTGGAGAACGAGGAGTGCAAGGTGCTGCGTATGAAGTCTCCCGATGGAGACGGACTGATGACGATCTATCGGGTATTTGACGGTGTGTATCTCATGTACAACGATTTTCACATGAGCCACTGCTTCAGCCGTTTTAACAGTTCCTCGCGGATATTTTGCATAGACCACTGCCGAGAGGGGAGGATCGAGCATCGGACCGACAGGGATATGCGCTATTACATGGAAGCGGGCGACTTGCGGCTCGACAGACGAGTCCATCACAACGGAGATATGTACTTTCCCGTGTCACACTATCACGGGATCACTGTCGGGTTCTTTTTGGATAATGCGGGAAAAGCCGTGTGTGAGGCAATGCCGTGCGTATCGGTCGAGCTTGCGGCACTGGCGGACAAATTCTGCGGCAAGGACGGAATTTATGTTCTGCGAAAGCACCCTTCGATCGAGCATATCTTCTCGGAGCTTTACAATGTTCCGTCAAGGCTTCGAATGGATTATTTCAGGATCAAGGTCATGGAGCTTTTGGTATTTTTAAGAGCCTTGGAGCTGTCCGAGCAAAAGGATGACCGACCGTATTTCTATTCGAGTCAAACAGAAAAGATCAAGGCTATACACAAGCTGCTGACCGAAAATCCGACGGAAAATCACACAACAGAGGAGCTTGCAAAGCGGTTCGAACTCAACACTGCCGCTCTCAAGGTCGGCTTCAAGGGTGTTTACGGAAGTCCGATACACACTTATATCCGCACGCACAGGATGAATTTGGCGGCGGATATGCTGGTGAGAGAGCGCAAAAAGCGGATAATCGAGATCGCATCTGCGGTCGGCTACGACAACCCGAGCAAATTCGCGGCGGCATTCAAGGATATATTCGGAATGACACCCGGCGAATACAGAAATGACAGGAGGTAAAAGATGAATCAAAAAATGAACCGCTCCGCGGCGGCGTGGATATGGGAGCTTGCGGGGAAATATCGTCCGAAGTACATTCTCAGCGTGATAAGTGCCGTTTGCGGTGTTATCTGCGGGATATTGCCCTATTTCGTGATGGCGAATATCATTGCCGAGCTTTTGAGCGGCTGCCGCGAGGGCGGCGTTTACTTGAAGGGCTGCCTTATAATGGCTCTTTTGTGGGGGGGACGCTGCGGCTTTCACAGTATTTCCACCACACTTTCGCATAATGCAACCTTCGCGGTACTCGGCAATATCCGCAAGCGGGTCTGCGAAAAGCTCTCGCGCGTGCCGCTTGGGACGGTGCTCGATATGCCCTCGGGCTCGGTCAAAAACGTGCTTGTGGAGCGTGTTGACAGCATAGAGACCACTATGGCGCACATCATCCCCGAGTTCACCTCAAACCTTTTGGTGCCGATAGCACTGCTCGTCTATCTGTTTGCCCTCGATTGGCGAATGGCATTGGCGGTGCTGGTGACGGTACCGATCGGCTTCGGCTGCTATGCTCTGATGACCCGCGGCTATGCCGAAAGCTATCAAAACACCGTAAACAAGACCAAGATACTAAACGATACGGCGGTGGAGTACATAAACGGTATCGAGGTCATAAAGGCGTTCGGAAAGGCGCAGAGCTCCTACGAGAAATTCGTTACGGCGGCTAAGGAGGGCGCGAGCTGCTATGTTGAATGGATGCGGCGGTGCAACATCTATTTCTGCCTTGCCATGTCGATATTCCCGGCAACGATGCTTGCGGTGCTGCCGATCGGCGGTCTGCTGTTTCGTGCCGGAACGCTGGATACCGATACCTTCATTCGGGTGATACTGTTCTCGGTCGGATTGGTGGCATCGCTGATCACGGTGATGTCCTACGGTGACGATCTGGCAAAACTCGGAACGATAATCGGAGAAGTGACCGATATTTTGGACGAAGAGGAGCAGGAGCGTCCCGAGGTGTCCGAAGCTCAGCCCGAAAGCAACGATATCGTACTGAAGGATGTGACCTTCGGCTACCGCGAAAATGAGGTGCTTCACGGGATATCCATGAAGCTTGAGGAGAAAACCGTCAATGCCTTTGTGGGTCCCTCCGGTAGCGGAAAATCCACGGTTGCAAAGCTTATCGCGGGGCTGTGGGATGTAAAGGGAGGAAGCATCACTGTCGGCGGCGTTGATATTCGCTCACTCACTCAGGCGGATTACAATCGGCGCATAGCCTATGTTTCGCAGGACAATTACCTCTTTGACACGACGATAATGGAGAACATCCGAATGGGTGACAAGGCTGCAACAGATGAAGAGGTGATCGAGACGGCGAAAAGGAGCGGCTGTCACGACTTTATTATGAGTTTGGAAAACGGCTATCAAACAATCGTCGGCGGCGCGGGCGGACATCTCTCGGGCGGCGAGCGTCAGCGAATTTCGATCGCGCGTGCAATGCTTAAAAGCGCACCGATAATAATTTTGGACGAGGCGACCGCCTTTACCGATCCGGAGAACGAAGCCTTGATACAGTCCTCGGTGGCAAAGCTCACGAAGGGAAAGACTCTGCTCGTCATCGCGCACAGGCTCTCTACGATCACAAACAGCGATAGGATTTTTGTGGTCGAGGACGGAAATATCCGTGCAAGCGGAAGGCACGAGGAGCTGCTGAAAAACGACAGCCTGTACGAGGCAATGTGGCGATCGCACATCGCGGTGAGAGATACGACGAAAGGAGCTGATGAGATATGATCCAAATTTTCAAACGATTTTTTGACTTCTGCGGTGAAACCAATAAGCGGAAATTCCTGCGCTCTGTTTTTCTCGGTGTACTGAAGGCTCTGTTCGAGGCGATGAAAATCCCGGCCATTGCCGTGACCCTACAGGGCGTTGTGGAGGGGGCTTTAACTTCGCGGCATATTCTGCTTTCACTCGGGATAATGCTCGTCAGTGTTGCGGGAAATGCCTTTGCGAATTACCGCTCGACAATGCTCCAATGCGAGGCGGGCTACGGAACCTGCGCCGACAAGCGCATAGAAATTGCCGAGCATCTTAAATATCTGCCGATGGGCTATTTTAACCGAAACAGCCTCGGCTATATCACCTCGGTAGCCACAAACAGCATGGAGACTCTGGCGGATGTCGCGACACGTGTTGTTATGATGGTGACTCAGGGCATTTTGACCACTGCCGTTGTTGTGCTGATGATCTGTATGTTTGATCTTCGGATCGGAGGTATTGCCATTTTGGGTGTCCTGCTTTTCTTTGCGGTCAACAGTCTTTTGCAAAGGAGAGCAAAGACGCTCGCGCCGATGAAGGATGCCTCCGACCGCACACTGGTTGAAAAGGTTATCGAGTACATTCAGGGCATTGCGGAGGTCAAGTCGTATAATCTTACCGGTGAAAAGAGCGAGGCGTTAAATTGCGCCATTGATGAAAATACGGCGGCAAGCATAAAGACCGAGCTTAACTTTGTTCCGATCATGTTTTTACAAAGCCTGACCGCAAAGTTGATCGGCGTGTTGGTCGCGGGAGCCTCTGTTGCATTTTATTTGAACGGCACGATGGAGCTTTTGAACGCGGTGGTCATGATCATATCCGCCTTCATTCTGTTCGGTGCGCTTGACAGCGCGGGCAGCTATTCGGCAATGCTTAGAAATGTGGAGCTTTATGTGAGCAAGGCAAGCTCAGTACTTGATATGCCCACGATGGACACAGACGGACGGGATATCACACCGGCAAGCTATGATATCGACCTGGAAAATGTTGAGTTTTCCTATGACAAGCGAAGGATCATTGACGGCGTTTCGGTGCATATCCCCGAAAAAACCACAACGGCCATCGTCGGTCCGTCTGGCGGCGGAAAAACGACGCTTTGCCACCTTATCGCACGCTTCTGGGATGTGGACAAGGGAAGCGTGAAGCTCGGCGGCGTGGATGTAAAGGAATACAGCATGGATTCTCTCATGAGAAATTTTAGCTTCTTGTTCCAGAATGTTTATCTGTTTCGCGACACGATAGCCAACAATATTCGCTTCGGACAGCCGAATGCGCCGATGGAAAAGGTGATCGAAGCGGCAAAGAAAGCCTGCTGTCATGACTTCATCACAGCACTGCCCAAGGGCTATGAAACTCTGATCGGCGAGGGCGGAGCCGACCTTTCGAGCGGCGAAAAGCAGCGAATTTCCATCGCCCGTGCCATTATGAAGGATGCGCCTATTATCATTCTGGACGAGGCCACCGCGAACGTTGACCCGGAAAGCGAGCAGGAGCTGACCAATGCCATTGAAGCACTGACCAAAGAAAAGACCATTCTGATGATAGCTCATCGCCTGAAAACCGTCCGCAATGC
>CAYPEJ010000067.1:0-5207 GCA_964409685.1 uncultured Anaeromicropila sp.
CAAAGTATTTATCGATATATTCGTCTGTCAATTGATAGAATTCCAAAGATTTATCCGAATCGTTCAGGAGACCATGACCGGAGTTTGGAAATTCAATGAACTGATAGGTTACGTCATACTGTTCGAGTTTGTTAATCAATTCATACTTAATGTCAGTTGGAACAACGATATCTTTGGGACCGTATGCAAGGATAGTAGGAACAGTATCACCATTCACCATTGTTGCCGGTGAGATTTCATCAATTGCTTTTTGGTATTCATCCGTACCAACATCGGATGCAGAGAACGAATAGCCTGTCATCAATGAAACAAATGCAGCTCTGCCTTCGTCATCTTCTTGTCCCCACAAATCTGGCTCAAAAGAAACCGGACCTGTCTGCTCAAATACGAACCTAACCGGAACAGGAAGTGTCTCAGGCTCTCTGTATGCTACAAGCAAAGCAAGACAACCACCGGCTGAACCTCCTGTTGTTGCCATTTCTGTGATGTTATATCCACGATTTGCACAATCATCGATAACCACCTGCATGGTATTCCGAAGTTCTGCGTACATTGTATTCAGGTTTGCAACTCCGTCACCCTTTGAGAGCGTATAGTTAACCGAAACGGCTACCATACCTTTTGATGCATAGTAAGGGCACCAGTATTTTCCGTCTGCTTTATCTCCACCAGTAAAACCGCCACCATGTATATAAAAAATCAACGAATATTCTTTGTTTTTATCTACGCTGGATGGAAGATATAAGTCATATTTTGTTGTATCTTTTCCATCTGTATCTAAATCATAAATCACAGTGTACAATGATGTATCCTCGATTTTTAAATAACGGTAGGGAGCTTCTATCTTATATTTCATCATTACAAAAAAACTGATAGTAGCAGCTATTACAAATAATACAATGCATAGAATAACAAATCCGATTTTTCCAAACATTTTTTTAACCATCCTATTCACCTCACAGACTACTAAGAAACAGATTGCAGAGCCCTATCCCTACTGCAATTCCTAACAAAACCACGATAACAATAATTACTATTTTCTTTTTCATCAAAATACCTCCTTGACATTTTGTCGAGACAATTGTATCATCGTATTGGTGTTAAGTCAATTGTCTCATCAAAAATGAGACAAAAAAGGAGGATTGTATCAGCAAATGAATAATCAAGAGAAAAACTCTTATGTTCGAACACAAATGACCAAAACTTTGTTGGAGATGATGGAAACGGAGGATTTCGACAAAATCGTCATAGGAACCCTTGTAAAAAATGCAGGTGTTAGCCGAGCATCTTTCTATCGAAATTTCACCTCAAAGGAAGCCATTATTGACGAATATCTTCACAGTCTTCTCATAACATGGAAAAAGGACTTTGAGGCATCTGACGAAACGAATCCCACAATGCTTTTTTCCAGCCTCTTTGAGCATCTTAAGGCAAATCAAGATTTCTATTTGTTGCTGCATAATCAGCATTTGTCGCATTTATTATTAAACTATATCATTGAGGATTGCGGACCTCGTCCGGAATATCTCTCCACGATTGCTTACCAGCATGCTTTTTTTGCATATGGTCTATTTGGATGGATAGAGGAATGGATAAATAGAGGTATGATTGAAGGTGCCGACGAGATAACCGCGATGTTTATTCAGAATCAACAGAGTAACCACTGAGCCCAAAATAGCCATGAGTGTTACTCTAAAGGAAGCAGTTCTCATAGCTAATATTATTTGAAAAAATTAAATTGTGGATATTCCTTATAATCATCTGGCAATTTATAATCGTTATAATCAAATTCCTTTACAATGGTTCTCTCATATTTCCGGCGAGAAATTAATATAGACAGACTGCTCTCCATTCATAGCAGTCTGCCTAATAAATCACCAAACCTCTAAGCTATCAATTGCATCTACCCATGTCTGCATTTCTTCATCTAAAGCAAGTCTTGCATATTCTAAGGGCTCATCTATTGCCAAGGCATTAAGAGCATTTTGTGAGCAGAGAGTAGTTTTCAAACCATCCTCGGCTTTGTTGCAATCAATTCTTAATATGTAATTATCAAATGTGGTTATATCAATGCTGTTGGTTAGCGGGTTGTATTCTGCATATATCAATCTCATTTTTATCTGTCCTTTCCTGTAATTATAAAAAGCATTTCATTCAGTTCACACAGTCCATTTATATTGTGTTATAATGTGTTATGTGATTTCTTTTCCCTTATTTTTGCCCTTATGAGAGTTCACAAAGCCTTGTAAAACGATATAACAAAAGGGAATACATAAGGGAAAACTCACTTACAGAAAAGTTAGTGTTTATAAGGGTTAGCGGGGAATTTATTAATAAAATATAACAGCTAATGAAAACCTTAAATTATGTGATTATACAATCGGGATTTGGAGGGATCAATATGATAAAGACTAGAGATATAAAATTTGGGACAATGTATAATAAGGCTTACAAAAACGATAAGGATATAGACGTGTACGCATTTATAAATGGGTTATATGAAACAAATTTTAAACCTATAAAAGTAAGATTAATTGAAGGCGTAGACGGAGATATGAAATCAGTAGACGGTGATGAATATCTGATTTCAACATTTTTGAAGGACTATGATGACATTAAAACAATGGGGCACGATTTAATGTACCGTTTATATGGGTATCTGGGAAATGATCATGTTATCATTACCTTGGCTGATAATTATCCTAATATTTCAATACGTACAAAAAATCCAGACATAGAATTAGAAGATATACTTAAAAAAGTATCAGAATGAAACTAAAAGACAACTTCAAGTTTGTCGAACCGCTGCAAGGGCGCACTTCTATACGGGGCGCCCCGTATGCGCGCTCTGCGAGGCAAGACGCTCCAGGCCCGTGAATGTCCGGGCTGTTTTTCGCCGCTGCGTTCCGAACAATGGACCGTATCCCTTGCGCCGTTTTGCGGCTATCCTCATCGTGTAAAAGGCGTGACCTTCGTGGTCACGCCTTTCATCTTTTGCTGTCTTGCGAACATCCCGCTAATGGTCGGGGCGCTGTGTTTCTGTCAATGGGTCCTGCCGCGCTCACAGCGCGGTGTCGTACTTGTCGTAAAGATTCTCGGGCAGGCGGGCGGCGTAGAGCAGGTCGCTGACCACCATCTGGAAGTCGCAGGGGCGGCCCTCCTTCTTCTCCCGGCTCTTCAGCTTCTCCAGGTGGTACTCCTTGACTTCCTTGGGCAGGGGCATGTCGCCGGTGTCCAGATAGCGCATGGCGTTGGAGGAGTCGCGCATGATGCGGACCTTGCCGTGGTTATAGCGCCAGGGGGATACCATGGTGTCGATCCAGCCGCGCTCCACGCCCAGGCACAGGCCCAGGGCGATGTCCCCGCCGCCGGCCTCCAGGCAGTGGTCCATCATGGCACGGACCTCCAGCTCCAGCATGCGCTCCTCCTCCTGGACCTCGGCGCTGTAAGGCAGGCGCAGGTCGCCCAGAAGGGTGTCGATATGCCGTGCCAGACGGACGGAGGCGGCCATGCCCTCCTTGCTGGGTGTGGCCCAAGCCTCGTCCTCGCACTTGACGATCAGGTTGGTGGCGCCGCCCAGGATGCCGATGGTCACGGCCAGGCTCATCATGGCGTGGACCTCCTCCAGACGCGGCGGGAAGGCGCCCTGGAACATGTTGGAGTTGACGATGAATTCCACGTCGTTGTAGCCGGCCTTAGCGCAGTACTCCTCGCACAGGCGCTTGGTCACCCGCATCATGGCGTTGTCCTGCACCAGGTTCATGTTGATGCCGAACTCCAGATAGATCTGCTTCAGGCCCTGCTCCGCGCCCAGAAGGGACTGGGCCACCATGACGAAGCTCTTGAAGCCGCAGCTGTCGTAGCCGGTCAGGTTGCAGGAGATATGGGGCGACTGGGGCACGCCGTGTTCATGGTACATGGCGGCCAGACGGGTCTCGTACTGGTTGATGCGGATCTCCTCGTCCAGGGGCACGGTCTTGCAGTGGCTGAGCACCTCGGTGAGGGAGCGGCAGTTGCAGGCGTTCCAGCCGGCGGCCAGGGCAATCTCGGAGGCCAGGCGGCCGTCCGCGTCCGTGGAGTTCAGGCTCATGGGGGACTTGATGGCCCGCTTGATCCGCCGGGCCTCCTCCACGCCGAAGTTCACGATGGGCCAGCCGTTGAGCATGGTCACGCCCTCGGCCAGGCTGCGCTCAATGCCCACCTGCGCCATCTTGTAATTGTTCTTGCGGGTATAGGAATCGGAGAAGATGTTCCAGGCCCCGGTGGGCACCATGGGGGAATTCTGCTCCACGAAGCTCATGCCCTCGATCATGAAGTCGGTGGTGGCCTGGCCGAACTGGGGCTGGATGTTGTGGACGTTCTTGTCCCGGGCGTTCCGGTTATGGATGGCGTAGTTGCGCCCCAGGCCCACGGACAGCTCCTTCGCCGCCGCGAAGCACTCGTTCAGGTCGGCGATGTCCTTGCCGGTCTCCCACTGGGGCAGGACCTCCGTATTGCGGATATGGAAAAATTCCTCGTCGGTGAGCCGGCGGTTGCGGATCGTGTAATCGCTCATGGTGTGTTCTTGTACCTCCCAGTCAGTATGTCAGTCCGCCAGAAACAGCGGGATAATGTCGCGGATATCGGCCAGCTCCGCCGTGCGGTGCAGCGTGTCGTACAGGGTGTCCGCCTTGCGGGCCATGAAGTTGGTCCCGCCGAAGGCCACACAGTCGTAGAAGCGGCTGCGGAAGCCCTCCTCGGGGATCTCGTTCCCGGGGCTTCCCGGGGGGATGTCGATGGAGCCCCGGAGCGTCCGGCCATCCCGGAGGCTGATCTCCATCGCGGAGGAGTAGTGGCCCCGCTCGTGGAGGGCGGGCTCCACGCTGGTCTTCACCTTCTCCCGCAGGAAGGAGAGCACCTCCTCGTCCAGGATGTACTCCGGCTCGAAGTGCTTCAGCAGCACAGGGCGGCGCACCACCGCGTTGGCCACGCAGTAGCCCACGTTGAACTGGGCGTCCACCTTGGGGTTCTCTCCCGGCTCGAAGGGCTTGCCCACCAGCTTGGCGGTGAAGGGGTTCAGGATCAGGTGGATGCTCTCCACATCGTCCTTGCCGAAGCCGTACTCGTCCATCAGCTTCAGCACCAGCTAGGTGCTGCCCTGGGTGTGGCCTCAGCTGGTATATTTCTTGAAGCTCAGCTCATGCAGGTGCCACTACCGGACCATCCCG
>CAYPEJ010000068.1:0-4472 GCA_964409685.1 uncultured Anaeromicropila sp.
AACGGAAATTCCGGAGGGTGACTATGACCGGCTTGCCGATATTGCATCCGACCTCGTTTATGACATTTGCCGCATAAAGCCGAAAGAAACAGACCTGGTAGACGAGCGCTTCAAAAAAGCGGTTGCCTATCAGGTCGAGTTTCTGCATGAGCAAGGTGGGACGGAGGCAATTGTGGGGCGTTCAGAGGCCACTATGGCTGGGTCAAGTGAAAGCCTTGGCGATTATTCTGTTTCTGCAAACACCGGCGCACAGCAGGTTATAACCACAAAAGACGGCCTTCCGGTGTCTTCCATGGCGGTTATGCAATTGCGGAGGCTGGGGCTCATGTCCAGATGGGCATTTGCTGAGTTCTACCGGGGACGGTGATGGATGTGCCGAGAAAAAGCATGAAACCGCACACTGTGCGCCTGTTCAATTTCCTTGGCGAAATAAACGATGTTGCATCGTATCAGGAAGCGGTAATAAAGCACTGCTACTGCAATGCGGATGACGGAGTTACTTCCAGCACCGCAGGAGTGACCACAGACGATACCGCAAGACTGTACATTTTCAAGCGGGATGCCCAAATAACCGCTTCGGACGGAACGCCCATGAGGTATCTGCCATTTGATGAATGGAATAATCTTGCGAACAAAACCGGCTATTGGACACTGAACCCGAATGGCAAGGACTACTTCACCGTGGAGGGTCGCACAAGCCGCCTGAAGATCAAGCGGTTTTCTGACAAGGAAATCGGAAGCCGCAGAATGTGGCATTTCGAGGTGGATGGGATATGAAAGCTGAGCTTGTTATTCACACTGATGCCTGTTGCCAACGGTTTGTCCCTAAATATGAGCGGGCGCAGAAATTCCTCGATAGCGAAGTTTTGCGTGACAGCGCTCCCTATTGCCCTATGAGAACCGGAAACCTGATGAAGTCGGGCAACACTGGCACTGTCATTGGCAGCGGGAAGGTCATCTACAATGCCCCCTATGCTAAGAAGTGCTATTACGGACTTCACATGAATTTCTCCAAAGACAAGCACCCTAATGCCTGTGCGCAATGGTTTGAGCCCGCAAAAGCGGCAAAGAAAAAGATATGGCTTGATGGTGTGGACAAAATTTTGAAGGGAGAAGCATAGTGGCAAACTTTTATGAACCGGACAACATCCTGCTCTCCAGAGTTTTACGGGATCATCTGAACACATGGCCCAAAAAGCCGGCCACCATCACGGCTGAGGTTTCCGGAAAGGAGTCCCCGGCAATGATGATGCAGCAGCTAGCTTCGGTCGAACGGACAAGGCAGTACATCAATGGAGCCTATATCGGCGTGTTTCACTTTGCTGTTTACATCGCAATTGATGCAGAGGATACAGAATCCCGGTTTGATGCGCTGGCCGTGCTGAACGACCTCGGACTCTGGCTGACCCAAAAGGATGATGCAGGCAACTTTGTAAACCTTCCGGAGCTTGGTGAGGAACGGAAGGCTGTAAAATTCACCATATCGTCTACGCCGTCGATTGCCGCAAGGCTTGAGAACGGCACAGAGGAATACCAAGCGCTTCTTGCGCTTGAATACAAATATACCCCAAGGAGGTAAATGCTATGGCCAACGAATTGGTTCTGCGCTGCCAGATGGAGTCGTACATGGAGTGCGGCTCCCAGGAAAAAGCCTATCACCTGATCGGTGAGGGCTTCACAGCATTCCCTATTTCGCTGAACCCCAAAGAGTACACCCGTAAGTATGTTAACTACAAGACCGAGAAGTCTGATGTTATCGGTTATGCCCCCAGCATCTCCTATTCCTGCGACTGCGTTTCTGATGACCCTGTTGTCCAGGATATTGTGGCACTGACCGATGCAGAGGCTCTCGGTACCGAAACCCACCGCAATGTCGTCACCGTCAACGTGTGGGAGGAAGCTGGTGGAGAGTGCCCTGCATTCATGCGTACTTATGCCATTATCCCTGCCGGCAAGGGCGACGGCACAGATGCGCTGGTCTACACCGGCACCATGAAGGCGGTGTCTGATCAGGTTAAGGGTACCTTCAACCGCAGCACCAAGAAATTCACTCCCGATGGCGAGTGATAGCCAATGAAAGGATTGTGAGCCAATGAGCCAGATCGAAGTTAAAACCGTATTCCAGTGGAATGGAAAAGAATATCCCTTTGATATCCGGGATGCTGACGATGCCGAACGCTTTGAAACAGCATCTGCAAACATCGACAAAGAGGCAAAGAACATGGAAAAGACTGGAAAGGTCTCCAACATGATTCGTGCCCAGTGCGGTCTTATCCGCAACTTCTTTGCCACCTGTTTGGGCGAGCAGGCTGCCGATGATATCCTTGGCGCACAGAAGAATCTGCAGCAGCACTATGACGCATATACCGCTTTCTGCGGTATTGTAAGCGAACAGAGGGATTACTTTGTGCGGGTCAGAAACACGTTCTCCCAGTTCTCCAACCGCCAGCAACGCCGCCATCCCAATAATGGGAATCAGGGTGGCAAGAACGGAAAGCATGGGAACAAATGAATATCCTGCTGGATGATTTGCCTGAGTACATAGATGTCAAAGGCAAAAAATATTTCATCGATACAGATTTTCGCACCTGCATCATCTTTGAAAAACTGCTGAACCAAAGCAACGATCAAGATTCGGTGGAAACATGGCTGGATTTGTTCTATCCGGAAGAACGCCCGTCTGATATACAGGCCGCCGTTGATGGCATCTTGTATATCTACTGCTGTGGCAAAACCGACATAGCAAAAACACCTCCCCGGAAGAACGGCAATGTCGTTCTTCGGCCGAAAATGCTGTACGATTTTGAAATCGATGCACCCTATATTTTCGGGGCGTATCTGTCACAGTACGGAATTGATCTCAACGCAATAGAGTACCTGCACTGGTGGAAATTTCAGTCCTTGTTCCGGAGCTTGAATTCCAGCAATAAAATCGTTGAAATAATGAGCTACCGGGCAACCGATCTCAGTCAAATCAAGAATAAGTCTGAGCAGGCACGAATTGCGAAGCTGCAAAAGCTCTATGAGATTCCTCATGCCATGACCCGGGAGGAAAAGATTGCTCACGCTGGAGCTGCCTTTGGAGGTGGTTTGTTCTGATTCCGATTGTTCCTACGGAGCGTTTTTGGGTGCGCTGCCCACACTGCGGCGCAAAGGTGTTCATATACGAGAATAACGCCGACTGCCATGGCGTTTTCCCGCAATGCACCCGAAATCCTGCTTGCAAAAAAGAGTTTGAACTCGTCATCAAGAATGGCAAGCAGATTATGAAATGACTGGCACCCCGGGCTAACCACCCGGGGTGCTGATTTTTGCACATTGAGCCTGTGAGCCGTGCAATCAACCAAATAAAAAGGATGGTGATTGTATGGCTGATGGTTCCGTTAATATCGACACTAAGGTTGATAGTAGTGGCCTAAAAAGCGGCCTGAAAGACTTGTCCTCCGTGGCCAGCAGTGCCATCAGTGGACTGACTAAAGTCTTAGCCGGAGCAACAGCGGCCATTTCTGCGCTGGCTGTTGCGTCCGTGAAAAGCTACGCTGACTATGAACAGTTGGTCGGCGGTGTTGAAACCCTCTTTGGCGCAGGAGGGCAATCTCTGGAAGAATATGCAGAATCCGTGGGGCAAACCGTGGACGAAGCCAGAGAACAATATGATAAGCTCATTACAGCTCAGGAGTCCGTTCAAAAAGCTTCCGTAAGGGCTTATGAAACCGCAGGCCTTTCCATGAATGAATACATGGAAACGGTTACTTCCTTCGCGGCATCTCTGAAACAGAGCTGTGAAACTGAACTGGAAGATGCTGAAAAAGCAGATCAGGCCGTTATCGACATGGCGGATAATGCCAATAAGATGGGCACTTCGATGGAGTCCATCCAAAATGCGTATCAAGGTTTCGCCAAGCAAAATTACACCATGCTCGATAACCTTAAGCTGGGCTACGGTGGCACCAAGGAAGAAATGGAACGGCTGCTGGTCGATGCCGAAAAGCTGACCGGTATTAAGTACGACATTTCCAGTCTGTCCGACGTATATGAAGCAATTCATGTAATTCAGACCGAGCTTGGCATTACAGGCACAACAGCAAAGGAAGCTGCTACCACAATTTCCGGTAGTATCGGCATGATGAAGTCCGCTTGGACAAATCTCGTTACAGCTATGGCCAGTGACGAGCTTCCGCTGGATGAGTTTATTGATGCCTTTGTCGATTCCGTCGGTATCGTGGCAGACAATGTGCTGCCCCGTGTTGAGATTGTCCTTGGCGGCATCGCTGACCTGATCTCCACACTGGCACCGAAGATTGCGACAAAGGTTCCGGAGCTGGTAGGTGCGGTGCTTCCATCCCTGCTGGAAGGAGCGACCAGCCTTGTTTCAGAACTGGCCGCTGCATTGCCATCTCTGCTAGATACCGTCGTTACATCCATTTCTGACAATACCGGGATCCTCGTTGACTCCGTCATCAGTATAGGCG
>CAYPEJ010000069.1:0-4450 GCA_964409685.1 uncultured Anaeromicropila sp.
TATATTTTTTAAGCCCTGCCAATGGCAGGGCTTTTATGAGGTTTCCAAAGGGAATCATTCCCTTTGGCAGGGGTTCGGGGACAGAGTCCCTGAGAAAAGAGGTCTTAGGGGCAGCGCCCTTAACCGTTCCCCAAAAAAGCAGCGCCCCTAACCGTCCTCTCCTCCCCAAAAATTGCAAAAAACTTCTTTACAATTCCGAATTATCGCTGTATACTGAATATAGTCGTTATTTTGTCAATATTATCCATTGGAGGAGTGCTGCATATGAAGAAACACCTGCCCGCGAAGTTGTTCTTGCTTCTGTTGGTCTCATTTTTGCTGCTGTGGGGAGGCAATGCCCTGGCAGAAGTGGACTACAAGTATACATTTATCTGCCCTTGTTGTTACGGCGATGTCACTTGCACCGAAGAGATTACAAGCTGTGAAACCCAATACAATGGATACTGTTCCAATTGTCGAACTAATGTGTCGAATATAAGAGGTCACTATATCATTGCAAATAGACGCTACTGTACGAGCAATATCTTTTTGTGCGCGTGGAATTGCTCGTGGAGTGCTGTAGTCACCCCCGAGACCACCCATGAATGCTCAAGGGATGGCAAATGCCAGAACAAGATTTCTCTGGAAGGCTTTGGCGACGTTCCCTGCACCTTCACCTGCGATCATAGTTATAATCCGCTGATCACTCAAGTCAGTGGCGAGACCGGCACTTGCCTCTGCGGTCAGTCCTCCCATACCCATACGTGGACGGATTATACAAATATGGAATGCACAGTGTGCAATCATACGCATAGCTTCAATAAAACCACGTACATATGCTCTACCTGCGGCGGCGGGCACATTTGCAATATCAAAAATATTGATATTGATGGTAAGTGCAAATCATGCAGTGTGTTTTTGCACAATCATAGCTGGAGTCGCGGCGTATGTACTGTTTCTGGCTGTGGCTTTGAGTGCCCGCATAGTTCCTTCGTACCGCGTCAAGATGGCAGCTACTGGTGCAGTACATGCTATTCTTTCTGCATCCATGAAGACCCTTCTAATGGTGTGACCGCTTGGAGAGCAAGTTCCGGCATATGTAAGGCCTGCGGTGTAACGCATGACCACATAGAAACCTATGATTTCGAAAATAATATATGCTTGGAATGCGGCTATACATGCACCAACCATAACTGGGGCAAGGATGCCGATGACAATTATGACGGCATGTGCGATGACTGCGGCTATGAATGCACGCATGTGGGTAGCGAAACTACCAATATATGCTCCATCTGCTCTGTGTCGTTCTGCGATCATATCTGGCAGCTGGATACCTCTAACCTCAACAAGCATAAGTGTACCAAATGCCCCGTCTCTCGGTCCCATTCCTATAATAAAACCACGGGCGATGGCCTCTGCCTCGACTGCAATGCCTCCTGCACCCATAATGCCCCGTCGGGCAGCTACCATACCCAGGTTTCCGGCAATTTGAACAATCATAAGTGCTTCTTCTGTGGAAAGCTGCAGCCGCATACCTGGTCGTATGTAAATGGCGTCCATCTCTGTAGAGCCTGCAATTATTCTACGGACAACCATTTCCCGAATGTAAATGGCAGGTGCATAATTTCCGGCTGCGATGGTTGCATTCATTTGAAGTGGCGCTACGATAAAGATAATGATGAGCATATCTGCAAGGGCTGTAACGTAAATTACTCCAGCTCCCATGCCTATGATTCCGATGGCAAGTGTATGGCGCCCGAATGTGACCATCAGTGTCAGCATGGTACTATTTTCTTTGACAAAGGCAAACATCAGTGCAAAGAATGCTTTAAGGACTATGGCCCTGATCATATGTGGAATGACCGCGATGGCAAGTGCGTTGCATATAGCGAATTCCCAGGTTGCTATGCCGTCTGCTCCCACAGTTTCAATACCTCTGCCGGCCAGTGTACGATCTGCCACGCTTATTGCTGCCATATTAAACTCGGTGAAAATAGGTACGGCGGCATCAACTATGCATGGAATGACGATCATACCTGCAAGGCCTGCGGCACTCTATGCGAGCATATGAAGAGTTGGTGGGAAATCGACCCCGGGGAGTGCTATGTCTGCAAAGCAAAGTGCATCCATAAGGATTCCACGAACGGCGTCTCCAGCTGGAATCTCAGCACCGGCAAGTGCAATGGCTGCAACATCTCCTGCGACCACTCCGGCATGAACGGCAAAGGCTCCTGGCAGGGTGATGGCACCTGCGATTGTGGCGCAAAGTGCATCCACCAGGCCGGCGGCACAGTCACCACTTGGAACACCACCACCCATACTTGCAATGCCTGTAACACCCCCTGCGACCACTCCGGCCAGAACGGCAACGGCTCCTGGATCGGCTTAAGCGGCATCTGCTCCTGCGGCGAGAAGTGCGTCCATGAGGGCGGCAATGGCAGGGACTATAGTGGGGTCGGCTTCTGCAAGGCCTGCAATGCCCACTGCAAACACTGGGGCGGCTCCTTCTATGATTGGAACACCACCACCCATACCTGCTATGCCTGCAACACCGCCTGCAACCACTCCGGCTCCGGCGCAGATGGCTCCTGGGATACCTCCACCGGCACCTGCGACTGTGGCGCAAAGTGCATCCATCAGCCCGGCGGCACAGTCGCCACTTGGAACACTGCCACCGGCGCCTGCTATGCCTG
This sequence comes from uncultured Anaeromicropila sp., assembly GCA_964409685.1. Lineage (GTDB taxonomy): Bacteria > Bacillota > Clostridia > Lachnospirales > Lachnospiraceae > Clostridium_AI. The sequence continues at coordinate 2,673 of CAYPEJ010000069.1, forward strand.
CGGCACTGAATGCCCGCACAACACCTCCGAGGGCTGGACGCAGACCGATTTCACCGGCACTTGCAATACCTGCAACAAGACCCATGTCCACGGTGCATGGACGCCGGATACCACCGATTCCAGCAAGCATGTCTGCGGCGCGGAAACGGGCTGCCCCTACAAGGCGGCTCATACCTGGATGTCGGATGGTGCGACCGGGCATAGGTGCAGCACGGAGGATGGTACCTGCCCCGCCACGGCAGCCCACGATTGGTCGAATAATGATGGCGTCTGCGCAGTAACCAGCTGCGGCTATGCTTGTTCCCATAGCTGGAACGCCTCCACCGGCATCTGCAATACCTGCAGCAAGGCCTGCCCCCATACGTGGATCGAGGGTCAGTGTTTCTCTTGCGATGCGCAGTGCGTCCACCGATACCTCGGCACGATGAGACTGTATTTTGACAAGGAAAACGGCAAGTGCTCTGCCTGCCTCCGACAGTGCAAGCACAAGGGTGGTGTCTTCTATGATTGGAATACAATTAACCACACCTGCTATGCTTGCGATACCCCCTGCTCTCACTCCATCCCCGAAAATTCCACCTGCGATAGCGGCTTCACCTGCCAGAATGGCTGCGGCTATTCCGTCCCTGCCGGAACCGACCACGATTGGTCGAACGAAAATGGCGTCTGCGCCACCCCTGGATGCAGCTATACCTGCCTGCACAACACCTCCAAGGGCTGGACGCAGACCGATTCCACTGGCACTTGCAATACCTGCAAAAAGCCCCATACCCACGGTGCATGGACGCTGGATACCACCGATTCCAGTAAGCACATCTGCGGCGCGGAAACGGGCTGCCCCTACAAGGCGGCTCATACCTGGATATCGGATGGTGCGACCGGCCATAAGTGCAGCGTATCCACCTGTACCGCCACGGCAGACCACGATTGGTCAAATAAAGATGGCGTCTGCGCAGTAACCGGCTGCGGCTATACCTGCCCCCATTCCGAAGACGCCGGGGAATGGACTCTGACCAATACCACCGGCATCTGCCCTGACTGCAAAAAGTTCCATACCCACGGAAATTGGAAGAAGATCTCCGTCACGAATAACGTCAGCCATGGCTGTGGCGCGGAAAACAATTGCCCCTTCACGACAGAGCATAGCTGGCAGCGGGATGCAAATGACTCCACTAAGCATACGTGCAGCGAACCCGGCTGTGCCTTCACGGAATCCCATGACTGGGAGCAAATCGCCGGCATTACCACTCAGCATAAGTGCAGCAAGTGCCCTGTAATGGCAGACCATAGCTGGGCGTGGGTGGACGATAATTACCATAAGTGCAGGGATTGTAACATGACTGTTAGCCATAGCTACGCTTCCAATGGCGATGCTACCCACACCTGCTCCACCTGCAACGATACAGCCAGCCACGTTTGGAAATTGTTGGCTAACAACGGCGAGCTGCATAAGTGCGTCTATTGTACGGAAACCACTGCCCATACCTGGGATAAAGACGGCGTATGCACAGAAGCTGGGTGCAGATATATCTGCAAGCACAATACTGCCAAGGGCTGGACGCAGACTGAGGATACCGGCACCTGCAATACCTGCCAAAAGCCCCATACCCACGATGACAGCGGCAATAACGGTGTCTGCAAAATCTGCTCCTACATCGTGTGCGATCATACCGCGCCGCGCAACAACCTGCGCTGGAAGACCGAGCCCGGCTGCGAGACCGATGGCGTCTATATCCAGGAATGCTCGAAGTGCCATAAGGAGATCGAGCTGCCCGTGC
>CAYPEJ010000070.1:0-4368 GCA_964409685.1 uncultured Anaeromicropila sp.
TGGGGCGAAACCGTGTTTGCTACGGATGCGGAAGCCTACGCTGTGATTAACGGCGAGCGGAAGGAGGCGTGAAGGGTGGCAAAGGTAAAATGCCCACTCGGCAAGAGGGGCCACCCCACGCATGAGTGGAACGATGGCGAAAAAGACCACATCTATTGCTATGGGTACATAGATCGAATGACGGACGATCCACTCTCGGAGTGTCTTTCCTGTCCCGACCATGTATCCCACGCACAGGATGATTATGATGCGTTTTTACGGAAGGAGCAGAAACAATGAGCACGAGTGAATGGGCAAAGCAGGAAATCGAAATCGCCTGCAAGTTTGAGCGTGGCGACAAGCCTGAAACTGAGTGGGACTACGGCTGTGCCTGTTACGAGAGTGCATACAAGGCATTCCTGAGCCTGTTAGAAGATGGGCATAGCGGAATGAGCATCGTTTTCACCAAAAACATCCTGAACCGGCTGATTGACGGCAAACCGCTCACTCCCATCGAAGATGTGCCTGATATATGGAACGAGGTCGAGTATCGCCCCGTAGAAAAGCGTTCTTATCAATGCAAGCGAATGAGTTCACTTTTCAAGGATGTGTACGAAGATGGGCGGGTGCTATATTACGATATAGACAGGGTAGTTTGCTACGACAAGGACAGACCAGGTTCTTCCGGCTGGAGAAGCGGCTTTATTGCCCAACGGATTAACAGGCGATTTCCAATCACAATGCCTTATTATCCGGCGTCGAAACCCTATTCTGTTTTCTGCGGAGAGGGGCTGTCAGACCCGAAAAACGGCGATTTTGACACAATCGGTATCTTCTATGTGATCAAACCCAATGGAGAGCGTGAGGACATCATGGAGTTCCTCAAAGAGTCTGAGGGTGAGAGAGGCTGGTCTGAAATCTCTGAGGAGGAATATATGCAGCGGGTCGGGGGTGCGAATAATGGCTGAGTTTATCATCGTCCATGAAGCGGGTGAGGAACGGCTGGTTAACCTTGCTTGGGTCGAGGAAATACGCTGTGACGAAGACCAAGCAATTATCTATTTTGCGTTCCGAGATCCTGACTGCGTTGAGCAAGACAACATTAAGACAGACGAGCCCTATGAGGCTGTAAAAAAGATGATTTGGAGGGGAATCGAATGAATGATGGAAAAACCTGCCTCCCCAATTGGGAGGCAATGTATCGCAGCGCTTGCGAAGAGTTGGAAAAGGGCAAGTACGAAAATGCGGAACTTCGTGAGGCAAACAGCTTTTTGAAACGAGAGGTGGAGTGCCTCCGGACGATCAAGCAGACTGTTGAGGTTATTTTTGGGAGGAAGTTCGGTGAGTAAAGCAAGGGTATATGGCATGAAGTCATCGTTTCTCCCAAATAGAAAGGCCGATATGCGCTATAGAGCAAAAGCATTCCTTAGATCGAAGGATAGGGTGGACGATCCCTTCCGGCAGGAACAGGCCGAATGCAAGCGGTGGGCCAGTGAAAAAAAGGAGCCAAAAAATGAGCATTGATCGATTTTATGGCCAGTATACACCCTGCTGTGACTACTGTGAGAAAACCCTGCCCGGGGAATTCAGCTTTGCCGATGCAATTCAAGCGAAGAAGGATGCCGGCTGGGAGCGCCGCAAGGTCGATGGTGAGTGGCTGGATATTTGCGACGACTGCATCTTTGAAGAAAAGGGGTATTGATTTGAGCTATCCGAGATATACATACCGGGCGCAACTCCAGGACATAATCAAATGGCTCTGGAAGAACTGCAAACGGAAGAAAGGCAAGGCCAAACATGAACGAAAGTAGATTTATCGGTAAAACCCTTCGGGAGCTTATTACAGCCTCCGGGCCAAACCACAAAGGGTATGTCGTTTTTGTCCTCCAAGATGACCAGGATGACACAGGGCGGAGAGCCGGAAGCTCCTACACCATCCGCAATCTGCTTTATCTTCATCCGGAACTGGCAGATCATACGGTCAAAATTGCACACGACTATTACGGAGAAACCATCCTCCGGGTCAGAAAGGAAAATACATGAAAATACCTGAGAAAATAAGAATCGGTGGTGTGGAGTATGAGATAGTGTATACTCCCAATCTCAATGATGGGGTCAACCTTGCCTATGGTTACATCAGTTTTGATAACAGCAAGATCGAACTTTCGACAACGAGTGGTACTGGATACCAAAAGCGTTGCCAAACACTATGGCACGAAATCCTTCATGGAATCCGCTACCATGCCGGCCTGGAAATTGAGAACGAGGAGGAAGTAGTCGATATGTTTGCCAAGGGCATTTACCAGGTCCTTCAGGACAACGGTGGGCGGCTGTTCGATTTGGCACCTACTGCGGAGAATCCCAATGCCTGAGGGGTACTGTTTTCTTTGCCATCGATGGGGACAGTTAGAGGAACATCACATTTTCGGCGGACCAAACCGGAAGAAATCCACCAAGTACAAGCTGACCGTCTATCTCCACGGTGAGGAGTGCCACCGTAACGGCCCCTATGCAGCACACCGCAATCCGGAAACCCGCCAAATGCTGCACGAATACGGACAGCGCAAGTGGATGGAGGAAACCGGAGGCACAGTCGAGGACTTCATCCGGGAGTTTGGACGAAACTATCTCTAATTGTCAAAAAGTAGTCATTGCATTGACAGTATAGGCTGTGGTAAAATGTATGCTGTAAAATCTTAATCAGATGCCTTGCACTCCTTCGGGGGGGTGCAGGGCATTACTTTTTCTGGAAGGAGGATTTTACGCATAACCGCTCCTTTGAAACCGCATCGCCAGCGGAGAAATCAAAGGAGGAAATCACAATGTTAGGTGCTATCGTGCTTATCGCCTATGCCGTTCTTATGCTGTCGGCTACGCTGATATTCACAAAACGAGCGCAGAGCAAAGAAAGCTTCCATGTAGCTGACCGCAACATTGGGGCAGGCGTTGCCGCCCTGAGTATTGCTGCTACATGGATTTGGGCACCGGCTCTCTTTACTTCTGCTGAAAAGGCATACACCAGCGGCATTCCGGGAATCTTCTGGTTCCTTGTGCCCAATGTGCTGTGCTTGATTTTGTTTATCCCGTTCGCAAAGCGCATCCGTGAAAAATGCCCTCACGGAATCACGCTCACCGGTTATATGACAGAGGTATACCGCTCTCCCAAGGTGAAAGGAGTCTACACCTTCCAGCTCGGTGCGCTGTCTGTTCTGTCAACTGCGGTTCAACTCCTTGCCGGCGGCAAGATGCTGTCTATGCTCATTGGCATCCCGCTGTGGGCAGTCACCATCATCCTTGCGGCAATTGCTTACTCCTATTCTCACTTCTCCGGGCTTAAGGCATCGGTTGCAACCGATGTAATTCAGTTTGGCATTATCCTGATAGGCTGTGCGTTGCTCGTCCCCTGGACGGTTGCAGAGGCCGGAGGGACAACCACCATTCTGAATGGCCTATCTTCCATCAGCGGCAACTATGGCTCCATTTTCTCCCGCTCCGGGCTGGAGGTATTCCTGGGCTTTGGCTTGCCGACTGCTATCGGGCTAACATCCGGTCCCTTTGGAGATCAGTGTTTCTGGCAGCGGGCGTTCGCTACAAAGAAAAAGTACATCGGACGTGCTTTTTTCTTCGGTGCGCTGCTGTTCGGCATTGTTCCGTTCGCCCTGAGCATGATAGGTTTCGCCGCCGCTGGCTCCGGTTTCGTTGCCACCGATCCCAGCATGGTCAACATGGAATTTGTGATGTCGTTGCTTCCGTCCTGGGTTCTGGCCCCGTTCCTGATGATGATCCTCTCCGGATTGCTCTCCACGGTTGACAGCAACCTGTGCGCTGCAGCATCGATGACCACGGATTGGCAGACGGAAGGCGATAACATCAAAACCTCTCGCCGGACAATGCTGACTCTGCTGGGTATTGCCATTCTGATTGCCAACATCCCTGGGTTGACGGTCACGCACCTGTTCCTGTTTTACGGAACACTCCGAGCTTCCACTCTGCTGCCCACCATGATGACATTACTGGGCAAAAAGCTGAACGCAAATGGCGTGTTCTGCGGCATTGTGGCTGCGCTCTGCGTTGGTCTGCCGATTTTTGCCGTTGGCAATCTGCTGGATCATGCTATACTGAAAACCATTGGTAGCCTGACCACTGTTCTCATGAGCGGTATCGTGGCCTTGCTCATGTCCAGAAAGAAGGTGCGGCATGAGTAAGTTAGGGAAAAAGCAGAATATCAGCAACGAGGCGTGGCTGGAAGCGATGGCAAACATTGAGTTAACCATCAGCCGCAGAGAACTGGATGAGCTGGCCCAAAAGACGGTCGAGGACATCCAGGACAAGATTTCCGGTAAAAACGCCGCCTATGCATGGAGCGGTGGTAAGGACAGTGTTGTCCTT
>CAYPEJ010000071.1:0-4154 GCA_964409685.1 uncultured Anaeromicropila sp.
TTTAAATTGGATTGGGTGATTATGTCAATTATTCTTCTTTGCATACTTGCTACGGTACTGTACAAAGGATTATCCTGGTTAGAGGAGAAGTATGGAAAGGCATAAAAGCTTCAAATAAGGGGAATGTAAAGGTGCATTCCTCTTTTTATGCTTAGAATAGACTAGAAATCCAAATTATAAATTGAAACCAACCAAAAAAGATGGTATAGTATAAAGCATGTTTAGAAAACTACTTTAGAGAAGTGATAGAAAGGGAAAAAGACATGGAACTAGCCAATATCGGGTGGTTAACATTATTACCACCAGTGATTGCCATTATTCTTGCGCTAATCACAAAAGAAGTTATTTCGTCCTTGTTGCTTGGAATTCTTGCAGGTGCCTTTATTTATAGCAACGGAAGTGTAATTGGTATGGTTACCAATGCGTTCGGCGTAATGGGTCAGAAGATGGGTGAGAATGTTAACATACTAATATTTTTAGGACTTTTAGGTGCAATCGTTGTTATTGTAACAAAAGGTGGAGGTTCTCGCGCATATGGAGATTGGGCTTGCAGCAAGATAAAAACAAGAAGAGGTGCTTCGTTTGCTACAACAGCATTAGGCTGTCTTATCTTTATAGATGATTATTTTAATTGCTTGACAGTGGGTACGGTGATGAAACCAGTAACAGACAAGCATAGAATATCCAGAGCAAAGCTTGCATATCTATTAGATGCAACAGCAGCTCCAATTTGTATTATTGCACCGATATCAAGTTGGGGAGCGTCCATAGCATCTTACATCCAAGGTGCATGTGAAGGGAAAAATGGAATGAAGACATTTTTAGAGATTATCCCATATAACCTATATGCCCTATTAACAATTATCATGGTTATTATAATTTGTGGAACAAGATTAAACTTTGGTCCTATGAAGAAATTTGAAAAAGCGGCGATTGAAAATGGAGATTTATTCTTAGGAAATCCAGTGCAAACAGAAGTAAGTGAAGTAATGGAGATCTCAGACCGTGGAAATGTGTTAGATTTAATTATTCCAATTGGTTCGCTAATTGTAGCAACTATGTTAGCTATGATTTACACAGGTGGGGGATTTACAGATGAATCCTCAATTCTTACATCTTTTGGGAAATGTGATACTTCTTTATCCTTAGTATTAGGAAGCTTTATCGCATTAATTATTACATTTATTCAATATGTTCCTCGTAGAATCTTGACTTTTAAAGTTTTTATGGAAAGCATCACAGAGGGCATTAAGTCTATGGTTGGAGCGTTTACTATTCTAATTCTTGCTTGGACAATTGGTGGCATCTGTAGTACTGATTATTTAAATACAGGCGAATACGTAGGGACACTTGTGGAAAATTCGCACTTACCATTATTTATTTTGCCAGTCATTATTTTTATTGTATCTGCATTTTTAGGTTTCGCAACAGGAACTTCATGGGGAACAATGGCAATTCTGATTCCGATTGGTGCATCTTTATGTGAAGAAGGCGGAACAATGGCATTACTTTATCCAGTTCTTGGTGCTATCTTAGCAGGTTCTGTCTATGGGGATCATATTTCACCGATTTCAGATACGACGATACTATCTTCAACTGGTGCAGGATGTAACCATATTGATCACGTTTCGACGCAGTTAGTTTATGCAACAGTAGTAGCAATTTGTTGTATGGTGGGTTATGTATTAATGGGTATTATGCAAAATGCTTGGATTCCTTTATTAATTAGTATTGCAATGCTTCTATCATTATTAGCAGGAATTGCTTATTATGAAAAAGGAAAAGAACAGATTGATTTCTCTAATATAAAATAGAGATGACTTATAAATAGAATCCTGATGTATCAGATATCTGTGCATCAGGATTTTTGATAAAAAAATAATATGAAAAATACTATAAAAAGGAGCCACACTAATGTGCTAGTGTGGCTCCTTTTTGTCGCTAAAATAAGCTGAAAATGGGACTTGAACCCACGACCCCTTCATTACGAGTGAAGTGCTCTACCAACTGAGCTATTCCAGCAAATTCACATTGCCAAATTATGATAACATGAATTGGATAAAAATTCAATACCTTTTTGTACCTTTAACTACAATAAAATTAAGTATAGAAAAGTGAATTGTAATATGAAATTGTAGTTAAAGGATGACAAGTAGTTAAAGGATGACAATATGTATATCTCTATTATTCATCGACTAATCGATATCCAATACCATTTATTGTGAAGATATACGTTGGTTTCGTTGGATTTTTCTCGATTTTACGTCTTATATTTGCCATATTTACTCTTAAGATTTGATTGTTCTTATCGGCATATGGACCCCAGATAAACTGGATGATTTTCTCGTAGGATAAAACTTGTCCAGCATTTTGCGCTAGCAGTTTCAGAATTTTATATTCAATTTGAGTGAAATGAATTGGTTCATTCTCTAAAGTAACAAGTCGTTTTTCGAAGTTGATTTCTAAGTCTTTCGTTCGAAATGTCTGCATCTTATGAGTCGTAGAATTTGTAGGGTTGTAGTTACAATGGCGATATGCGGTACGAATTCGTGCAAGAAGTTCCGCAGAACCATAAGGCTTTGTAATGTAATCATCGGCACCAGAATCTAGAGCAAGTACAATTTCAGATTCGATTGTTTTACTGGATATCACAAGGATAGGGATATTAGACCATGACCTGACATCGCGTATAATGTCCATTCCATCAATATCTGGAAGGCATAAGTCGAGCAGAATCATATCTGGGCAATGGCTCGCAATGATAGAAAGAGCTTCACTTCCTGTCTGAGCAGTAAGGGTTTTATAGTGATTTGTTTTTAATAAGTCCTCTATCATGATGCTTTGCAATTTTTCATCTTCAACAATAAGTATTGTTTGCTTATTCATTAATGAAACCTCCTAATGTGGGGTTGAAAAACAAACACTGCCCTTGTTTCATGATTCATCTTTCTAATAGCTGCCAAAGCATGTTCTATTATGTCAAAGTAGATAACATAAAATACAACGATGTTTATATTGAAGCTGCGCGAAAAAAAAGCAGAACAGTTAGGATGTGATTCGTAAGACCCCGCTAATATTTTGTATCCTTTTCACTTTTTTGTATCTTATATTAATCGCAATTTATACGTACCAAATTTTTTATTTTGGTACTTCATCTTATCTTCAGTTTACTAATTAGTGTTCTGTAAATAAGTTTAAAGTGTTGTGTAGCAAGTGAAAATAATAAAATAATTATACCAACAAATATACTTAGATGGGGGATAACGAAACATTTTATATATATTTTTGCGATTGATAAAAGCCAATAGGAATTGTTCTACATGAAAGTTTTTGAGTGCTAGAATTAGCCAAAAGAAATAAGATGTTTAGATGTGTTAAAATGTTGTTAAGAAAATGAAAAAAATATTGAATTTAGAAAAAAAACATGATAATCTCCATGTAGAACAAAGCCCATGAGCCTTTTAAGGCTCACTCCCCCTTTATGGGCTTTGTATTTTATTTATTACATATTTATAAATTCTGTAACATTCTTGTTCTGTATTGAGGAGTTTTGTCTGATTTATTTTTCTAATCGAGTTTCCTGTTAGTATCATATTAAGATGAGTTGGATATGTAATTGATGTAATACTAAGCCATAAGTTTGCCGATTATATGTCTTAATGTCAAAAAAAGATGAAAAATGTCATTTATTATTAAAAAAAGTCACACACGACACAAGCCTCCATATAATATTGAGAGATAAGTTTTAAATCTCAAGAAGGAGGGAGTGATAAGATATGAGTATTTTTGACGATTATATTGTTATTACGATTGTAGGTATTTGTATAGCGGTTGGATATGTAATTAAGACAAGTTTAGATTTTGTTCAGAATAAATACATTCCGCTTATTATGTTGGTTTTAGGAACGGCAGTGAATGTTGCAGTACACTTTCCAACACTTACAGCAGATATTATTCTTGCAGGAATGATTTCAGGATTGGCAAGTACAGGTGGATACGAAGTGATTCACCAGCTTATCAAAGAAAGAGGAAATTAGATGAGTATGTAGAGTATTATACAAAATAAAAACCTCTGTATAAAATACAGAGGTTAAATAGAAAAAGCGGGTGATGGGAATCGAACCCACGTATCTAGCTTGGAAGGCTAGTGTTCT
>CAYPEJ010000072.1:0-4091 GCA_964409685.1 uncultured Anaeromicropila sp.
TACTTATTCCAGCAATTACTTTATCAAATAACTTAAATTCACTTTTTATTGTGTTTGTTTTGTTGCCAACTGATGAAATTTTAAAATTATATGTTCCAGCATCAAAATTGTTTGCAAAACTAGATTTTAATTCATAACTTAAAACATCGCTTGTTAGGTTTTGATTTAATTCGCTCCCATTATAACCAATGTTCAAAACATATCCGCTTATGTTTTCAATTTCGTTCCAAACAACCACGCCGTTTTTAACCGAAATTGTTGGCGCTGAAAGTTTTTCAATTTCAAGGCCTTCACTTTCGTTACTTTCAATAAAGGTTGTGTTATTGCCCAAAATTGTTAATGCATACAAATATTTTCCCGCCAAAAGTTTATCGTCAACTTGGTCAACCACCAAACTGTTAACGTGGGCTTTTTCGCCACTGAAAACATATTCTTTATCTTTTGTTCCGTTAAAATATCTTGTAAGTTTATATCCCGTGCAGTTGGGGTTCGATTTCCAAGAAATTGTGTTCGACGAATATGTAAATTTCAAATCTTCATCTCCCAAAACTGGGGTGGCAAATTTGCTTACCGCAATAAAGTTTTCGCTTTTACTTTCATAAACCCTAACTTCGTCGCTTAAATTTGCAAAGGCTTTAACTTTAACAAAATAGTTTTTGCCCGCATTTTTAAGAGCATTAACAACCGTTCCCAAACTTTCGTCAAATTCGCTGTCATTTACTGATTTCGTGAATTTTGGCAAGCCCGAAATTTCGTTTTCATAAACATAAATTTCATATCTATCGGCATTTTCAACTTTATTGAACGAAACAAAATATCCGTTGTTTTTCAAATTTTGTGGTTCTTCAAGTTGCATGAATGTGAAAGTTGCTTCGCTGTAATCGCTATCGATATATTCAACATCATTGCCAAGACTTTTAACTTGAACCGAGATTTTTTTGTTGTAATATTCTTCAATTTCAAACACATTTGTTGCACAAATTTCTTCTTGTGGTTGTTCGCCTTCAATGTTAATTTTAAGTTTATATCCGCTTGCCGAATCAATTTCGTCCCACGAAATTTGTTGAGTTTGAGCATTATAGTTTAAATTTTGCGGTGCAAAAAGTTTGGTTTTTTCGGTGTAAACAACAATTTTACACATTTCGCTTCTAATTTTTCCGTCGTTGCTTTCGGCTTGCAAGAACGTTGTGAAAGTTCCCGTCAAACCTTCAAAATTTGCCTTAATGGTGGCTTTTGTTTTGTCGGTTTCGTTTTGCTGAATGCTAACATAAGAATCATTCGTTAAAATCAACCTAAAATTTTTATCCGTTGCTTTTAGCGGATTAATTTTAATTTCAATTTCTTCTTCGCTATGCTCTGGCGTTAATGTAATTTGAGTTTTACTAATCTCTACACTTTCAACTTTCACGGTTTTATTGCACGCAAAAAAGAATGTGCCCGACATTAAACAAATTAATAACAAAACAAAAGTTTTTATTTTTTTCATCGCAAAAAACTCCTATTATTAGGTTTACAAATATTTTAACAAATATTGCAAAAATTTACAAATAAATATAAATAATTTTATTTTTTTATATATATTTATATAAATAATTTATATAATTACACATTTTTAACTTATTACAATGTGAATTTTAGTAAAAATTTATAATTTTATTGACAAAAAATTTAGAGTGTTTTATAATTAAACCATGAAAAAACTTAAAGCCTTTTGGGCAGAATTTAAAAAATTTATTTCACGCGGAAATGTTGTGGATCTGGCAATCGGTGTTATTGTTGCAAGTTCTTTCACGGCAATAGTAACCGCACTAACAAACAAAATTATCATGCCGTTAATCAACTGGTTGTTGTCATTAAGTGGCGGAAATGGGCTGGAGAGTGCCTACACCTTTTTAAATAAGGTCTACACAGTTGACGCCGACGGCAATCGTGTTATTGACCTTGCAAAGTCAATTTACATTGATTGGGGTGCATTCATAACGGCAATTTTAAATTTCTTTTTAATTGCATTCATTTTGTTTATGTTCCTTAAAATTTTCAATGCAGCATCGAAATTCACAAAAGATATGAATCAAAAACTTATCTCTTTAAGCAAAAAAGAAATTAAAAAACTTAAAAAACAAGGCCTTTCCGACGACGAAATTAAAAAAGTTGAAGAACAAAAAGTCACTCAACAAGCACATGCCCCTGTGCCACCAAAACCAACAACCGACGAACTTTTAAGCAACATTCTTACCGAACTTAAAAAGCAAAATAAACAAAAACTTTTGCCCGAAAATAATTCAAAAACAACTGAAAATGTTGAAAAAAATAATGCTGAAAACAATTAAAAAAATTTTATAAAACTGCGTTAAAAAGTTAAAAATTTATATTAAAAATAATATTAATTCTATTAATTTTTTAATGAAAATAATTAAAAATTATAACAAAAAAAGGTTAATGAAAAACAAAAAGTGTAATTAAAAACTTTGAATTACACTTTTTATTTTTTTAATTTTATTTAAAAATTTTCAATTAATTTTTACATTTTCTCAACCAAATTTTAATTTTGATTTTAATTTAATAAGTTAAATTTTATCTTCTATCCCCAAGTGAAACTTCCCGTGCCTTGATTTGTGTAGAACACCCCATTCACAGTGTCGTAAAGCCCGGCAACGGTGTCGGAATTTCTAACAACTGGAACAAAATTTCGAACCAATGTGCCGTCAACGGTAACTTTGCAATATCCCAAACTTGCCTTGCACCAATAAGAGCCATTCAATGCCAAAATTGTAAGTTCGCCGCTTCGTATATCTTTTTCCATTTTCATTAATTCCAAAATATCCAGCAGCATCACCCGAATAGCCCATTAATTGCCTTGAAGAAAAATCACTCCATTTAATAGACATATCAATGTTAAACAACTGGGTTGATGCGTTAATATTCACACCCGTTTTAATATATTGTGTGCCAGAAGATTGAATATAATTCACATTTGTGTAACCTTGTGCCACACTTGGTGTGGCGAAATCGCCCGTGCCTTGGTTAGTATAGAACACCCCGTTCACAGTGTCATAAAGCCCTGCTTCAACGTCGCTTAAACGCACAACAGGAACAAAATGTCGCACCATTTTACCGTTGTCAAAAATTTTGAAATCATATAATTTCATTTTTGCATAATTACCCTTAGTGATAAAATTGTTATTAGAATATGATTGATAACTCATAAATATTGTCATTGGTCCGGCAGCCGTGAAAGTTTCTGCCGTGAAAGTTTCCTGCTGACTGTTTAAACTAACTTTCCCGCTTTCAAAAGTTAAATTATAATTTTGGTTGACACTAACACTTAAAGATGTTGATTTTGAAGTGTTCCCAAAATCGGCACGAATTATTGCTGGCAACATAAAACATGAATAAGAGTTTGAATTCAAGCCACTTCTAGCACAAAATAATGCACTATTATCCGTCACATCTGTTGCACAAAAATCCATTTCAACCTTTGAGTTGTTTGTTGGGGTGTAACCAGTGTTTATATATTGCGTGCCAGAAGACTGAATATATTCAACGGTTTTATATTCGCTTGGAATAGCAAATTCAACGCCTTCAATAAGTTTTGCTTGGGCATCGGCTTCACTTAAATTTGCTTGTTGAATAACCCCAATGTCGCAAACAATTTTTGTGGTTATGCTTTCTTCTTCAAAATCGTCGGGAATTTTAACTTTAATTTTCAAAGTGTGCCCGGCATCTTTTGTGATTTTTCCAACAACTTTATCACTTGCCGTGGTTGTGCCTTGAATTCTTGTGGTTGTTGTGCCATTTTCGGCAACCACCACTTCATAAACCACCAAATTTCCACCCGAATCGGTTGTGCCGTCTGCAAAATAATATGATTCTTCCAAAAATCCGTAAGTATCTTTAATTTTTGCCAAATAAAATGCGTTTTGACTTTTAGAATCAAGTGCAACGTCAACCTTTGCAACAATAGTGTCGCCGGGCATAATTTTTCCGCCCGAAGAATAGTTGATAACCGTTCTTTCAACGTCAACACTAACATTTCTTGACGCACTTAACTTAATTAAACCAAATTTAAGGTTGTTTGAAACGTCTAAATC
>CAYPEJ010000073.1:0-3904 GCA_964409685.1 uncultured Anaeromicropila sp.
TCGAAATGGAATCATAACCAAGTATGCCTATAATCTTTATGGAAGCTTGTTGGAACATAGAGCCAAGAAGTTAGATGACCAAACGGAACAATGGGAATCTTACGAATATACGAAAGAAGGTTTGTTAAAGTCTGCTATTACAGAAGGGATGCAGTATCACTATGTCTATGATACGATGGAGCGCCTTAAGGAGAAAAAAGCAAGCGGACGGAGCTTATTGTCTTTTGCATATGACTTAGAAGGAAATGTTATCCAACAAACAGACGTAACAGGAAAAAGTACCACATATCACTACGACCTGTCCAACCGTTTGACAGAAGTATGGGATGGAGGAAACCGTTTAGCAACATATACCTATAACCAAGACGATACCATCCAAAGCCTGCACTGTGGCAATTTGTATACGAATTATACTTACGATGCAGACCAAAACCTGACCAGCTTACAAACCACCTTAGGAGCAGACCTGTTAGTCGATAACCACTACCAATACGACGGAAATGGAAATCGAGTAGAAAAGCGACAGTTACAAGGAACTACCACGTACACTTACGACAGCCGAAACCGCCTTGTAAAAGCAGAGTATCCAGACCGAATGGAACAGTTTTTTTATGATCAGGCAGGCAATCGGAGCAAACGGATTACCGAAACGACAGAAGAAATCTATCAATACGATAAGCGAAATCGCTTAACGACTTATACAAAAGATGGAAAGACCAGCTTGTTTACGTATGATCCTGCAGGAAATCTGTTAAAGGATTCCCATGCCATCTATGAATACGATGCTTTTCATCGAAATACGAAAGTAGAGACATACAATGGAAATATTCAAATCAACCGATATGATGCAGAAGGTCTACGCCATGAGATAGAAGAAAATGGAACTTTAATTTCCTATCTTTATAGAGGAACGGAAGTAGTTGTAGAAGAAACAAAAGAAGAAACGATCCGCTATATCCGAACCAACGAGCTAGTAGCATCCGATGCCGAAAGTGCCAGAACCTACTATCATTATGCATCCGATGAGATGGGCAGTATTACCCATGTGGTAGAAGATACTACAATCTTAAATCGTTATGAATATGATGCATGGGGAAATACCACCACATGTGAAGAAACAGTCAACAATCGCTTCCGATTCAATGGACAACAATATGATCCTGTAAGTCAACAGTATTACCTGAGGGCACGTTATTATAATCCTGTGATTGGAAGATTTACGCAGGAGGATACGTACCGGGGAGACGGACTAAACCTGTATGCGTACTGTAGGAATAATCCAGTGTATTATGTGGATCCGAGTGGGCATGAGGCTTGTCCGGCTTTTGTGAAAAGTATTAGAAAAGCGATAGCGAAAAGAACAGCGAGCAAAGCAGAGGTTAAAAAGTTATCGAGACATTTGAGGGAAAAAGTACGTACTGGGCAAAAGTTAAACATGACAGAGAAGAAAGCAGCAAAGCAACTGGGAATTGATTATGGGAAACAGAAAACTGGTGGTAGTAAGAGTGGTAATTCTTCTGGAAATGTTATTAGTGATAGTAAAATTGATGTATATAATGGATTAAATAAAGAACTGCTTGAACAAAAATATGACATCACAACAAGAGCGGGCACATATAATATGTCTGTCCGTTTATCAGATGATTTGGCTATTGATATGCCATTTATAGGGAAAGATAAATTAAATGCTAATGCTGCTGGTTATTTGAGAGAAAATGATTATTACTTCAATGAGTTATATAAAAAGCATCCAGAATATTTTAGTGCAACTAATGTTTACAATTTGCAAAATGGATATGCAATTGTAAATGATGCAACATTTAGAAGTTATTTTCCAGAATATGATGTGAGAGGATTAAGAGGTAATCCACTGATTCATCATCATGTTGGGGGAGGAAAACAGGCTGTTGCAGTTCCTAAAAATATACATATTGGAAGTGGAGGAATTCATAATAATGAAAAAGCATTAGGAATTTGGCATAACAATATAGAATAATATGGAGGATTTATTATGATTAAGCAATTACAAGAATATTTGGAAAAATATACTTCAGAGTGGATTGAAAATAGAGGAACATATCCCATGGTTCCTTATGATGAAGAGGAATCAAGATTATATTTTGGGCAAGTAAATGAAGATGATTATATTCAGTGGAAATATGAAAAAAATGATATCGAAGTAGATTTTTCTAAAATTGAGCAACGTTTAGGTTATTTATTAAATAATGAAGTGAAGGAATATTATCAATCTTTTTTATTCTTGGATTTACAAGGTTTTTTTAATGGAAGTTTAGTAGTGTTATATTTGATAGATGAATTTACAAATATTGAAAACTTATTTTTGTATGGAATCGAAAATGATTTAACATATGGAATACAGATTGGACACTATGGAAGTATGGAGTTACCATTATATGTAAATTTTAAAGAAGGATATTTGTTTACCTATGATTTTGAAAAGGAAGATGAATGTAAAATATGTGACTCATTAACTGTATTTTTCCAATTATTAAAAACATCAAAGTCATAGAAGAACGATGATATTGCTTAAAAATTTCAGCTTGAAAAGCGGAAACCTGTTTCAGTGAATTTACTATTTTGAAGAGCATAGATACTTTGAATAAATCAATATCTATGCTCTTTTCTAAGATTTCTTCATTTTTAAGTTTTTACTTAATATGATTATTTAAAATAAAATAATCTCTCGGAATCTTGAGTGATTATGCCAGCGAAACTCTGGTAATGTATTTTGAAAAGTAAATATTATGTGTGGAACGAAAAAATGGCACGAGAAATAAACATAGCTTTGACTATGTTTCAAAATGTGGTATGATAGTCCATAGGATTATGCTACATCCAAAATCAACTTTCGTAGGAGTGATTCGAATGGCAAATCCCATGCATCCAGATGTTGTAGCATCAGGATGTGATATAGGTGGCAGTACCACATCTTAGTAGAGCGGTGTCTGCCGTCTTCTAATTTAAAGTCTAATTTCTCACGTTTATTGGAACGTTCTGCAGATGTTCTTGCATTGTATTCCGTTTTCCATTCCTCACTATCACGAGGTGGCATGTTAAATAATCTTGGATTATCTTTCATAGCAACATGAACCGTTCTGCCATACCTTGATTCCGAGCATGGATGTTCACAGGAACAGCCGTATTTTCTGCTAGCAAGAGGACAACGGAATTTCAGGCGGTATTTAGAAGGTTCGGAACCATCATGGTTCATACGGCGGCCTTCTTTGCATACAGGAACTCCGTCTTTACCAATCGTAAAATCGTTCTTGTAAGGCAGCTTTACACCACCTTTTCCGTTTAAATCAATAAAAGGTGTGATGTTTGCTCTTCGGCAGTATTCGTAGTAAGGCATTGCATCATGTGCGGAATCCCATCCTATATCACAGTCAGGCTGAGAAAAGAAACGATCACATTTGCAATCGGTAATACCTTTTTTGGCACAGTCACAGATACGCTTTTTTTCTTAATAGGATGAATGTGGGAAGAAAGATGATTATCATCCGAATTCCATAAACGTTTTATAAAGTCGTAAAAAGTATCCACACCAGGGGTATCGCCAACCTCAAAGCCACTAAGAATGGCATAAAGAGGGTTCATTTTAAGCTGTGCAGCCCATTGGGTTAAGGAAGTAACCTTAAAATCAATGGATAGTAAATAAGAACGCTGCATGCAGGAAGGAGTACGTGGAACAGGTCCAAACTTGGAATATTTATCTTTCAATAATTCATCCGTATAAGATAAATCGAGATTCCAAAAGCGTTCCATGATATCCCAGGTAGAACGAGCAAGAGCATCGGGATCAGGATAATATTTACGATTATTGTTGTGTTTGGAGGCAGAATAATAGAGGGACACGAAACCGAATATTTTGAACTGCCAGGTT
>CAYPEJ010000074.1:0-3740 GCA_964409685.1 uncultured Anaeromicropila sp.
GCAGTTTTGTTGTAATTATCTGAAGAATTTAAATGAATACCACCGCTTATATCTTTTATTGTAATATCATTATTTTTTGCATTAAAATTTAGTTTTGCACCGTCTTTTAATGTTACATATTTTTGCTCAATTGCAATATCATTAACATCTAGAGTTGCATCGTCGTATAATGTTGTTTTACCATCTGCCCCAACAATTCCTGTGTTAACAGAGTTTATGCCATAGAATTTTAATATGCCGTCATTATAGTTTTTGATATCATAACCTGTGTTATCTATAAAACTAACATTTGTTATATCCACAATACCACTGTTATTCGTTATTGAATTATTGAAGTTTTTAAATTCTGAAATATTTTTAATATACAGCGTTTGACCATGTTTCAATGAAACACCGTCGCCATAATTACCGTTTGCAAGGATTCCACTGATTGTTTTGTTATCAGTTCCATTCCCGCCACTGATCGTAAAACTGCGATCATAACCGTCTAACTCTCCAAGAGCCGTATATGTATTACCACTAAACGCTCTGAAATTATCTGTTGTAATATCAAACTTGTTAATTCCTAAAGATTTATTTTGAATTAAACGAGGTAAATTCATATCCGTACTTAACGCACGTGTAATATCTAAAACACTTTTATCTTCAGCTTGAGGTGTAAATGTATAAACATATTTACCGGAAGTTGCAACTGATGATAAAGCATCTGTTCTAAGATTAAGATTATTTGTGTCTATGCCTGTTATATATTTAGCGGTAGTAGCCAATTCACCATCTGTTAAAATATTTATGTCTTTTAAATTGATTTTTGGAGTTCCACTTGTTGTATCAACCAAGTTAATATTTAATTTATCAATATTATTTGAAGATGAATCATTTGCATTAAAATCAAGAATTAAGTCTAATTCTTTACCGTCTGCAGCACTTAATTTGTTGATATTTAGCACATCGCCAACATTGTTGTTACCCAAATCAAGCGTTGTTGTACCGTTAACAAATAAATCATTAATTGTGCTTTCAGCGGCAAGTTCGCTTAATTTTAATGTACCACCACCCAAGTTTGTTTTTGTTGCGTTAAATGTGTTTGCAAGATAAACAGTTCCGGAGCCGTTTGTGTTGATATACAAATTGCCGAGTGGAGTTGTACCTGCAGCATTTCCGTTAACAGATATTATATCTTTTATTGTAATTGTTTTTGAAGAACCTGCATTAAGGGTTAAATTGGCAGTATACACCTCAATCCCAGTACCTGTCCCGCCTTGTGTACCTGTAGAGTTGTTGTTTTCAAAAAGTACATTTTTATTTACTGCAGAAATTGTTACATCACCTTTTGATGAATATATTGCAGAACCATTTGTTGCTTTATTTCCTGTAAAATTCGTATCTTTTATTGTTACATTGCTATCTAATAAATAAATTGCACCACCTTCAGAACTTGATTCATTGTTAGAAAAATTTGAATTATTAATTGTGGCACCAGATGCATTTTCAAGGTACATAACAGCACCCTGTCCTGAAGTTGCATTGTTTGAAAATGAAACATTATCTACATTTAAAGTTGCCTGATCTGTTTCAATAGCACCTTTAAAGTTTGTAAAATCAGAAATGTTTTGCAAATTCAAGGTTTTATTATCAATCAAACGAATACCGCCACCTTTGGTATTATCTGCTAATATACCATCGATGGTTTTATCAAATTCATCTCCATTCCCACCGCTTATTGTAAATGTTCTATTTGCGCCGTTTAATAAACCAAGTTCTGTGTACCCATTTGCGCTATCGGTAAACACACGATAACCTGTTGTTGTAATGTCGAATTTATCGACTCCAAGCGAAGCATTTTGTATGTAGTTTGGTAATTCAGCAGAAGACGAGTTTCTTGTCACACTCAATTTGCCGTTAGTTGTTGCGTCTGGTGTGAAAGTATATTCATAACCGCCGGATGTTGCCACATTAAGTGCATCACTTCTTACCGCAACTCCATCTTTACCAGCTCCATCAAGATAAGTAGTTTCAGTTGCTGTACCATCTTGTAAAATGTTTATTGAATTTAGATATAATTCAGGGCTATCTGTTGTTGCACCAACTGAAATTTTATCCATTATTCCTGTTGAACCGTCGTAATCTACATTGAATGTAAGTTTTGAACTTCCACCCAATGTGTTGATATTTAATACATCACCTGCAACACTATTTTGAAGGTCAAGTATTGAATTTCCTTTGATATTGAAAGTTGGAATATCTTGTGATACCAAAGCAGCTAAACTTGTATCATTACTTAGTTTTAAAGTCCCGCCATACAAATTAAGTATAGCATCTCTTAAAGAAAGTTTTTTAGAAAAAGATACAGTACCGGTTGTTCCTTCGTTAATATTTAAAGCATTATAAACTGAAACTTCATCTTGAATATCAATTATTCTATCAGCGTTTGCTTTTAAGTTTAATGCTCCGTAGTTTACAACGGTAATTCCCGTACCTGTACCGCCTTGTGTACCTGTTGAGTTGTTGTTTTCAAATACAACATCTTCATTTTCTGCGATTATATTAACATTTCCGCCTCTTGAATATATCGCAGCACCTCTTGCAGCTTTGTTACCTTTAAAACTTGTATCTTTTATTGTTAAATTGCTTGAATCAGAAAAAATTGCGCCACCTTCGTTAGTCGCTGTGTTATTTTCAAACAAAGAATCAGATATTGTGAGATTACTGTTATGTTCAGCAGAAATAGCACCACCTACTGTTGCTTCGTTAAATCTGAATTTTGAATTATCTCCAATTTCGAGTGTGCTACCATATAGATTAACCGCGCCACCGCTTTCAGATTTATTGCCGGAATTTGTGGTTCCAAAAACAGTGTTTAAAATTTTATTTGAGCTGTTGTTTGAATTTCTTAAGCTGATTGCTCCGCCTCTTCCTCCAACATAGACTCCGCTTGGGAGTTTTGTTGTGTGGTTGCCATAGAAATAGGAATCTTTGACAGATAATGAACCGCCATCTGTGTCTATTGCGCCGCCATAATCGCTTACTTCGTTATCCGTAAAATTTGCGGCCAATATTTTTAAATTTGAATTGTTAATTGAGCTGATTGCTCCGCCATACAATTCAGCTTTATTATTTTTGAAAATCGGCTTTTTATTTTTATACAAATCAATTGTTAAATTTGAATTGTCTGCAAAAATTGCTCCGCCACGAGGACCGGATGAGTTGTTCTCAAAAGTTGTATTTCCTAAAATTTCAGATGTTGAATTTTTTAAACTAATTGCACCACCATATTTAGCAGTATTACCATCTTGTATAATCTCACCACCAAAAATCGAATCTGTTATTGTAAGATTGCTGTTATTTTCAGCAAGAATAGCACCACCGTTTTCGCCGTCCGGCGCAGCAAGGTTTTCAAAAATAGCGTTTCTTATGGTAGACACATTTCCATCAAACGTCATTCTCTCATTTGCATTAACAGTCGATGTAATCAATAGTGAAGAAATTATCGTTACTGATAATAATACAGCAGTTCTTATTTTATTTTTCATACTCACAACTCCAAACAACAAAATTTATTATACTTAAGCATAACATATATCTATAAGAAAATAAATATGAAATTTTCACTTATAGTTCTATATCGCTTTTCTAATTTTTTAAAATCTTTATCAAATACAGGAATAGATGAATAATTAATCTCCTTTTACTCCCGAATTAAAAACAAAGAAAAATGGTAAACAGTATATTTATTATCATTG
>CAYPEJ010000075.1:0-3618 GCA_964409685.1 uncultured Anaeromicropila sp.
GGTGAAGTTCTTCCAACAAAAGCAGGAAAAAAGGAAGGGAGCGATAAATAATGTTAATGCCTAAGAGAGTAAAACGTCGTAAACAGTTCCGCGGTTCCATGAAAGGAAAAGCAACTAGAGGAAATAAAATTTCTTACGGCGAATTCGGTATCGTTGCTGTTGAATCTGGCTGGATTAAATCTAACCAAATCGAAGCTGCCCGTATTGCGATGACACGTCATATCAAACGTGGTGGTAAAGTTTGGATTAAAATTTTCCCTGATAAGCCAGTAACAAATAAACCAGCAGAAACTCGTATGGGTTCCGGTAAAGGTTCCTTAGAGTACTGGGTAGCTGTTGTTAAACCAGGTCGTGTAATGTTCGAAATTTCTGGTGTAGCAGAAGAAACTGCAAGAGAAGCTTTACGTCTTGCAACACACAAGTTACCAGTAAAGTGTAAAGTAGTTTCTCGCGCAGACTTAGAAGGAGGTGCGGGCAGTGAAGAGTAAGAATTTCGTAAAAGAGTTAAATGATAAAACAGTAGTAGAGTTAAATGAAGAATTAGTAGCTGCTAAAAAGGAACTTTTTAATTTAAGATTCCAAAACGCAACAAATCAATTAGATAATACCAGCAGAATTAAAGAAGTTAGAAGAAACATCGCAAGAATTCAAACTGTTATTTCTGCAAAAGCTAAAGCTTAATTGAACGAAAATTGATGGTATATCAAGTTGAATAGAAAGGAGAATTGTTGTGGAAAGAAACCTTAGAAAGACTCGTACAGGTAAAGTCGTTAGTGATAAAATGGACAAAACAATCGTTGTTGCAGTTGTAGATAACGTAAAACATCCACTTTACAACAAGATCGTAAAGAGAACTTATAAGTTAAAAGCTCATGACGAAAACAATGAATGTAAAATCGGCGATAGAGTAAAAGTTATGGAAACAAGACCATTATCTAAAGATAAGAGATGGAGACTTGTAGAAATTATCGAAAGAGCAAAATAGTGCTGAAAGGAGTATATTAGCATGATCCAACAAGAATCAAGACTAAGAGTTGCTGATAACACTGGTGCTAAAGAATTACTTTGCATTAGAGTATTAGGCGGTTCTACTAGAAGATATGCTGCAATCGGTGATGTTATCGTTGCTACAGTCAAAGATGCAACACCAGGCGGAGTTGTTAAAAAAGGTGACGTTGTTAAAGCTGTTGTAGTTCGTACTGTAAATAGTACACGTCGTAAAGATGGTTCTTATATCAGATTTGACGAAAACGCAGCTGTTATTATTAAAGATGACAAAAACCCAAGAGGAACACGTATTTTTGGGCCTGTTGCAAGAGAATTGCGTGAAAAACAATTCATGAAAATTGTTTCATTAGCACCAGAAGTATTATAAGGAGGTGTCGAGAGTGGCAACTATGAAGATCAAAAAAGGCGATTTAGTTCAAGTAATCGCAGGTAAGGATAAAGGCAAAGAAGGTAAAGTTCTTTCCGTTAAAGATGGTAAAGTTGTAGTTGAAGGTGTAAACACAGTTACTAAACATGCTAAACCTAGTCAAGCTAATCCTCAAGGTGGTATCATAAAGAAAGAAGCGGCTATTGACATTTCTAACGTTATGTATTCTCACAAGGGTAAAGTAACTAGAGTTGGTTTTAAACTTGACGGAGATAAAAAAGTTCGTGTAGCCAAGAGTACTGGCGAAGTAATCGATTAATTTAGGGAAGGAGGTAACATTAAGTGGCTAGATTAAAAGAAACTTATAAAAGTGAAATTGTAGAAAATATGACTAAAAAGTTTGGATACAAAAATGTAATGCAAGTACCTAAACTTGATAAAATCGTAATCAACATGGGTGTTGGCGAAGCTAAAGACAACTCCAAATTATTAGAAACAGCTGTTAAAGATCTTGAAATCATCGCTGGTCAGAAAGTAGTTCTTACAAGAGCGAAAAAATCTGTAGCGAACTTCAAAATCAGAGAAGGTATGGCAATCGGATGTAAAGTTACTTTAAGAGGCGAAAGAATGTATGAATTCGCTGATCGTCTTATCAACTTAGCTTTACCACGTGTACGTGACTTTAGAGGTGTTAATCCTAATGCATTCGACGGTAGAGGTAACTACTCTTTAGGTATTAAAGAACAGTTAATCTTCCCTGAAATCGAATACGATAAGGTTGATAAAGTAAGAGGTATGGACATTTGTTTCGTAACTACTGCTAAAACTGACGAAGAAGCTCGCGAATTATTAACTCAATTCGGTATGCCATTTAAGAAATAGTAAGGAGGATGTATCATGGCTAAAACTTCTATGAAAGTAAAACAACAACGCCCTGCAAAATTCTCTACTAGAGAATATAATCGTTGTAGAATCTGTGGACGTCCACATGCTTATTTAAGAAAATACGGAATCTGTCGTATCTGTTTCCGTGAATTAGCATACAAGGGCCAAATCCCAGGTGTTAAGAAAGCAAGTTGGTAGGATAAAAAGGAAGGAGGCAAACTAACAATGACAATGAGCGATCCAATCGCAGATATGCTTACAAGAATTCGTAATGCAAATACTGCAAAACATGATACTGTAGATGTTCCTGCTTCAAAAATGAAGATAGCAATCGCGGACATTTTATATAAAGAAGGATATATCAAAAAATATGATATCGAAGAAATCGGTGGTTTCAAATCTCTTCATATCACATTAAAATATGGTGCAGACAAAAACGTTAAAGTTATTTCTGGCCTAAAGAGAATTTCTAAACCAGGTCTTCGTGTGTACGCTAACGCAGAAGAACTTCCTAGAGTATTAGGTGGTCTTGGTGTAGCAATCATCTCTACAAACAAAGGTGTTATCACTGATAAAGAAGCAAGAAAAATGAATGTAGGTGGAGAAGTATTAGCTTTCGTTTGGTAAGAAGTGCTTAAGCATTTCTTATCAGCCAGCTGGCTGGCTTTCGGGCTAGCTAGATGAAGCTGACTTTTTTGGAAATATATTTAGTTCGTAATTCTTACGAAATTTATTGCGTTCTTTTGTGAAAGCATTTAAAATAAAGTAGTAAATAAAAATTAGATTAGAAAATTACGGAGGTGCGGGCATGTCACGTATAGGAAGAATGCCTATCGCGGTACCAGCAGGCGTAACTGTTGTTATTGCAGAAAATAATAAAGTGACTGTAACAGGTCCTAAGGGAACACTTGAGAGAGTTTTACCTTCAGAAATGAACATCGCTATGGAAGGTGACACAATCACTGTTTCCAGACCAAATGATTTAAAGAAAATGAAATCATTACATGGTTTAACTAGAACACTTATCAATAACATGATTGTTGGTGTTACTAACGGATATGAAAAAGTTCTTGAAATCAACGGTGTTGGTTACAGAGCTGCAAAACAAGGTAAAGTATTAAATCTTTCTCTTGGTTACTCACATCCAGTTCTTATGGAAGATCCAGAAGGTCTTGAAATTATTGTTGAAGGACAAAACAAGATCATTGTTAAAGGTATAGATAAAGAAAAAGTTGGCCAATACGCTGCTGAAATCAGAGAAAAGAGAGCTCCAGAACCTTATAAAGGTAAAGGTATCAAATACGCTGATGAAGTTATTAGACGTAAAGTTGGTAAGACTGGTAAGAAATAATTAAAGG
>CAYPEJ010000076.1:0-3408 GCA_964409685.1 uncultured Anaeromicropila sp.
GGTAGCTTTCGGCGTAGCCACGGGTCATCCCCGCATAACAGCCAAATCCGATGGGTACTGTTACCAACACCGCCAGAGCCATGCGCCAGTCCAGCACAAAGAGGTAAACCAGCAGGACGATGGGAACCAGCAGGTTGGATGTAAATTCGGGGATGATATGCGCCATAGTGGTTTCGATGCTGTCGATCCGCTCTACCAGCACATTTTTAAGCGTTCCGGAGGGCATATCCAGCACTGTCCCCAATGGCACACGAGTCAGCTTTTCACACACCCGCTTGCGGATATTTCCCAGCACGGCGAAGGTCGCCTTGTGGGAAAGGGTGGTGGAAATGCTGTGAAAGCCGCAGCGTCCCACCCACAGCACTGCCATAAGTAGGCAGTTTTTGAAGTAAAGGTTGATTTCCCGGCATCCACCCAGCATATCGGCAATGATACCCGCCATTACGAAATAGGGTAAAATCCCGCATATCACGCCACATACGGCGCTGACCACACTGAGAGCATACCTTGGCCTGTATTCCCCGGAAAAATCCCATATCCAGGCCGCTGCAGAGCGCTTTGGCTGCTGATTCACGTTTCTACCTCCTGTCACTTCTATATGCTGCCGGTGTCACCCCAAAGGTTTCCTTGAAGGCCGCCGCAAATTTACTCGGGTTATCATAGCCCATATCGGCTGCAATATCGATAATGCGCTTTTTCCGGTCAGTCACCAGCATTGACGCCGCCACATTCATCTTGTGGGTGCGGATATAAGTGTATATGGGGCTGCCGTAAACACCCTTAAAGCCGGTTTTCAGCGCACCTAGTGATATTTCCACCTCCTTCGCCAATGCCTCGGCGGTGTAATTCACGGAAAGATTATCCGTCATCAGTGCATGCGCCGCCTTAATCTTTTCAATCTGGCCGGAATAAAAGCAGGGACGCTCATCCTTATAATCCGACAGCTCCAGCGCCCCCAGGAATACCAGCAGCTCCATTACCTTTATTCTGAAATACTCCATTCGTATCTTTGCCGGAACGCTGTAAAGCTCCGAGAATATATGCTCAATGGAAGGGTGCTTTCTGAGAATATAGCTGCCGTTTTCGCTGCAAAACCTATCTGCAAGCCCATTGAGCTCAACGGATACACCCGGCATGGCCTCACTGACAGCCCTTTCCGCATCATCCAGAAAAAAACCAATCGTCATTCCATGATAGTGGGATACGGGAAAATACACATCCCCGCTATGGTGTGCCCGGTGGTCAAGGCGCAGATCTCCCGCTTCCATGTAATAGCGCATATCCTTATCTGTGCGGTGCTCGATTCTCCCCTCCCTGCAATGGTCTATGCAGAAAATCCGCTCAGAGCTTGAAAAGCGGCTGTAGCAGTGGCTCATGTGAAAATCGTTATACATCAGATACATGCCGTCAAATACCCGATAGATGGTCATGAGCCCCTCGCCGCTGGGGTCCTTCAGCTGCAGCACCCTGCAATCTGCCGTTTCCACTACCCCCTCCAGATTTTCCCCCATGTCCATTTTGTAAAACATGGCCCATGGATCATGCACGTTTTCCAAAGAGACACCTCCTTTCAAAATATAGTTAGCGTAGGCTAACTCATGTGGATTAAGTAAAGCCGCTCTGCACGGCTTTCATAGTAAATATATCCGCCTTCCTGCTTACATTCTAATCCGTTTCGCTTTTTTTGCTCCATTTGGCAAAGTATTTTTTCTATGCAATCAGCGCTACTATTCCGGCGCTGAGCACTGCCACCGCCGCAAACATCGGTATCCCCCGCAGAAAGGAGCCTATGTGCTTGCCAGGGTTTTGATAGAGCCCTTTCTCCGGCAGAAAGGAAAAGCGGATGCGTCTGGTATTGCGCCACCAGAGCAAATCGATCACCACAAGGTCAAATACCCCCAGCCCCTCGCCCAGGGCAAGGAAAAACCAGAATGCTGCCCCAAAGCTTTGTAAGCCCAGGGTGTTTTTCAGCACCAGCCCCAAGATGGAAAAAACGGCGGTAAAAAGCAGCAGATTTCCAACCAGTATAGACACTATTGGCTTCTCCCGGGAGGCGGCTTTTCCAAGCACAGTATGCGCCCGCACAGCCTGCTGCACAGCATCGGGATATGAACGCAGCCCCATCAGATTCTTTTTATCCGTTCCGGTGCCAAGAAAGCAGCAAAGCCAATATAAATGATAAAAGGTAAATGCTGTAAGAAGCTTCATATCACTTTCTCCTTTTGTACCCGCAATCACAATAGGCATCGCCATTTGCAAGGGTATATTGCCGCACGAAGCTTGATGCGCCGCCTGCCTCGCTCATGGCATAATCCAGCGCGCACATGGCGGGAACAAGGTCAAAAAGCCCCAGCTCCTGCATCAATGTGCAAATGCCGCACCTGGTGAACCGTGCCTCATAGCCGCTGCCGTCAGCATAGGGCAGATATTCCATATTCCAGGAATAGGGATTGCGGTCGGCAGCACGGAAAGCGGCTGTACGCTTCATGCCATCCATATCCTGCCGGGTGAATTTCTTTTTTCCGCTCCTGCGGCAAAACCATTTCATAGCGCCTGTCATCATGGAATTGCGATAGTAAACAGTAAGCGTTTCCACATCGGGGCGTTCCGGCATACTAAGCACCACCGCGCCGAGCATGGCTGCACCCACGATATTCATCCGGAAGCGGTCGTCCTTTTCAAACTCCGGCAGCCCGGCGATTATTTCCCTGTATTTTTTCTTTGCCCCGGTCATGACCTCCCTTGCCTGCGCCGACGCCATGCCGAACACAGCCGTCAGATTCCGCTCAAAGGATTTTCCAAACAGCAGCCACATACCAAAGGGCATTCCCATGTATTTCATACTGATTCCTCCTTACCAAATCCAAAGCATCAGCCCACTGCTCAAAAACCCTGCCAAAATGGCAAAGGGTACCACAGGCAGGCACACCTTAGCGTGAAACCACTTTTGATGATACTCCCTTTCCATATGCTGCGTTCCCGGGAGCCGCACACGCTTGATATTTGCAAACAGCACCCAGTCCAGAAAGAAGGTATCCCAGGCAAACTCGCAGAGCATATAAACCCAGGTCAGCCCCACGCCCTGCCAAAAGGTTTTCACTCCTGCCAGATGCAGCATCCATGCAAACAGGAACAGGAACACGGCCACAGCAACCAGCTTTTTCATAATCATCAGCCTGGTCAGCTTTTCTTTTGCAGCCTCCTTATGCTGGGAGCGGTAGTATTCTGCCTGGATTTCCGGCGGATAGTCGCTGATAAAGGTCAGAGGATTGATGAACAGCATCCCGAATACCAGTACGGTGAAGCCAAGGAGCATGATGGCAATTTCGATTAGAATTACGGAAATATTCATTATGTGTTTCTCCTTCTACAACGACACCGGCAGCACCTTTTTAAGTCGAACGCTCT
>CAYPEJ010000077.1:0-3364 GCA_964409685.1 uncultured Anaeromicropila sp.
GGCTCCCGCGAGGTGCTCGTGGGCACCCTGGACGGCATGGCTATCCGCTTCGATGAAAACGACATGCGCCCCATGGGCAGAAACGCCATGGGTGTGAAGTGCATCGAGCTCGCCGAGGACGATGAAGTGATCGACCTCGCCGCCGTGGAGGAGGGCGCGCAGGTGCTCTCCATCACCGAAAACGGCTATGGCAAGCGCACCGATGTGGAGGAATATCGCCTGCAGCAGCGCGGCGGCAAGGGCATCAAGGCCATGAACCTGACCGAAAAGACCGGCAAGCTGGCCGCCCAGCTCCTCGTGCATGATGCGGAGGATCTGATGATCATCACCATCGACGGCACCGTCATCCGCACCCCCGTCAGCAGCATCTCCGTGCTCGGCAGAAACACCCAGGGCGTGCGCCTGATGCGCGTCGGCGAGGACAGCAAGGTCATCTGCGTCGCCCGCGCCGAGGCCGAGCCCGAGGAGAGCGAGGACGAAACCACCGCCGTCGATACCGCCGTGGACGCCGCCAATGGCGACGCCGAAACCACCCCCGACGTGGAATAATCCCATATAAAATAATCCCCCGGCATCGCCGGGGGATTCGTCATGCATCAAAAACATTTGATGCATTCATTTTTTTGTTTCTCATCTCGCCAAATCAATCGTAACAATGTTCATCTTGTAAACATAGCTGTAATCGATGTGCTGCGCCACCTTCTGCACCAGCTTCACGCCCACCTTGGAGAAGGTTTCCTTGTCCAGCTCGAAGTCCAGCGGGTTGTATCGCTTGGCGGTGTTGCGCAGTACGATGCGCACGTTCTGCTCGTCGAGGAAGAGCTTGATGTCCATAATCTCCTGCTTCGAGCCCTTCTGCGTCTCGGTGTGGGCGGCGAAGTCCGCGGCCAGCTCCTCCAGGCACAGCGCGCTCATGTAGGCGGTCTTTTCGGATGCATCCTCCTTCAGGAAGGAATGCACCTGGGTGGAAATGCTGCTGATGTCCTCGCTGTTGGCATGAATGCTGATGTCCAGCCGGGGCACGTTGTCCCGCACGGATTCATTCAGACAGACGAAGCGATCAAAGTTCATCTTCGTGCTGCGGTTCTTCAGGCTGCGCACGATGTACAGCACGAGCAGGAACACGATGCCGTTCGCGCCATAGGAGATCCAGATGCCGGTGTAGCCCCAGATGGGCAGCAGCACCAGCAGCATCAGCGGATAGATCACCGAATCGGGAATGATGGAATAGAGCATGCCCATGGTGAAGCGCTCGGTGGATTCAAACAGGTTGGTCATCACGCGCAGCACCAGAATCACCGGCGTGAACAGGAAGGTGACGTACACGCCCGAGCGCACCAGCGCGTTGCCCGCCATGCCGTAGAACTTCATCAGCAGCGGCAGCAGCGCGATCAGCACCGCGCACCACACGACGCTGCAGATCAGGCCGATGTACATGCTCTCCCGCAGGGTGCGGCGGATGCCGTTCTTATCCCGCGCGCCGTAGAGCAGGCCGAAGAGGGGGCTGCTGGACATGGAACAGGCGAGGGCGGCGCACTGCACAAAGGCGGCCACGCCCTTCACCGCGCTGTAGACCGACAGCGCCATTGCGTCTCCGCCGAAACCGGCGAGGATGATGTTGTTGATCACGGCGGCGATCAGGCCGTCGATCAGGTTGTTGCTGGCGGAGGGGAAGCCCAGCTTCAGCGCATCGCCGATTTCCCGCAGTGAGAACTTATAGAAGCGGAACTTCAGCGGAATATGGCGCAGATGCATGACTATGGAGTTCAGCAGCACCTGCAGCAGGCTGCCGATGGTGGTGCCGATGCCCAGACCGGCGATGGCCATCTCCGCCGGCAGCAGCTTCACGGCCACAATGGAGAAGCCGAGATTTGCAAGCACGCCGATCAGGCTGATGATGAAGGATTCCCTCTGGAAGCCGAACAGCGAGAGCGCCTTGCCGAAGTACATGTTCAGCGCGGAGCCGAGGATCATCGGGGAGCAGGCGCGCAGATACATCGCCGCCATGTCCGCCACGTTGGGGTTGCCGGAGCCGCCGAAGAGCAGCACCAGCGCGTCCGCCGCAAACAGAGCCACCAGCATCAGCGCCAGACCCACCACGATGGAGCCGAGGATGCCCAGCGAATGGGCGCGGTTGGCCTCCTCCTTGTTGTTTCGGCCGGTGGCGACCGTCAGCCGCACGCCCGCGCCGTTGGCGATGGCCTGAATCAGCGAGCGGAACACGGCGGTGATCGGGTTGCCGATGGCCACGGCCGCGATGGCGAGCTGGCTGATGAGGGAGCCTGCCAGAATGCTGTCGCACATCAGGCTCATGCTGCCCGCCAGCGTCGCCGCAAAGGACGCCGGATAGGTGCGCATGATCGACTTGCGAATCAGCCGGTTGCTGTTGGAAAAATCGCTGTGTTTCATGGAAAATTCATTCCTCCGTGCCATTTTTGGATTCAGTATAGCATACAGAAATTCATGCGTCAAGAGAAAAACGCATCATCAAAAAATAGTTGAAATTCCTATTTTCTATGCGAATTATTTGTGCGCCATTACCAGCACCGGCGGCAGGGAGGCGATGTTTTCCTTCGTAATTTCAATCTCCCGGGGCATGCGCACGGCCTGCATGTCCGCGATGAAGGCATCCGGCCGGGCGATGTTGATCTCATAATCGTCGGTTCTGAAGTGCATGGCGATGGCCGTCTTCGGCTTCGCCGCGCGGATGATCTCCTCCGCCTGCACGGCGTCGATGGTGAAGGTGCCGCCGATGGGGATGAGCATCACGTCCAGATCCTCCATCGCCGCCAACTGCTCGACGTTGGGCATGTGGCCAAGGTCGCCCAGATGGGCAATCTTCAGCCCCTCGCATTCGATGCGGAAGATCAGGTTGCTGCCCCGCAGCGCGCCGCGCTCGGGATCGTGGAAGCAGGGCGTGGCGCTGATCTTCGCATTGCCCACATCATACGTTCCGCGCGCGCGGATCACGGCACATTCACCGGAGAGGGACTGGATGTGGTTGTGGTCGAAGTGGTCGTGGCTCACCAGCGCCGCATCGCAGCTGGCGGTGCAGGGGGGATAGGTCACGCTCTCGTCGTAGGGGTCGGTCACCAGCGTGGGGCCTCCGGCGAAGCTCAGGCCGAAGCATGCATGGGCAAAGTACTTGATCTTCATGGCTTTCATTCTCCTTCTTGTTTGAAAAATCGCTGATTTATTCGTCGATGCGGGCGGCAATGCCGTCATGCCGGCGCATCAAATCATCGCTTCCTTGATTTAATCATTGAATCTGGTGGCGCAAAATTGCCAGGGCGTACAGCCCGCCGCCCCCACAGCCGCCCCGCAGCGCCAGCGCGGCGCGCTGGCGAAGGGCGCGGTCGAAGGC
>CAYPEJ010000078.1:0-3310 GCA_964409685.1 uncultured Anaeromicropila sp.
TAAATCCCGTACCACCGGACTGTTGAAAAAAAAACTTTCCCGTTGACGGCAGGAGTAAGATAACCCTCTTTCTTCCAGCAAGTGAATCAACGGCAACGCACTGTCATTGTTTCGGTAAAGCACCCCGGTGCGGCAAGCTGGGCACTCGGCAATTTTAGCCAAATACTCATATTGCCTGCTGTAAGTAATAAATTTCGTCCGTCGTATCTCTTCTCCCTGTGGATTATCTGTACGCATATGCTTTTCATGCCGATCCAGATTACGCTGAATAAACCCATCTGCCTTTTCCACAATGGCGCGCGTAGACCGGTAGTTTTGCTCCATTAACAGTACACTGGCACCGGGATAGACCTTCTCAAATTCCAATAGCGCCTGCGGATAGGCCGCCCGAAATCCATAGATACTCTGATCTTCATCGCCCACCATAAAAACGTTTTGATGCCCTGCCGCCAATTGCCTCAAAATAGCATGCTGGATTTTTGATGTATCCTGCGATTCATCCACACAAATATATGGATACTGATTCTGAAAATACTCCAGGATTTCAGGATAGGTTTTTAAAATATTCAGCGCATATTTCATCTGATCATCATAATCCATAAGCCGACGGTTCTTCAGCTCCGCGCAGTAACGATCATAGATCGCCGGAAAATTCCCGATCCCATTTTCCAGTTTGCTGATCTCCTCCTGAGTCAGCATCATGTTTTTTACATAGGTAATGGCCGTACGCACATCACGGATTACACCGGGCGTGGCAAACTCGCCGCAGACCTCCCGGTAAATGCCGCTGATGATTTTTGAGATTTCCCCCTCGTTGTCCATCAATTCAAAGGCCTGTCCCCTACCGCGGGTACGGCTATAATGGGCAATGATTTTGGATGATATCCCGTTGATTGTTCGAAATTCCATTGCGTTGGCGTAGTGCTCCCCAAAAAGCTGGCCAAAACGGGCTTTCATTTCCTTTGTTGCAGCGACGGTATAAGTCATAGCCAGTATCCTGGACGGCTCCACACCGCAGCAACATACCATATATCCCAGACGTGCCACAAGCACCGTTGTCTTGCCGCTGCCGGGCACCGCCAGAAGAAGAATTGCCCCCTCCACCGCGCAGACTGCCTCCCGCTGCTGCTGGTTCATGGAATTAAGACGTGCTTCAAATTCCCCACGCTCCATAACTTCTTCCCTTCTTTTTCCGCAATGAATGTCGATGTTATTCTATCAAATGTCAATCTCTTTGTCAAAGCATTCTACGTTGCCTGCGCACCGTGCAAAGGCTCTGCAGACAAATCTGCAGAGCCACAGTTCATCTCAATTTTCGCAGCGTTTTCCGCTTTTTTTCCAGATATTGTGGAGCAGGAGCATTCCAAGCGCGGTAGACAGCACCGCCGTGCCCGGCACATTCAGCCAGATGCCATCCAATCCAAAATTCCACAGTCCTCCCAGCAGGAGCGCAGGAAAGACCAGCGCAACACAAACGGACAACGTCGTTGCGTGCAGCGGCTTCCCAATTGCGCTGAGAAAGCTCTGCACAGACATGGGAAACCAGCGTACAAGATAGGTCAGGCAAAACAGCTTCAGGGCATGAGAGGCCAGCGCAACCAACTGTGTGTCACTTTTATCCACAAAGAGCGCCGCCACGGTGTCCGAACCAAAAAACAGAACCGCCGTTGCGCCAACGCTCACGACACAGGCACCGATATAATTACATCTGGCAATTTTTCTGACTCTTTTTCCATCCCCAGCACCCCAGTTAAATCCCAACGCCGGAGCAAGGGAATCGCTCATGCCATAGAGCAGCGGCTGGCACAGCTCACTGGCATACATCAAAACAGAGTAAACTGCCACCGCCGTGGTTCCGCCTCCCTCGCCCAGCGTCTGCACTCCCAGCGTCATCAGGGAAATATTCATCAGCACCGACGTTACACGTCCTGCAATGTTATTCAAAAAAGTGGGCGTACCACAGGCCAGAATTCGTTTGAGCATAGCCCGGCTGAATTTGGGTTTGACAAAATTCAGCAGTGTTTTTCTGCACAGGAAGGGAAGCAATGCCGCTACGGAGCAAAAGCACATGGCTATACAGGCTGCAAGTGCTGAACCCACAACGTCCATCTCCAACACCAGCAGAAATACGATCAGCAGGCCGATGGTCGCAATATTGGAAAAGACGTTGATCAACATGCTGGTTTTCACAAATCCGCTGATGCGCAAATAGTTATCCATGGCAAAGAATACTGCTGTCAAGGGGCTGAATACCGCATATGTACGGATGTATCTGGTAGCCGTTCCCACCACGCTTTCGTCCGCCCCCATCAATCTGACCAACGGCTCTGCCGCAAAAAACATCAGGCCGCCCATGGCCAGTGAAATCAACAAAATCAGTACCACAGAACAGGAAAAATACATGTTGGCGGTTTTCTCATCCTTACGTCCAAGCGCAATTGAAATAGGTGCGGACGCACCAACGCCCACCATGTCTGCCAGCGCAAAATTGATCATCACCACCGGCAGCGCGATATTCACCGCCGCCAGTGCCGCTTCGCCCAGCTTCTGTCCGATAAAAACGCCTTCAATGATGCTGTAGATCGACATGGTAAACATGCTGATCATCCCCGGCAATGCCACAACAAAGAACAGCCTCCATGGTGCCATGGTTGCATACATCGTTTTTGTATCTCGCTTCATCGTGCAGTTTCCTCTAACTTTCTCTGACTCTTTTCATAAAAGAGACAGAAAATTCCCGGAGCGTTCGGAGCATGACCTCCCGCTCCCCTGTGTCTAATTCCATAAAAGCGGCACATCCAGCCTCCCAGAGCGGCTCAATGACCGCTTTTGCAAAGGCACTCCCGTCCTTCGTCAGTGACACCCGCTTGTTGCGGCGGTCAACCTCGTCCGAAAACAAAGCAACCCATCCTTTTTGTAAAAAAGAACGGATCACCATATTGACCGTCTGCTTCGGATACAGTGTGATGGCCGCAATCTCCTTTTGCGTGCATTCGCCCTGCTCATAGACTGTCTCCAGAATATACAGGCTCATATAGGTCAGCCCTTTTTTTCTTGCATATTCCTCATAGAGCGTATCCATCGCCTGCATAAGCTGAAAATAGCTTTGAATGCTGCCGCCCTGCTCTGTCTGCATGTCGCCCTCCATCGGTTTAGTAAATGTTTTGGACTATTATACTCTATAAACACACAAAAAGCAACACCCTGCTCAGCAAGCATCCGCTTTTCTTCCGATGATTTTCGGAGCGCAATTCGCATAATTCTCCAATGTTTGCAGACAATAGCAATGGAAATCAAACGCAGGAGGAAG
>CAYPEJ010000079.1:0-3284 GCA_964409685.1 uncultured Anaeromicropila sp.
CGCGGTATACGCGGCGAAACGGCGCAGATAAGCTCATAGCCTATCGTTCCCATCATGGCGGCAAGATGATCGGCGGTTATCCGCTCGTCACTGCCCATAAGTGTCGCTACCGAATCGATCGCTGCGGAGGGTATGTCGGTGACATCGACCATCATCTGATCCATGCAGACTCTGCCGAGTATCGGAGCGTATTTTCCGTCTATTATAACTCCCGCGCGGTTCGACAAAAGCCTCGGGTAGCCGTCCGCGTAGCCGATCGGAACGGTCGCGACTCTGGTCTCGCGTGTTGTGACAAAGGTGTGTCCGTAGCTTATACCGACTTCTGCAGAAAGCGTTTTCACATCGGTTATCCGTGCTTTAAGGCTCATTGCCGGACGAAATCCGAGTATGTTTTTCACATTTTCGGACGGCGAAAGACCGTATATTCCTATGCCCTCTCGAACTAAATTATATTTCTCAGAAAATTCTACCTCGGTAAGTGCCGCACTGTTGCAAAGGCTCTTTATCGGCGGATCTATCCCGCGCTTTTTAAGCTCGGAAACAAAGTCGTCAAACCGCGCCTTCTGAGTAAGCGCACTTGTTTTGTCAAGCTCATCTGCACAGGCGAAATGGCTGAATATACCGCCGCAGACAATCCCCGGAAGCTTCGATATGCTTTCAATGGTTTCAAGGCTTTTTTCCTTTTTGTCGCCGATACATTCAAAGCCTATGCGCGACATTCCGGTGTCAACGGTCAGAAAATATTTCTGTACCTTTCCCAATCTCAGAGCCGCCTCGGACAGAGCCTTCGCACTATCATATCTAAATATGCTGGTGATTATGTGATCATGCTCACATAATTCGTCAAAAAGTGAGCTGTGTACCTCGGATAACACAAGTATTGGCGAAGTTATCCCCGCTTCTGTGAGTTCTATGGCTTCATCGAGCGTTGCGACCGCAAAAAAGTCAGCACCGCATTTTTTTTCAAGCTCAAATGCGATTCGCTTAGCTCCGTGTCCGTAGGCGTTTGCCTTCATGACCGCCAGAGTATCCGCCCCGAACCTCGCCGCGTGAGTCTTTGCCGCGATAAAATTTTCGCGTATCGCGGACAGATCGATCTCAGCCCAGGCTCTTGTGGTATTTCGATCAATTGATTCGTTTATCATTTTCCGGTATCACCGAGTATTCGTTCTTCACACCCTTGAGGACAAAATGCGTCTCGGTCGCACTAACCCCCTCCATGCTCTTTATTCGACGGTGGATCAGCTCAAGGCTGTCCGAAGAATCGGTAACTATGCGGAGCATGAAATCGTAGTCTCCCGTCATGTAGTAGCAGGTGACTATCGAATCTATGCTTGCGATGAGTGCGCAAAAATCGTCGTAATAGCGCGGATGCTCAAGGCTGACCTCCATAAGCGCGGTCATGTCGTTTCCGAGCTGCTTCTGATCGAATATCGCCGTGTAGCCGGTGATTATCCCCGCAGACTCGAGCTTTCTTATCCGCTCGATGACCGCCGAGACCGAAAGCGATATCTCCTCGCTTATCGCCGATGCCTTTTCACGCGCGTTTTTCTTCAGACAGCGCATTATTTTGTAATCGATCTCATCTAAAATCATAGTCGCTCTCCTTCAAAAAGGTCGTTCCACTGGCACTGAGCGAACCATCTCTGAGCCTCGGAGGTGTAATGGACTCCATCGGGCTGGAATATACCGTGAGTCTTCGGAGTATCATTCCAAAGCGGCGAATTTTTAAGGTCGAGTATTCGGCAGTCGGAATATTTTTCGGTAAAGCCGTCGAATATCTCGCTAAGCTTTGCAACACGGTCGGCGTTATAATTCTCCGAAAGCGGTCGGTAAAGATAGAACGGGATGTTTTTTCCTTCCTTTCCGCCGCCCAGAGCCGTGAAAAAGCCCCAGAAAAGGTTTTCGTAATTAGCCTCGGCTTCGTTCATGGCGCGAGAACCGGTCTCGGCCTCGGTCTCCCACTGGTTCCAGTGAAGTCCGATGACCTGCGGACGCTTTCCGGCGGAGATGAGATTCATCATCGCAAGCGAAAGCACCTCGGTCGCAAGCGGATAAAGCGTTATGTCCGCCTCCGGGAAGGGTCCGGGCTTCAGCTTCAGCTCGCGAAAGGGACACCACATATTCCAGCCGTGTACCTCAAAGCGCGCAATGCCCTGACCGCCTATTGAAATCTGGATTATATACAGATCGGGAAGCTCGATGCCGGAATCTATCGCCTTCTGCCATTTTGCGGCAAAGAGGTTGGCAAGACAGCAGGTGTCGTCCTGAGTTTCGCCGAGATTCATTCCGCGCGTCTCGAAGCCGCTCCATACGATGTCCGAAAGCTCGTAGCTCTGATTGTATTCGCGCGAAAGTCCGAAAACATTTTTAAGAGGCGTGTGTATGACCTCAGCCTCGGGAAGCCGCGTCGCATGGGCATGAGCATTCGACTGCCCCATAACAACAAGCAGGGGGGCGGTATTTTTGTCAAATATCATTTCGATAAGCTCCGATAAAAAGTATTTTTATTGCGTCGGATCACTGCTTTGCTTCGTCCGCTTTGCGTATCTCGACACGGCGGATCTTTCCGCTCGAAGTCTTGGGCAGCTCGTCAACAAATTCAACAACACGCGGATATTTGTAGGGCGCAGTAGTGACCTTGACGTGATTCTGAAGCTCCTTCTTGAGCTCATCGCTCGCCTTATCCTTCCAGTCCTTCGCCAGAACGATGGTCGCCTTTACGACCTGACCGCGGATCGGATCGGGAACGGCAGTGACAGCACACTCAAGAACCGACGGGTGAGTGAGCAGAGCACTTTCTACCTCGAACGGACCGATGCGGTAGCCAGAGCATTTGATAACGTCATCGCCGCGTCCCTCGAACCAGTAATAGCCGTCCGAATCGCGCCATGCCATGTCGCCCGTGTTGTAAACACCGTTGTTCCACGACTTTGCGTTTGCCTCGGGATCGTTGTAATATTCCATGAAGAGTCCGCAGGGATGCGAGCCGGCGTTCTTAACGACTATAGAGCCGACGATTCCGTCCTCGCAGGGCTTTCCGTTTGCGTCAACGATGTCGATGTCGTATATCGGCGAGGGCTTTCCGGTCGAGCCGACCTTTATCTCGTCCCAGCCGAAGTTTGCAAGCAGAACGGTCGATTCGGTCTGACCGAAGCCCTCGTGGATAGTAAGACCGGTAGCCTCCTTGAAACGCTTCACGACCTCGGGGTTGAGCGGCTCACCCGCAGTTCCGCAGTGATGTATCGTCGAGAAATCGCAGCCCGACATATCCTCCTTGATTA
>CAYPEJ010000080.1:0-3235 GCA_964409685.1 uncultured Anaeromicropila sp.
TCGAAATGGAATCATAACCAAGTATGCCTATAATCTTTATGGAAGCTTGTTGGAAAGAAGAGCCAAGAAGTTAGATGACCAAACGGAACAATGGGAATCTTATGAATATACGAAAGAAGGTTTGTTACAAGCAGCGATTACACAAAGAATGCGATATGGCTATGTGTATGATGCAATGGATCGTTTGGTAGAGAAACAAGCCAGCGGTCGAACCATCTTATCCTTTGTATATGACTTAGATGGAAATGTCATGCAACAGACAGACGTAACAGGAAAAAATACAACCTACCACTACGACTTGTCAAACCGTTTAACAGAAGTGTGGGATAATGGAAAATCCATTGCAAAGTATGAATATTACCTAGATGATACAATAAAAAGTTTAAACTGTGGTAGCCTGTACACCACATATGGTTACGATGCAGACCAAAATGTAACCAGCTTAAAGACTGTACTAGGAGAAGAAATATTTATAGAGAACCATTATAGCTACGATGGAAATGGAAATCGAGTAGAAAAGCGACAGTTACAAGGAACCACCACGTACACTTACGATAGTCGAAACCGCCTTGTAAAAGCAGAGTATCCAGACCGAATGGAACAGCTTTTTTATGATCAGGCAGGCAATCGGAGCAAACGGATTACCGAAACGACAGAAGAAATCTATCAATACGATAAGCAAAATCGCTTAACTACTTATACAAAAGATGGAAAGACCACTCAGCTAATCTATGACCCTGCAGGAAATCTGTTAAAGGATTCCAATGCCATCTATGAATACGACGCTTTTCATCGAAATACGAAAGTAGAGACATATAGTGGAAACATTCAAATCAACCGATATGATGCAGAAGGTCTACGCCATGAGATAGAAGAAAATGGAACGTTAGTTTCCTTCCTTTTCCGAGGAAGAGAAGTGGTCGTGGAAGAAACCAAAGAAGAACAGATCCGCTATATCCGAACCAACGAACTACTAGCATCCGATGCCGAAAGTGCAAGAACCTACTATCATTATGCATCCGATGAGATGGGAAGTATTACCCATGTGGTAGAAGATACCACAATCGTAAACCGTTATGAATATGATGCTTGGGGAAATACCACCACATGTGAAGAAACAGTCAACAATCGCTTCCGATTCAATGGACAACAATATGATCCTGTAAGTCAACAGTATTACCTGAGGGCACGTTATTACAATCCAGTGATAGGAAGGTTTACGCAGGAGGATACGTACCGGGGAGACGGACTAAATCTGTAT
Source organism: uncultured Anaeromicropila sp. (assembly GCA_964409685.1). Lineage (GTDB taxonomy): Bacteria > Bacillota > Clostridia > Lachnospirales > Lachnospiraceae > Clostridium_AI. The sequence continues at coordinate 1,262 of CAYPEJ010000080.1, forward strand.
GTGTACTGTAGGAATAATCCAGTGTATTATGTGGATCCGAGTGGGCATAATGGTGAATGTGGAAATGGTTCACAAAAAACAGTGGATAATATAACTACAAATACAAGCAACGCTTCTAAGCAGGAGAATCAGAAGGCAAAAGGTAGTGAGAGTGGTACAGCGTCTGGTAAGGGTGGCAATTCTTCTTTATATAGAAAAATGAGTGAAGCCGAATATTCTAAGACAATTTCTAAAAATCAATTGCAAGGACAGATACCAGGTAAGGATAGTTCTAAGTGGTTATCTGAGAGTTATGATAAAGTTGTGGAATTTAATAATTTAGCTGTTCAACCTGGAACAAAGGAATATATTGTTGAATTTCAGATGTCAGATGAATATATGAAATATTTGCAAGATACTGCAATTCCGCAGAGAGGTTCTAAAGGTATGGACAATGTAAAATTTCATTATGAAGGACTTGAAATAGATGGTCCATATAAGAATTATGGTATTCCTGAAAGCCAGAGAAAATTATTTAACGAGAATATTGTAAAAATAATAACAAGGAGTGGAAAAAATGATTGACATGGAGCAAATATTAATTGATGCAGTACATTCAAAGGAAGATTCAATTTCATACTTAAAAAAAAATATTGGTGAAGAGTCTGTATTTATTGAAATTCTTGAAATAGTGGAAAATGAGGAACAGTGTGATGCAAGAATAGGTGGAGCATATTGGATTTCACAGTTTAACAAGGAAATCCTTATTAAATTTGAGGATAGATTGCTTGATTTATTGAATGTGAATCTTGATTCGGTAGTTGTACACATTATGATGGGGTTGGCTAAAATAAAATCCAAGAGGGGTATTCAGATAATTATACAAAAAAGAATATTACCAGTTTTATATTGGGAGGGAAAAGCATTAGAAGAATATTTTAAGTAAGAAAGGATTAGAATACTTATATGAGGCAATAGAGTTACATACACAATATTTAGCATGGGATGGTAATTATGCATTTGAGGTAAAATGTGTACGGGCAATTTATTATATTGGAAAAGAAAAATCATTTTCATATTTAGAAAAATTATGCAAGCATCCTAATCATGTTATAAGAGAAATGGCACAAAGGCAAATAAAAAAATTGATGTAAGAAAGTAGGTGTATTATGGATAAAGAAATAAGAGCATTCTATACCAAAGATACTATAAGAGTTTATCAGGCGTATAATGAAGAAATTGCGAGTGAAGCAGTTAGAAGAGGTACGTTTGGAAGTAATTTCAAATTAGATAGGATGACTTGGATAAAACCATCTTTTTTGTGGATGATGTATCGATGTGGTTGGGGTAAAAAAGAAAATCAAGAAAATATTCTTGCAATTGACATGAAGCGAGATGCCTTTGATTTTCTTGTTCAAAATGCTGTAATATCTACATATAATGACAATATGGATATAAGTCATACAGAATGGAAAGAGCAGATAAGAAAATCAGATATTAGATGCCAGTGGGATCCAGAAAGAGATGTGTTTGGAAATCCTTTGGAATATCGTTCTATACAACTTGGCTTGAGAGGGGGTGCTGTAAAAAAGTATGTTAATGAATGGATAGTAAATATTACTGATATTACGGATTATGTAAAGGAGTTAAATGTGAAAAAGAGTATTGGAGAAGATATAAGTTTATTGTTGCCTAAAGAAGAAATTTATACTGTTCAATACGAATAAAATTATTTGGAAAAAAGTGTTATCTAGAAAAATATAAGCAGTATGAGATTCTATACTGACCAGCTATGCATAACAAAAAGATAGCTGGTCAGTATCTGTATTTTGTAAAAAGTTAAGAATGGTAGAAAATCAATACCTAATCCATATGGGAAAAAGGTGGTGAAGCCTATCAAAAAGTGATTGATAAAAGACTGCATTGGACGAAAGACCCAATATCGTTATGAAGGAGATCTGCTGGTAGAAGTGGAGCTAGTAACAGGAGGGCAGG
>CAYPEJ010000081.1:0-3223 GCA_964409685.1 uncultured Anaeromicropila sp.
TCCTATCCCAACCTGTCCGACCAGGATACGCAGTTCATTCCCAAGACCATCGAGCAGGACGGTAAGACCCTGACTCTCCAGAATATCGAGTGGAAGTCCGACAACACGGCGACCGTGGATGGCTACGCCCTGACTGACCGGTACACCGCTGTTGCCACCTATACCGGGAGCAAGACCAGCAGCTATGTCAAGGGATACACCGTGACCGCAGACTACAGCGGCACGGTCAACCGTATTGCCCTGAATAAAGTACGGTATGTAGCCATCTTCGAAGGAACTTACATTACCCCCGCAGAGGGACCCAATTCAAACGATCTTTCCGTACAGGAACCCGGCGAAGCACCTATGTCTTTCAATTGGGCTGTTCTGCTGGTGCCTCTGGGTCTGATCGTTGCGGCAGGCGGCGGCATCGGTATCGCCCTGATGGTAAAACGCCGCAGAGAGTCTGATGAAAGTGAGGCTGATACGGAATGAAGAAACTGATAACAAGCCTTCTGATGCTGGGTCTGATGGCGTCCCTTGCTGTGACCGCAAGCGCGGCAGGTCCCATGTCTTACAGCATTGATGGTGTCGGTGACCCTGACTATGGCACGCCTACCTCCATCGAAGTGGTGCATACGGCAGATGGCGGAGCCATGAAGAATGAGGATGTGAGCAAGAACGCCGCGCTCATTCCTCCCGGCTTTGGCAGCGCCAGTGCCGATGCGCTGAACACCGGTACCTATCTGACTCCCAACCTCGCTCCCGCCACTGCCGTGGGGACTGGAGCCATTATCAATGGGACCGGAAACAATATCATCTTCCCGATCCATTCGGCAGATGATCCTTACAATACCGGAACCCCCACGGTCAGCTATACCGGATACACTGCGGTGACCGATGACCTTTACTATTCCGCTGGGCATCTCGGCACACTGAAGATCCCGGAGCTGGGACTCTCGGTCAAAATCTATCAGGGTACTGGCAGTTCCACTCTCGCCAAAGGTGTGGGCCACTTCACCGAAACCTCCATCTGGGATGGCAATGTGGCTCTGGCAGCCCACAATCGCGGCACCAACAGTTACTTCAGCGAGATCCATACGCTGGGGTTTGGCGACAGGATCACCCTGACAACGAAGTTGGGCACCAGAACTTACGAGGTGTTCTCTGTATCCAAGGTCAGTGAGACCGACACCAGCGCGCTGGCCTCCTCTACGGATAACCTTCTGACACTGTACACCTGCGTCCGCAATCAGAGTCAGTACCGCTGGTGCGTCCAGGCTCGGCAGGTTGTGTAATATGCTTCGTTTTGGGGCTTGGATTTCTCCGTCTTAATTGAATCTTTCGCTCGACTTGTATCTTCTCTTTCGGTATGTTTGGGTTGCAAACAAACCCAAACATAATCGGAATTGGAGGAACAAACTATGAGCAGAAAGAAAAACATCCTACCCCTTGCCGCTGGTATCTTGGTAGGCATGACGATGTCTGGGCCTGCCGCCCACGCCGCAGTGGAGTACCTGCAAGCCCTGCCCAGCAATCAGGCCATCTACCTGGACGGACAGCAGATCCAGATGGAGACATACACCATCAATGGCAATAACTATGTGAAGCTGCGGGACATCGGCGCGGCGGTCGGCTTCAACGTATATTGGGACGGCGCGGTGCAGATCGACAGCGACAGCCCCTATACCGGAACTGCACCCCAGACCGCCCAGAACACTGCGGCGGCAGCGCCAAAGGCAGACTACAGTCAGGCTGAGCTCATGCCCGACCCGAAGGTGGGCGATAAGGTCACCTGCTCGGATGGGTATGTGTACGAGATCACCGACATGAGCAAGTACCAAAACAGTATGTTCGCCTCGGAAGAAACCAGAGCCTTGCCGGAACCGATCTGCGACTGGAGCCTGCTGGATCAGCCGGAGCTGCCTGCCCCAGAAGCAAACCACTTCACCTCCGGCGGCAAAGAGTATATGTTCGTGCGAAACCTCTACGAGACCCGCAGAATGCAGTACACCCTCTACAATGCCATCGGGGATAGCCCGCAGACATGGCAGAACGGAAGGCCGGTAACAAGAGCAGACGGAAGCCCGCTCGTGAGAGTGAAGCTGACCATCCCCAAAGATATCAACGCATACAGCTTCTGGCCATGGCGAAGCAGCCAGATCACTAACCTGTTCAACTCCTGCCCTCCCGGAGAATACTTCCTCGAAGCGTGGGATGTGTACTGCGATGGAGCCTTCCGGTACACGGAGTATTACATCCATGTGAAGTAACGACCAAATACAACCCCTGCAGAGCAGTGTGCCGAAATACGCACACTGCTTTTTTGTTCCAACCCGTATCTGATGCAGACCGCATCAAGATAAATCAACCAAATTGGAGGTAAAATAAGCAATGAAGAAACGAATCCTTTCGATGTTTCTCGCGGTCGTGATGTTGTTGGGAATGTTCCCCGGCGTTGCCACTGCCGCCAACTCGGTCGAAGAAGCGCTCGGCGAAGTGTACATCTATAATGGTGGCCAGAAGCTGAGTTACCTGTCCATCAACGGCAGAGTCCGTGAGTTGATCTATACCTACTACAACTATTTGGATCGCAATGGTCAGACGAAAGAGGTGCCTGCGTACTGCGTCAATCCCAATACCAAGGGTGTTCCCCAGACCGTGGCCGAGGGTGAGAGTATCAAGTATCTGGCCGAAGAAATTGGCACAGATCCCAAGGTCATGGGCATCATCGCCAACGGCTATCCCCACCGCAGTCTTGGCGAACTGAAGCTGGAGAATAAGTATCAGGCGTATTATGCGACCAAAATGGCGCTGTGGTGCTACCTGTTGAGCCATTGGGACATCAACAACCTCAAGGTAAATCCTGACCTCACCGGCGTGGAGCTGGAACGGGCCAACAAGATGCTGGCTGCAGCAAAGGACATCTATCGCCGCGGCACCGCTTGGAGTACCGTCCTGTCCCCCAGTGTAACCGTTGAGCCTGACCAGGAGGTTGCCTATCCTGCCACAGTCAATGGTCAGGAGTATCTACAGCAGATCTTCACCGTCACCTCGGAAACCTGGGTCTGCGATTACGCCATCAATGTGGCCTTCACCGATCCTTCCGCCGTTCCCGCAGGAACCAAGATCGTGGACATGAACAACCGCGAAATCGACGTCATCACCACTCAGGCCACCGGGCAGGGCTACCACCACAAGAGCCAACATCATGTCTGCCGTCTACACTGCCCAGGCTGCGGTC
>CAYPEJ010000082.1:0-3151 GCA_964409685.1 uncultured Anaeromicropila sp.
AGGAACGCCCGATGGCTTTGCTATTAGAACTCGGCTTCCTGCCGCTTAACAGCCGCGACGAATTTGATGCATAGATTTGTGGGTGGTTGCAACTATCCTACGCAAGCTCCGTGACAGCGATTTGATTACGCAAAAGGAAGCGGAAAAAACACTCAAACGTGTAGCCGTGCAAACAGACGCAAGGCTGATTGTTGATATCTGATTACATATTTCTATTTGCGAATATAAGTTTGATTTCTGCTTGTTGGCTTGCCCGGAATACTCATTTCGACAAGTCCGGCTTCAATTGCAGGATTCAAGTAGATTTTTCGGAAATTCTCTTTTGACTTCAAATTGAGAAGCTCCATGAGTTCCTTTGAGGAATACACTTCATCATATTCCATAACGTCAAGCAGACGCTTAACATACTGATTTCCCCCTGAAGTTTGTTGTAAGGTCTCGCTGAGAGTGTTATTTATCATGTTCAACATAAAAACTATAAAATTATCGGAGTTTCCGGCAACATGGCACTGAGATATTGCATTATAGTATTCTGACTGGTACTTATGAATATAACTCTCTATTGGGAGATACTGAAAAACATTTTTCCATTCGGCAAGCAAAGCTGTTTGCCATAGCCTTGCCATTCTCCCGTTTCCGTCCGAAAAAGGGTGAATGAATACAAATTCGTAATGAAAAACCGAGGACAGAATCAAGGGATGTATGCTTTGCTGTTCACGATTCATCCAATCAAACAAATCGTCCATAAGTCGTGAAACCAGATGCGACGGAGGTGCCATGAATATGCAGCGGTCGCCATCGAAAACACCCTCCTCTCCACATCTGAAAGCACCGGATTCATCAACGAGAAATCTAGTGAGAATACCGTGCATGCGTTTCAGCTCTGAAATAGAATAGGGATCAAAGCTACCTATTTGCTCATAAGCGTTATAGGCATTTTTGACTTCCTGAATTTCTTTTTGTGGGCCAATAACAGTCTTGCCGTTTACAACAGCGCGTACCTCGTCAACAGACAGAGAATTGGCTTCAATCGCCAGTGATGAATGAATAGACTTGATGCGATTATTTCGTCTTAAATGCGGCTTGCTTTCAAAATCTTTATAATTGCTGATTTGACCGAGCTTATCCGATATCTCCGAAACAAGAGAAATCATTTCATTTGTAATAGAAAACGGAGGAGAATATGTTTTCATGGCTATAACCTTTCGTCTAATTACTAATTATAGTATAACTCGTCAGAACAAAAATAGCAACAACTTGCGTGCTAACTTGCGTGGTTTCTTGCGTTGCAAATAATATTTCAGTAGCTTTATTCAAATAGTTGTGGTATTGTGTGTTGCTGCGTGGAGGTGATCAAAAGCATGGCAAACGATAATGCCGCACGGGTTATAACCATCCCTGCAACCGAACAGCCGGAAGCAGTAGTGCTGAGAGTTGCGGCATATTGCCGTGTCAGCTCATCATCCGATGAACAGCTCAACTCATTCGCCGCGCAAAACAGGTATTACACAGAGCTTATATCCGGCAATGAAAACTGGAAGCTTGTAGACATCTATGCCGATGAGGGCATAACAGGCACTTCAATAGAAAAACGCGAGGATTTCAAGCGCATGATCCACGACTGCGAGCGTGGGTTAATAGATAGAATCCTCGTCAAATCCATCTCGCGCTTTGCGCGAAACACCACCGAATGTCTTGAGACTGTGAGAATGTTGAAAGCCCACGGTATAAGTGTGTTCTTTGAGAAGGAGAACATCGACACCGGCAAGGTTTCTGGTGAGATGCTGACAGCGGTGTTCGCGTCGCTGGCTCAGGCTGAAAGCGAGTCCATATCCAAGAATATGCAGTGGGGGCTTCGCAAACGAATGGAAGCCGGAGTGTATTTGCCACCCTCAACACCATTTGGCTACAGTATAACCAATGGCAAATATGAAATCGTTTATGAAGAAGCTGAAATAGTTAAATACATATTTGAGCAGTATGTTTCAGGTCAAGGTATGGATGATATTGCCACAAGCCTCAACTCTCTTGATGTAGCCTCTCATCGTCAATGGTACAGCACAACCATTCTATATATACTCTCAAATGAGAATTACACTGGTAATTCATTATGGCAAAAAACATACGCCACAAGCACCTTACCAACCATGCAAATAAAAAACAAGGGTGCGTTGCCACAATATCGTGTACTCAACACACACCCTGCAATTATTAGTCAAGCACTATTTAACCTTGCTACTGATTTGTGCCTATCCCGTTGTAAATCGCCAAAAGAACATAATTGTGATACCGACGCTTTTCGAGGCAAACTGTTATGCAATGAATGTGGCACTCCCCTGCTCCCTAAAATAGCAAACAATCGGCTTTATTGGGTATGCAGACTTCATAATCGAAACAAAACTGCTTGTTCTCTTCCTCCAACAGCAGACAGTGCCATAAAAGAATCCTTCAAAAGACTTCAGCACAAATTAAAACATCATCCGGAGATTCTATCTCAAATGTTGTATGGTCTTGCAGAGCTTCGTAATCATCGTATGCTCTGGAGTGCGGACGTTATAGAACTCAACAAACAAATATCCGATACACTAAGTCAGAATCAAATGTTGACCACGCTGAAACAGCGGGGGCTTGTTGATCCTGACATTTTCATATCCAAATCCAATGAATTATCCAAGCAGCTCAGAGAGTTGAAGCTCCAAAAAGATGCTCTGCTGAACAGTGAAAGCGATGATTGCATAGCGCGAACTCGTCAGCTTATAGATGTCATTAACGATGCACCGGAATTCATAGACGAATTTGATGATGAGATGTTCGGCGAGCTTGTGGACAAGGTAATCGTTGAGAGCAACATAAGCCTTGTGTTCAGATTGAAAAACGGGCTTGAACTCAGAGAAGCGGTAGAGAGGAGCAAACGCTGATGGGCAATCGAAAACGGCCGTTTGGGTATCATATAAGGAATGGCATAATTACTGTAAATCCTATCGAGGCAGATGTTGTGAGATTTATATTCACACAGTATCAGCGAGGAGCATCATTCAACGAAATAACCGAAAAATTGAGGAATCAAGCTGTTCCATATGATACGGATAAACTCTGGAACAAGAATATGGTTGCGCGAATACTTGGGGATAGGCGTTATGTCGGTGACAAT
>CAYPEJ010000083.1:0-3118 GCA_964409685.1 uncultured Anaeromicropila sp.
TTTGTCCTATATTTTAACATGTGTAAACTCTATAATCTATACAAAAATGTCCAAATTTTCGCCATTTCTGCATAAATATTTTGAGTTTAAGCAGCATAAATAACAAAAATGTTAAAAAAGGCTACTAAAATCAAAATATCCTTGACAAATTACTCACCCAAAAGTTTTTCAATAAACTCTTCAAAGCTATTTCCTAATATCACTATTTCTCCGTCATCCACTCCAATAAATGGAACCGAGAAAAATTTTCCTTCTTCATTAATCCCATATGCGGTATCCCCACCATCCGAGCCAATAAGTACGCTATTAGTTAAAAGCTCATTAACTTCATAATCATCATTCAATTCCTCAATATCATTTTTTTCCCACAGAATCAAATATGAGTTTTCACCGATCATACCTTCACCACATATACATTCATTAATATATTTTTCAAACTTTTTATACTTATCGCTTGAAAAAATATTATTTGAATTTGTCTCACTAAATTTCATCAATTTTTCTCTTAATTTTTCGGTCATCTACTTACTTCCTCCTTTAATTTCTCTAAGCTTCTTATTCCAAGTCGTATAAACCATCTGCCCCTTCCCTGCTAGGAGATGGTTTATAGGCTACTTCATGATAAAACTCTATATTTGATTTTTGCCAAGAAGTAGCTATTTATTACCAGAGACACAACGTTTTACAGTCCTATTCCAGTTATTCCAACTGTTCCTTAATCAGATTCAAAAGAAATTCTCCAAAATCATCTGCTACTATAGCATTAATCTCATATTCTTTGCCATTATAACTCGCCATAATGACTCTTGGTTCAGATTCTGAGTTGGTAAATGAATAATCTAAATATGCCATATTTCCATCCTGATAATTGTAAATAGGAAGCCATTCTTTGGGTAATAAAAATTGTTCTCTGTCATTTATTGCATAGGCAACAGAATTTCCTTCCAATATTCCTGAATCATCATCTGCATCTATCCCGAAAATTTCATTACCATAAAAAGATAAATAACCGAACTTTTTATAAAACTCTATACATTGCTTCGAGAACTTAATATCCAATTTTGTTTCTGATTTTTCAATTTCTTCTTTGCTCTTTCCTCCTACAGTTGTAAAGTATCTGCATTTTGGTGCTAATTTTATTGCTTGTTCTAAATCATAATAACTCACTTTTACTTCCTCCTAATTAAGATTATTACTTCGCCATTCCCAGTAACCTTTGTGCCATTTATTAAACTCACCTCTATTTATATTAGATGGCAATTGTCCTGTATTCTCATGTAGAATACTATAACTTTTTTGATGTTCTGTGGCTGTTATTTCTTTTACTGGTCCCGTATCAGTTTGGTCTATATGATGTATATTAACTGATTTCCCATCTGTTCCTATTGGTGCTAAACCTGGCTCCATTCTCTGAATATTTGTTCTACCCTGCTTATCAATTGCTTCTGGATCAAATGTCCCATTATCTCTAATTACTTTTTTGCCGTTCACAGATACTGATTTGTTTCTGTTCAGTTCCTTTGCTTTCTTAATATCTTTTGTTTTCTCTATTGCCTTCTTCTTCATCGCCTTTTCTGTATCTTTAGCAACATCTGTATTCTTAGCAACATTCTTCACTTCAGGAGTATTTTTCTTAATAAATGTTCCTGCTTTCTTAACTGCTACTTTCCCGCCTTTTGCTGCCCCCTTCAACATCGGACTAAACACTACTGGCAACACTGCTGCAGTTATTGTAATCGCTCGTTCTCCCCCTGTCAACTTCTTACCAGTAATCAGATCTTTTCCTGTTACTGCTTCCTGTATATCCTTGGCATCTCCTACATAGGGAATACAACTGGTTGCAAATGAAGCACCAGCCTTTGCACCTTTCGGATCTGTCTTGGTCGTATAAACCATCTGCCCTGCCCCTTCCCTGCTAGGAGATGGTTTATAGGTAACAACATGGGTGTAACTTTGCTTAGGTCTGTTGTTAGAATAACTAGCTTCACTTGGATCTTTTTTTTGCTGTAGGAGCCTTCTTGACTACTGAAGCCTTCTGGGTTATTGGTAATTTTGAAATTCCGAGAGAAACAAAAAGACTATACACGTTTTTCATGCATAGTCTCTTGTTATATTACTACAAAAATTTAATTACAGCTATTGCTCATGAGCTCAAATAAACCCTGAATAGACCCACAAATCTGTATTGGTTCTTCTATATTATCACAATAAATTAGATATATCCTTTCTGTATTTTTATCCCAATAATAATAATCTCCACCCCTATTATTTGCAATAGGAAATAAGTTCTCTTCTATTATTCCATCTTGAAGATCATTTTCCTTTACCCTTTCCAAACAGCAATATCCGTATTTCAATGGCACTAATTCTGATATTTCATACTCATACCCATCTATTTCAAACTGACATAACTTAATTTTAGCTCCATTAAAATATTGATAGTATTCCCTTAAGATTGTTGGAAATTTAACATTAAATTCTTTTTCAATTCTTATTATTTCATCATCTTTTATCAATCGGTCACTATAATGTTCTTGTATAAAACGATACATATTATTTACTTCCCTTTCTTCTTGGATTATAACTAGGACCATGCACAGCATCATATTGTGCACATGCACCTGAATGTGGTTTTGCAGCATTATGTGCATCTCCTCTTACTAACTCTAGCGTAAATGTATTTTTTTCCACATTATAATCATCAACATGATGCCATACATACCCATCTGGTACATCCTTGAAACCAAACTTAGCATTTGCTACATCAAAATCACAATTACGACTACCTGTAGCTTCTATTTGCGTTTTCGTTTTCACATCATTAATTTTGTGAATATAATTTGAATCACTAAAACTCACCCCTCCATTTGGTGTCTTGATAATATTTTTGTACCCTTTATTTATAACACGATTTGACGGATTATACTTTGCATTATATTCTTGAGCTGCTTCATCTGCTTTCTTTTGTAATTTTAATATATTACTCTTTTTAGCATCCTTAGCCTTCTCAACAGCCTTCTTCATCGCCTTTTCTGTATCTTTAGCAACATCTGTATTCTTAGTAACATTCTTCACTTCAGGAGCATTTTTCTTAATAAATGTTCCTGCTTTCTTAACC
>CAYPEJ010000084.1:0-2809 GCA_964409685.1 uncultured Anaeromicropila sp.
AGGCGTAGCGATCGCCGTCAACAGCACGAAGGTACGCACGTTCATCGGGCAGGGCGTAACGATTACGGCCCCCGGCAGGAACATCAGCGTTTCCACGGACTTTACGGCGGACGGCAAGGCGCTTATCATCGCGATCACCGGCGGCGCGATCGCTGCCGGCGCATCCGTTGCGATCGTGGTCAACAGGCTGGACGCGCTGACTTATATCGGAACGACTCCGGCGGATACCGTTGATGCAGGCGCGTCTGCGAAGGATCCCGGCCGCGTTACCGGCGGCGCGGTTTCCGTAAAGAGCGACGTGAAGGGCGAAACGGACGTTTCCGCGCTGGGCGTAGCGGGCGGCGCAGTATCTGTAAACGGCATCGTATCTCTGGGCTTCAACCGGGCGAGCGGGATCGCGGCAGTCAACAAGGCGAACATTACGGCTGACAGCCTTAAAGTGGAAGCCGTTATGGACGGCGACGTAAAGAACTCCGCGCTTGCCGTAGTCGGCGGCGTGGCGGCCGGCGGCGCGACTGTCGCCGTGGGCGAGCTGGCTGCGAAAAATGAAGCTAAGATCAACGCGGAAGGCGCGGAGATCAAAGTTACCGGCGATATCAGCGTGATCGCGGGTACGGAAGATAACCCCGTCAATTCCGACGCGACGGTCGTGGTCATTACCGGCGCGGCGGGCGGCCTTGCAGCGGCTTTGAACTTTGCAGTCGCCTTGAACAAGTCGGAAAACCGCGCGACGCTGGAGGGACTGAGCGGAACCGTTTCCGCAAGGAACCTGACGGTGGAGGCGAACGGAAACGCGCACGCGTACGCTGTGATCGGCAATGCCAGCATCGGCGGAACTACGGCGAACGTTTCCATGTCGTATGCGGATCTGACTGCGGTGCAGGAAGCTCTCGTCGACGGCAACGCCGATCTTACGCTCAGCGGTAAGCTGACCGTAAAATCCCGGCAGAATCAGGATGATGTGGACGGTTCCCTGATCCTGGATTACAAGAACGAGGAATACAATAAGAGCCTTGACAAGACCGCCATGACGGAAGCGTATATCTTCTCCGCTTCCGCCGGAATGAATGCGGCGGCCGCCAATACGGCGATAGCCCGGGCAAAAGCTACCAGCCGCGCCAAGGTTTCCGCACAGAGTATCAGCGCAGCGGGCGATATTACGGTGACGAACGCCGCGGTATCCAAAGCGATCGCGGATATTGACAATTTGGCGGCGGGGATCATCTCCATGGGCGTAATGGTCGGCTATGCGTATGCGGAAGGCGCCTTTGAGGCCATCCTCGAAAGCAAAGGCAGCATTACGGGCGGCAACATTACCGTGACCAACGTCTACACGGCCAATGCGGACTCCACTACCAATCCTGCGCGAGGCGTCCGGCAAAGTGAACGTTGTCTACGCGGAGGCTTCCACTTCGGCGAACGCAGGAATCAGCGGCTCCGGCACGCTGACCGGCAAAAATGTAAAGGTCCTCAATTCCGGCAAGGCCAAAGCGAACGCAGAGGTCAAGGGTGGTTACTTCAGCCTCAGCACTGAGGCGAACGTCGTAAGCAACACCGTTGTAGCGACGCTGGCCGCCGCGCAGGAAGCGTACATTAAGAACGTCCACCTCAAGGCGGACAGCGCGGAAGTCCTTTCCCTCTATAATGTGACGGATACCGCTCCTTCGTATAACGCGGGCGGCGTGCTGAACATTCCGGGCAGGGATTCCGATCAGGGCGCGACCGCAAAGATCGGCGCAAACTATGGCGATGTCAGCATGGTCGCGGCAAAGGCGAACGTTGCGGACGCGAACTCCAAATCCACGGTCAAGGCGTACATCAGCGGCGCATCCTCCAAGATCGCCGGAGGGCTGGACGTACACACCCTGGCGTCCTCTTATGCCAAGACCAGTATCGATCAGCCGACCGCAGAGGCTTCCCTTGCCAGCATCGGCATAGCGGTACTGACTTCCAACGCAAAAGGAACCTACGAAGCCTATATCGATTCCGATGGCTCAACGGGCGACGGGCTTACGGCGGGCAGCATCCGCGTAGGGGCCGGCCATGATACGCTGGCGGAATCCGTTACCGGCGGGCTGGGCGGCGCGGCGGTCAGCGTCGGCGGCGTGAACGTGGACGTTAACCAGGCCAACGCCAATGCCGCAGCCGAGGTAAAAGCCTATGTAAAGGGCGGCGGCAGGGTGGCGGCCACGAAGGGCGACCTCTCCGTACAGGTCAACGGCAGGGCGAAAGCGGATGCGAAGATCGACGATACCGTATCCGTTGCCGTCGAGCTGGCGAACGTGGCTGCCAACGGCACGAAAGCTACAGTAAGCGTCAAGCAGGAAGCGTACTTTGACGTAGACGGCGATGTGGACGTTGCGGGCAGGATCGTCGTCCTCTCGAACTACAAGGACTCCGAATCCATGGCGAACGCCGCGTCCGGCACCATCAAGGGCGCAAGCGTCACTCTGGTCGAGGGCACCGGTACGACTGCCGAGGCGGTCTCCAGACTGATCAGCAACGCCTACATCAAGGGCAGCGGCAGAATCAGCGCATCCGGCAAGGTGAGCGTGATCGCGGACGCTGTGACGAAAGCGATCGCCAACGTGGCAAAGCCCACGACGGTCACTGCCGCCGAAGTCACCGTATTGCTGGCGAAATCCCTTGCGGCGGACAGCATCTCCGCTTATATTTCCGGCGTGACCCTGAACTCCGGCGACGCGGTAGAGGTAAAGGCTACCGCCGACGCGACTTCCCACGCGACCAGCGCATCCGGCGTGAGCATATCGCTCGTATCGGGCAAGGGCGGCAACGTGAGCGCAGGTAT
>CAYPEJ010000085.1:0-2602 GCA_964409685.1 uncultured Anaeromicropila sp.
TATATTCTCTTACTTCATTGTCAGGAGAATTTGTTCCCAATTCTTCTAATACACGAATTGAATCCATATCTTCATGTGCAGTTAGAGCATCAATGATTTCTAAAACATTTTTATTCATTAATTCCTCCTTCTGCTAAAGCTGAAGCTAATTGAACTTCTAGTTCAGCAACACTCATATTTGAATATATTTGTCTGTTTGAAATAGAAATATTAGAAATAATTCCATTCCATGCTTCAGACATATCTTTACCCATATTAATAACACCATCGCCCATGTGACTTATATGACTTGCCAGACCTTCTTTCAAACCACTTAAACGTGATGTTATCGGAGCCATAGATGCCGGGAGGTGTCTTTCTGCAAGTAAGAAATCTTTTGTTTGTTTAATACCAGGAACATCAGAAATATTAGTGTTCATAGCATAATCCCAAGCATTTGAACATTTTCCGGTAATATAACCGCCAACTCTGTTGACGAAAGCTTTAATAGGTTCAAAAACATTCGTTCTAATTTTTGACATGCTTCCTGTTGCAGAAGATGCAATCATTCTTAATTTGTTTGCAGGAGAAGCTTTAAAATTTGGCTTAAAACCTTCAAAAACATCTGCAAATTGTAGAGTATTTCCTTCAAAATTTGTAAACTTAAAAGGGTTAGTTGCTTCATTTGAGTTTCTGTGAGTTTGAATAGAACTAGCCTTTTTAGTTTGTGAGGTAAATGTAGGATTTTGCGAACCTACCTTAATAATTTTCGCCATACTATTCCTTTCTAAACTGTTTGACTTCTTAACACATACCACAATAACAGTATTAGCACATTAGTAAATCATCTATATGGATGAGATTTAAAAATTTTAAGGTTTACAATCGATTTTGAGTCCAGTATAATAGTCTTCGTAAATCAAAGAGGGGTGTCCGAGTGGTTTATGGTGCGATCTTGGAAGGGTCGTGTGGGGGCAACTCCACCGTGAGTTCGAATCTCATCCCCTCTGTATAGAAGTCCACGCGCAGGCTGCGCGTGGACTTCTATATTTATGCAATTGCATTTTTGTATTTTTTTGTCCACTTTAGTGGGGGCTCTTCATGCCTACCCAACCGACAAACCGAATGTTTTACGGATATTATACCAAGTTTTCCCCGATGTTTGCAAGAGTATATAAAACTAGAGCAGTTAAATCTACTGCTCTCGTTTATTTTTAAATTAATTCATCCAACAATTCATTAACTTCTGAACTAGACATCTGCTCGAACCTTAACCCTCGATACTTATCACTAGCACTTTGCGGTCCAAGATGTTTTGCTCCGCAAGTTCGCTCGTAACTTGAAACCTTTACGCCGTCAGAACGCACATAGTCGGAAATTTTATATGTTCCTGCACAGCCAGAACCTTGAATTCCCGCCGCACTGCCCGTTGGATGTCCTTGAGGATGAAATAACTGATATTTTGATTGTTCATATATTTTAGGAAAATTTCGTTTAAAATCTTCCCGCTCCATATTCCTATAATCATCCATATCGTAGTAATACATAACATTTCCGTCTTGATCAACATCCATTTCGACTCCAAGTTGAAATGGAACGGTACGTTCTTGAGGCAAAGTATTTGCAGAGAAATCTTTCACATGAGTAACTCTATTATTCCAACCTTGTATATATTTCTTTTGGGTTGGATCACTTTTTACATAAGCCTCATATTTATCTCTTCTAAGTTGTTCAAATTTATCCAAATTATCATCACTTTGTATAAATCTTTTGCAACTGAAACGCCCATATTTACAGCTGTATCAAAAACATACATTGCAAGTCTGGGGTTTTCAATCTTATCTGCACCGGATGCCTTGTAATAGTTGTTATAATATATTTCGTGCATTTCTTCGTCTGTCATATATTTAACACTTTGCTTTGGTAAACCTTTTGAGCGTCTATAAGAATCATAAGTTGTATGAGTAATTCCCTTGTTGGTTTCCCCGCCCTTATCATTCAGATCATTAACATAGCCACCTTCTCTGGCTAACACAAATTTTACCATTTGTGGGTAATAAATATCATTTTGTTGCATACATATATCCTTATTTTAATAACTACTGTATGCAAGCTACTCATATTTCAAAGTGTCGTAAAGCCCTTTTAATCCCAAAGCCCGTTCTTTAATTATATCAGTTTTTTTACCTACAGTCACATTCTGAAACATAGTACCTTGCTTATTCATGATAATACTTACTGCTTCAAATTCGGACTCTTGATATCTTTTCCAATCTTCTTGTGCTTTAAGAATATTTGTGTAATCTTCTTCTGATGTGATAGTTTTTAGTAAACCTAAATATTTGTCAATTTCTTTAAACCACGAATCCATTGCCTTATAGGAACATTGTGATATATCATAAGTTGAATATACCTTTGCAATACAATCCCGTTCAGCTTGGTCAATTGAATGTAAAAATTCAATGTTGTCTTTTTGCTCTTCTGCTTTTTGTGGGGTAAGGTTTTCTAGAACTTTTTCTTGATTTGTTTGTTGATTTTTTTCATACTGAGATAAAGCCTCTTCTTTATTTTTAAGACCACAGCCACAACCTAATACAGAAACTAATAATATTGTAACAATAAG
>CAYPEJ010000086.1:0-2409 GCA_964409685.1 uncultured Anaeromicropila sp.
AATGCCGACATGAGCAAGCTCCTGTTTAAGATCTCCACGCCCCGGCGTACCGTTCTGATGAACGCCCTGAACGACTTCATCGACAAAATCTATGCCACGACCGATGACATGCCTGCGGGAACCTACCACAGCATTTCTGTTGTTTCCTATGGCTATGGTGTTTATGCCGATGGCGAAGCAATCGGTGCGCTGAATGGCGCAAAGTACAGCAACAGCACTGCGCCGAGGGTCTCCACTGCGGGTGTCATTCTGGATTCCCAGTCGGATGTTAACGCGGTGAAAAACATCATCACGAGCTACTATTCCTATGGTACAACCCGTACGGACCTGGGTCTGAAGAAGGGTCAGAGCTATCTGCAGGCGCAGAAGACTGCGAATCCCAAGGGCAAGAGCGTTATGATCCTTGTGACGGACGGCTCTCCCACCTCGGGCACCGGTTTTGAAGATTCCGTGGCCAATGCTGCGCTGACCGTGGCCAACGCCATGGAGGCCGGCGAGGGTGTGCAGGTCTTTGCACTGGGCTATATGGCTGGCCTGAACCATAAGACGGACTATGTGAAGTCTGCTACAACTGAGGCACAGAAGGCGAATAACTTCATGCATCTTGTTTCTTCCAACTATCCCAACGCGACCAACATGAACACTCCCGGTGCAAGAGATACCGCCAAGGGGAATCACTATTTCTCCACGGCCAATGGTGCTGAGCTGGCGACCTACATGGAGAACATTTTCACCGCAACGGATACGGTGGAAACTGCTACCATCAATGGCTCCATCCTGCTCTATGATGTGGTCAAGCGGGAATGGGTACCTTCAGCGAAGCAGTCCAACGGTTACTATTTCACTTATACCGTCGAGAGCTATGACTACGCTGGCTTGGGTGAATTCTCCACAACGGCGAAAACTCTGGACACCTCCAAGTATACCATTGAGGAAAAGGCGCTCTCCAACGGCGACGTGGCGATTTATTTCCGCTGGACGGACGCCCCTAATGCCTACTTGCGCGAGACGGCCACCAACGGAACTAGGGGCTATAAGATCGTGGTGAAGTTCAACATCACGGTCAATCGCGACCGAACTCTCGGCGGCAATAATATCCCCACCAATGGTGCGGATTCCGGTGCCTATTACCCCGATAACCAAACTACCGCAACCATCAAGACCATTTACGACGTGCCCAATGTGAACGTGAAGCCGGTTTATGATATCGTGATCCATGACTATTTCATGGAACTGACAGATACCAAGAATTCCAGCGGCGCGGTGACAAAGGCCGGCCTGATGACCACCATTGACAACAACGGCAGCATCAACCCCTTTGTGGGCATGTATACCCGCAAGTACAAGCTGGACGGCTTGAATAACAAGTACCTGAAGATCGCCCATATTGTGGATGATGCCAAGGGAATCCGTCGGTGGAGCGAGACGCTGCCTGCCGGGAAGACGACCAATGACTGGGGCGCCGGCAGAGGCACCCATGACGTCAGCGCCTCCGGTACGGCGACCTCCTTTGACTACACCCGGGATATGACCGGCTTCAAGACCGGCTACGTCATTACCCCGACAACGCAGAGGAACGACACGCTGGGCAATGCACCCTACAAAGCCTCCACTGTGACAAAAACCACCAACTATTACGCACCCAAGTTTGCAGTGATTGACTATGGCTCCAAGATCAGCATTGATCTCAGCGGTGAGGCTTCGCTGACTCCCCAGGTCAGAGAAAACTGTACCATCGCTTCCGGGCTGCTTACCTACCAGCCGGGCTCCATCCTGACCAATCTGACTACGGCAAAATACAAGGTTACGGCGATAAATACCCCGAAGGGGCAGTCTACCAAGACCGTAAACCGCACGGCGCATATTTTCCCTGCTGATGTGGTCAATTACGAGACGGATGTCCTCAGCCAGAGCGAAGGCTGGACAGGTCTGGGTACCTTCCAGAGCAATTGGAAACAGAAATATGACAACACAGTGGTTCATGGCTATGACGCCGAAATCCGAAAGAATGGCGCAACACTGAATTATTCCAATGGCCACACCTGCGAGGCCAGCGTGGGAAGGGACACCACGCAGGAGACTGTGATGACCTTCTCCTTTATGGGCACCGGCTTTGATGTGATTTCTCAGAACAGCCCCAATGATGGCGTTATGGTCGTCGAGGTCTACAGCGACGCAGCAATGACCAAGGCAGTCAAGCGCTTCCTGGTGGATAACTATCTGGCGGATCAGACGCTCTATCAGGTTCCCGTTGTCCACTGCACCGATCTGGAGTATGGCACTTATTATGTTAAGATCCGTGCCTATTACCACGATATCTTTAACCATAAGCTCCAGGCAACGCGGAGAATCCTAACAGAAGCACGCATCCGCAGCGTCCTCGGCCTGAGCGAGAGCGATGTGCTGGAT
>CAYPEJ010000087.1:0-2315 GCA_964409685.1 uncultured Anaeromicropila sp.
CATGGAGAAGCATTTCCGCTGCCATGTGCTGAAGGCGGAGGATATCGCGGAGGAGCTGGGCAGCGCCAAGTGCATGAACATCGTGCTCTTTGGCGGGATGGTAAAGGCGCTGCACATGGATGATATCGACTGGGAGACTGTCATCGCGGAGACGGTGCCGGAGAAGTTCCGCGAGCTGAACCTGCGGGCTTACCGCGCCGGTCATGACGCGGTTTCCGCGTGAGAGGGAGGTCACTATGCTGAGAAGTTTTGAACAGCTGCGGGAAAAGGTGGGCGCGGCAGAGCCGAAGAACGTTGCCGTGGCCTGCGCCCACGACGCGCATACCCTGGAGGCTGTGCTCCAGGCGGCCGCCGAGGGCATGTTGCGCTATACCCTGATCGGAGACAAGGAGGCGATCCTGCGGATCGGCCGGGAGCTGGGACACGAGATCCCGGCGTCCGCCGTGATCCACACGGATACCGATGAGGAGGCCGCCGGGACGGCTGTGCGGCTGGTCCGGGAGGGCGCGGCGGACTTTATCCAGAAGGGACTGATGCAGACGGCGACCCTTCTGAAGGCGGTGGTCAACAAGGAGACCGGCATTGGACAGGGCCGCCCCATGTCCCACACCGCGCTGCTGGAGGTCCCCGGCTACCACAAGCTGCTGGGCGTCACCGACGGCGGCATGATCCCAAGTCCGGACCTGGAGACGAAGAAGGAGATCCTGCGCAACGCTGTGGATATGTTCCGGCAGATGGGTGTCCGCCGTCTGCGCCGCGGAGACTGTCAGCCCGAAAATCGTGGAGACTGCCGACGCCGCTGCCCTGAAGGAGGCGGCCCAGGCGGGAGAGCTGGGCAGCTGCTGTGTGGAGGGCCCCATTTCCTTCGACCTGGCTGTGGACCAGGTGTCCGCGGAGATCAAGGGGTTCAAAAGCCCTGTCGCGGGCGAGACGGACATCCTGCTGGTGCCGAATATGGCGGCGGGGAACATCATGGTCAAGGCGCTGATTGAGTTTGCAGAGGCGAAGATGGTGGGTGTTGTCATTGGCGCTGAGTGTCCCATCGCGCTGAACTCCCGCAGCGCCAGCTGTGAGGCGAACTACCACTCCCTGGTGGCCTGCGCCATGATCCGCAGCAATATGTGATGGAGGAGGGAACCTTTATGAGTTACAAGCAGCTCATCATCAACCCCGGCTCCACCAGCACGAAGCTGGCCTATTATGTCGACCAGGAGAAGGTCGTCCAGGAGAACATCAGCCACGATGCGGCGCAGCTGCAGCGGTTTGATCGGATCCCGGAGCAGGTCCCGTTTCGCCGGGAGGTGATCCGGGACTTCATGGCACGCAACCAGATCGACGGCGGGGAGCTCTCCGCTGTGATGGGGCGGGGAGGCCTGGTGTTTGGGTTGAAGACCGGCGGCTATCTGGTCAACGACGATCTGTGCAGAGCTCTGGTCAGCGATGAACTGAGCCAGCCCCACGCCTCTAACTTGGGCGGCCTGCTGGCGAAGGAGTTGGCGGACCCCTATGGGATCCCCGCGTATATCTACGACGCGGTGACATCCGGTGAGCTGACAGAGGTGGCGGGTATCACTGGTATTCCTGATATCCACCGCCGCAGCTTCTGCCATGTGCTGAACAGCCGGGCCATGGCGATCAAATACGCGAAAGAGCGGGGAGAGAGTTACGAAAAGCTGAATCTGATCGTAGCGCACCTGGGCGGCGGGGTATCTGCCAGCGTGCATGCACAAGGCAAGATCATTGATTCGCTCGGTGATGATGACGGCCAGTTTTCTCCGGAGAGGAGCGGCAGTGTGCCCGGACTGGAGCTGGTCCAGCTCTGCTATTCCGGTCAGTACTCCAAAGCGGAGATGATGAAAAAGGTCCGGGGCAAGGGGGGGATGTATGCCCATCTGGGCACCAGCGACTGCCGGGTCATTGAGACAATGATCCAGGAGGGCGACAAGCACGCGGATCTGATCTTCCAGGCCCAGGCCTATCAAATCGCGAAGGGGATCGGACTTCTCTCCATCGTGTTGAAAGGAACGTGTGACGCCATCATTCTCACCGGCGGCCTGGCCTATTCCAAACTGCTGACGGATCGGGTCACGGAGTATGTGAAATTCATTGCCCCCGTTTGCGTCATGCCTGGCGAGAACGAGATGGAGGCCCTGGCTATGGGCGGCCTGCGCATCCTGAGTGGAGCGGAAAAAGCGCAGCAGTACACGGTCCCTCATAAGCCGGTTTACTAAAGTTTCAGAGCGCATGTAAGAAGATGCAGACTGGAGATAAGTCTCCAGCCTGCATCTTTTTGCAGCGGCATGTTTTTAATTTCG
>CAYPEJ010000088.1:0-2235 GCA_964409685.1 uncultured Anaeromicropila sp.
CTTTAGAACTTGTAAGAAAGGTTTACCCTAAGGAAGTAAAGAAGTTTATGCAGTCTGAAGGTAACAAGCTAAAACAAAGAACCTTAAAAACAGCAAGGACATCGGTTGGAAAGAAAACAGGCAACTTTGAAAAAGGCATAAAACGAGGAAAGCACTATGTTTACAAAGGAAATGGTGCTGACAGCATAAGAGTGTATGCGGGTACTCCTGCATATCACGCACATTTAATTGAATATGGTCACGATATGGTTACCCATAACAAAGAAAAGGTTGGTACAGTAAAGGGTTATCATATTTTCAGTGTTTCTGCTGATATGTTTGAAAGCACCTATGAAAAGGACTGTGAGAAATTTGCTGAAAAAATATTAAAAGGATTAGAATAGGAGTGATTTATATTGTTAGTTTAAAGGATATTTACAAGGCAGTTTGTGAGCATATCAGCTCAGTAACTGAAATGACATTAATGGATAGTGATGTTGATGAGCCTGTTGTCAGACCTTCATTCAAAATTTTTATGAATAAGGCTGACTCAGGCTTTTATTCTTCATCACTTAGGCAACTCAAGCTATATTTTGATATTTATTTTTATTCATCAGACCGAAAGCACAGTAAAGCCGAGATTTACGATATTGAGGATAAAATATCCTTTTCTTTTCTTGAGCCTTTTGAAATAAAGGAAAACTGTGTAGTATATGTTGATGATTTGGAGTTTGAAAAGATTGAAAATGGAATATTAAATTGTAGCTTTAATTTTGAAATTGCAACAGAATTTGTTGATGAAAGCGAATTTGAAGAAATGGACAAATTAATTATTAGCACCGTCAAATATAAAACCGAATGAGGACATTTTTGGAGTGTGGTGTTCAGTAGGTTCTGACGGTTTTAATATAAAAATATTATTTAAGGAGGTAATATAATGGCAACGAAACCAACCATTACAATTAGTTTTAAACAGCTTGCAACTACACTTATTCAAAGAAGTGAAAGAGGTACAGCTGTTCTTTTTTTGGCTGACGATACATTAGATGAGGGAGCTACAAAATGTTTTATTTATGGAAATGTATCACAGGTAAATTCAGAATACGACAATAATTATTTTGATGAAAGCGGAAGAGATAAGCTTTTAAAGCACATCAAAAATTGCTTTGTTTCAGCACCTTATGAGGTGATTGCAATAATTGCAAAGGATTATTCAAAGTTATCTGTTTTCACAAAGATATTAACGGCTATCAGAAAGCAAGGTTGGATAACAATTCCAAGTGACAGCTTAAAAGATGACCTTGCAAGCTGGATAAAGAGTATGGAAAAAGACGGATATTCTTATAAAGCTATTGGAAATAAGACAGGTGTGGATTGTAAGCACTATGTTTATTTCTCACAAGCAAGCACATTTTCAGACGGTGAAGCACTTGCAGATGCCGAATTAATGCCTTATCTTTTAGGTATTCTTGCGGGCTGTAATTGCACAAGAAGTGTAACTAATTATAAGCTATCAGAGCTTTCAAGCTGTGAGGAGGTCGAGGACATTGATAAGGCTATCGGTGAGGGTCAGCTTGTAATCACAAATGCTGATTCGGGTGTTAAGATTGTAACAGGTATCAATTCTCTTACTACCCTTAACGGAAACACAGCAACTGAGGATATGCAGTATATTGAAACTGTTGAGGCTATGGATTTAATTCGTGATGACATTAGAGATGTATTTGCGAACACATATCAAGGTTCATTTAAAAATAAATATATGAACCAAATGCTTTTTATAGGTGCTGTTAATGAATATTTTGATAGCCTTGCAAGCGAGGATATTCTTGATAGCGAGTTTGCTAATAAGGCTGAAATTGATGTTGAGGCACAGCGTTCTGCTTGGGCTGGAACAGGCAAGGCTGAAGCTGAAGAATGGGACGAGGACACAGTTAAAAGAAGAAGCTTTAAAAGAAGTGTGTTCATATCAGCCAATATCAAAATACTTAATAGTATGGAAAATCTTAAATTTACAGTAACTATGGAATAGGGGTGATTAAATGTTTGATGATAATAAATTTTTGAAAGGTACAAGCGGTCAAGTATTTTTGAATAATACTTTGCTTGCAGAGATTAATAAGGTTAATATCAAATTGACGGGTCAGTATGAGGACTTTGCTCCTGTGGGTGATTACTGCAGTCACCACGTTTATGTTGGATATGATGGCGAGGGTACACTTGAGGGTGTAAGAATTAACACAGGAATTGATGCCG
>CAYPEJ010000089.1:0-2150 GCA_964409685.1 uncultured Anaeromicropila sp.
GCTTCGTTTTCAGCAGATGTCATAATATAGTAAAATTCTTTATCTTTAAACTCCAACCATCTTGCAACGGTTCTATCGATTACGGCTTTTAATTGTGCAGAAATTGAATAGAAATAAACAGGGCTTGAAAGCACAATTACATCGGCATTAAGCATTTTTTGCAAAACTTCTGTCATGTCATCTTTAATTGCACAAACTCCCGTGTCTTTGCAAGCATAGCAAGCCTTGCAGTAGCCAATGTTTTTACCGGCAACAAAGATTTTTTCGACTTTGTTACCTGCTTCAATAGCACCTTTCATAAATTCATCACAAAGTGTATCTGAATTTCCGCCTTTTCTAGGGCTACCTGATAATATCAAAACTTTTTTCATAACAATTTGCCTCATTCCAAGAATATTATTTCATTGCCTTATATATTTTTTTCTCACTATCAATAGAGTGTTTGTCATTAAGTTTACCAATCGCAAATCTAAATCCAAAAGATAAAGCAACACCATTTCTGCCACCATTTCTAATCATAGTTTGTCCAAAACCGGTAAATCTTTCACCCCAAGTTTTTTGAACACTTACACCGTATTCACAATATGGTTTTACTGTTGTTTGAGGAAGATTTATATAAGCTGCCTGAACTTTTGTATCATCAATTATGTTCCACATCGTTCTGAATGAAACATGAGGTTGCCATCCATTTTTTAAATTGCCGATTAATTTCAAAGATGGAGAAAGTTGAATTGAATTTAAATCGCTGTTTTTAATTCTAACTCCATTTCCTAATGTATAATCATTCATTGGATTAACAAATGTATAAGACATCATCCAGCTTGGTTGAATAATAAATTTGCCATCTGCTAATTCCCAATTATAGCCAGTTTTAGAAGCCACTCCGGTCATAAACATTGTTAAATTGTTATCACCTACATTGGTACTTATATTTGCAACACTAGCTCCGACATTAGCAGTTAATGCTTCAAAGAAATTACCTTTGAAGAATGCTGCAGTTGCACCTAATAAACCACCGTTTTGATAAATTCCAACTCCATCATAAGTTTGATGAGAACCATTGTAACCAATAAATGCTGAATACTGTGAGCTCCAACCATTTTTCAATTCTATTAAATCAGAATCTCCGCCAACTAATGAACCATACATAACATTGCTTACTTTTGGTCCATTATCTAATCTTATGTTTTCAAATGTTGTATATGGTCTGTACCAAATTCCGGCATTTTCTTGTGGTATGTATAGAGGTGAATACACTTGCGGATTTACTTCATTACTTGCAAATTTGTTTCCATATTTCCAAGCCATTTTTTGAGCTCTTGTCATCAACAAGGTATGATCAAGGTTGCCCAATGCAATATCATAATTCGCAAGTTGAGTCAAATATGCGCCTTGTATTGCAACAGACGAACCATAAATATTTGGGTTATATAAATCATACGGATTTATATACGACGGAGATGTAAATTCAAAATTTCCACTATTTGGTCTATAAGTTACATTATACTTATATAAAGGAGAAAGTCCTTGCAATTGTCGTCCACCTGAATAAACAACATTTCTTTTTAAATTTTCATCAGTGGTAAAATTGATTGATGTATAATCTCTTTCCGTATCTGAAAGCAAATTCAAGCCTGCGATATTAAGGACCCCGTTGACATTCCCGACATTACCGACGAATCTGTCCATCTGAGCATTTTCTAAATCGACATCTAAATATAAATTTGAATTTGCGTTTATTTGTACGGCTGAATTTATTGCACTGACGACTCCGTTTCTTAAATCTAAACTACCACCATTGAAGAATAAATGGCTTTGGTCAGTTAAAAGGTTATCATTTCCGTAGTATAAATAACCACCATTATTCAAACGCCAATCTACATTTGTGTCAGTGCCTGATACTCTTTCAATATTTGTGCCGTCTACATTCATTGTTACTTGATTTAAGTCGCCTTTTAAGTTGATTTTACCGCTTCCGTTTAAATCAACCATATTATCAAGCTTATTAGACCAACTGTATGAGCCTGTTTTATTTGTAGTAACTTCGCTTTCTAAATTTATTGTTCTACCTTCGTCTGCATTTAAAACCAAATTGGCAGTTTTGTTGTAATTATCTGAAGAATTTAAATGAATACCACCGCTTATATCTT
>CAYPEJ010000090.1:0-2126 GCA_964409685.1 uncultured Anaeromicropila sp.
TCACACCAAACACTTTTTAAGAGGTGTTGCATTTCTCTTTTTCACGACAAAAAAGCCCGTTTGTAGATTTTTATTCTACAAACGGACTTTATCGCTTATATTATTATTTAATTTGCTCTCAAAATTACCATGAAACAGTTTTCATAAATGAGGTAGAGTAGTTCTGATTAAGAATATATTTATTTAGGGAAAATAAGCTTTATAAATTCATTCCATCCTAAAATAATTCCCATAATTGATGAGATAAATCCTATTAATCCAATTAAAAATCCTAATATCTTTATTATTATACTTGCTGATATTTTCATAGTAGTTGTTTCAGATATTATTCCAAACCAGTATAATAATTTTATTGGAAAAATTAAAATATATCTTATTCCTTCGGCCAAACAAGAAAAGGGATTAGATATTTCTTGTTTTATCTTTTTTTCTTGTTCATTGCAATCATTAATATGCCTATTAAACATACTAGATGCCCAAATAATTTGCTGATTAAATCTTTCTTTACTAAGCACATTGTCGAGAGTATATCTAAATTCTAAAGTTTCGGGAATAAAATTAACAATAAATTGATAATTTGTTGTTCGAATTCCTTTTAATGGGTCTTCATAAAAAGCTAAAATAGCGTTTTCTCCCATTTCAATTTGAACTTTTTTAGATTTACCTACTAAATAATTATATTTTTCATTATCAAATTCATTATTAACTAATTTATTTATATACTCTCCTAAGGTATTATTATATTCAATAATGAAATTTTTACTTTCTTGTATTTTCTTTAATCTTACTCTTTTTATAATATGTCCTATGATTATAATTATAATTAACATTCCTATTATAATAACTTTATCCATAACTCTCCTCAATTCTAAACAGATAAGAAGTATTTAAAGTTCTTAAATTACTTAAATATACCTTCTATAAATTTTATTACATTTTCCCAAAAACTAAAGAGCATTATAGCAGAAACGAATACTCCACCTGTTACAGCTAATAAAAGAGGGTGTTTTTCAAAGAAATTCTTCTTATCTTCTTTTGGGTTAATATTGTCTGAATTTGAAACAAATGTAGATTGAGATATTTTATTATTATTTCCTATATGTATGCTCATTTATATACCTCCTAACTTTTAAAACTACTTGACTTGATTTCGTTGTTATTTCCAATAGTAGTTGAGTTGTCATATATTATAGTTATTAAGCTTTTATTAAAGCCTTGTAATTTATCATCTCCATAATTTTCTACATTAATATCTAGTTCATCCAAATTGCCAAATTCTTTTTCTAATTTTAATAATATATCCAATGTTCTTTTTTCTACATTCTTTATAATAGACATTAATTGTGAACTATCAATATTAACAGTAGCTCTTGTTATAGCTAAGTTACATGTACTTGAAATTAGAGAACATATTTCTGGTGGAAGTGGTTTTCCCATCTTTTCATCTGAGTCAATACTCTTTTGAATTGTTTCTATATCATTAAATATATTTATTCTTTTTATTGAATCTCTCATTTCTTTATCTAATCCACTTAAGGGGATTAAATGATGAGTAGCTCTTATATGGTTATATGCTGTACCAGAAAAATAATCTCCATAAACTTCACATTCAAAAATTCTATAAGAAGGTAAGTTTTCAAATTTTTCATAACCATTTAATTCTTGATCTACCCATTCTATTACTTCTTCATTATCAATACTATATAAAATAACTTTTAACCTTTTTAATGTTGTGTCTAAATCTACTTTTTTAGACACGAATTCTTTTATTATACTACTTCTTCCCATAAATAACAGCTCCTTTTATAATTCATATGGTTATTATACCATAAATTGTAAAAAAAGTATAATATTCTTCATATCAATGATAAGTTTTCTATTACATTTTATCAAAAGTTCTAACATAGTTCTAACACTTAATTCAAAATTTTAGAAAAGGAATTTTTTGCTTGTTATTGCATATTTAACAATACTTGTGCTATAATCTCTTACAGAGAAGCTAAATAGGTCAATTATCAAAAGAGATTAATTGATGTTATATAATGGTAAAAAACAGATGGCGTAAAATTCTTAAAATCCTGCGGTTGAATAAACCGTGCCGGTTCGATTCCGGCCATCTGCACCAA
>CAYPEJ010000091.1:0-2076 GCA_964409685.1 uncultured Anaeromicropila sp.
TGCAAGCTTTTCAAACTCCTTAGGGTAAACCTCTTTAATTGCCCTCAAACCCTCTGAAAGTGCAGTGTTTAAAGCCTCAGCTGATTGCTTTTCATAGGCCGAAGTTATGCTTTTTATGTTATTATTGTATTGCTCTTGAGTAATTGCACCGTCATCAAGCATTAGCTTTTGTGCTGCCATCGCATTTGACGCAGCTGTTTTTGAGGCTTGATTTATAGCCTCACTTTGCTCATTCAGCTTTTGAATATAAGTGTCAAAGGACTCTTGACTTAAATCACTCATTTTAAAGTCATTTGTCAAAAGCTCCATTTGTGCTTCAGCCTGTGCCTTTTGAATTTTCTGCTGTATTTCGGACATTTTTTCAAGAGATTTCGCAACCATATCCATTGACTGCTCGTCCCAACCATTCTGATAGCCCTTTGCGATATTTTCAACAAGCTCATTACCTAGGTTCTGTGCATCAGATAGCATTTGAGATAAATATGCGTTTGTTTGTGTGTTCAGTAGGTTTCCTGTTTCACTATCTCCAAAAAGAAATTTTATATCAAGACTTAATTCATATTGTTTATCCTTGAGAGCTGTCTGCATATTGTCAATGTATTTCTGTGCAGTTTCAAGATAATCTTCCTTTGACACGTTGTTAGGGTTCATCTCAACCATAAAGGTCATTTTGTTTAAATCCTGTGCTGATTCTGACAGGCTTTTAAATGTATCATCAAGCTTATCCCACGCATAATTAAGGTCATCAACTTTACCCACAAACTCTGAACCAAATACATTTTCAACCATTTTGCCACATTCTTCGGCTGATAAAGCAATATCACCAAAATGGCTCGCCACGTCTGCTTCCTCTATTTTCTCAATAACACTTTTGTATAAAAGAAAACCGCCAACAACTGCTCCAATCGCAACAGCTATCCAAGTAAGAGGACAAGCAAGCATTGAAGTATTTAACAAAATTTGTACTGCTTTAAGTGCTGTTTCAGCTGTCTTTAGCTTATTCATAAGGGAAACAACCTTTGTAATAACACTAAAAGCCTTTAACCCTACAACAACACCCGCCGTTACAGAGGCTAAGGACTTAAAATTGTTAGCAACAAAGGTAAAAACAGGCTTTATCTTATCAAATGCCTTTTTACAAAACTCTACCGCCTTTGGTATGTTCCTCTCAAGCCACAAAGCAAATTTTTCTGTTGCGTTTGGTAAGTTTTCAGAAAACCAATTCAAGAACTGAGTGATATAAGGCTCTAAGCTTTTACCTAAAGTAATTTTTAAATCGTCAACAGCTGAACCCGCTCTCGCTAACGCACCACTATAATTGTTGGTCATCGTTGTAGCCATTTTGTCTAACGCACCGTTACAATCTCCAAGTGTGTCATAAAGAGCTTGATATTCATTTTTACCGTCAGAGTTTGTTGCATTTAAACCCGCCATTAAAGCATTTAAAGTTGTAAGCTGTGTTTTACCTGCAATCATTGTAAGGTAATTGTTTCGTTCTTCTTCAGTAAGATTTTTAGTTTTTTCGTATACTTCTTTAAGCACATTTGTTATTCCCTTAAATTTACCCTCAGAATCATAGGCTGAAACACCTATCGCAGCCATAGCTTTAGCACTTTCACCCGATTGCTTTGTTAAATTTACAAGTGTACTCTGTAATCTGTTGCCAGCCTCTGAACCCTTAATACCACGATTGGCAAGTATACCAAGAATAGCACCACTTTCTTGAAGTGATGTTCCAAAGGTTTTAAAAGTACCGCCACAACCGATATATGCCTCTTGCATTTGGGTAAGGGTTGTATTACTTTTATTTTGGGCTCTCGCACACACATCAAGATAATGCTCTAAATCCTTTGTCTGTAAGCCAAGTGCCGACATTGAGTCAGTTATCAAATCCGAGGTTGTGGCAAGGTCTGCCCCTGTTGCCTCACTTGCTCTAAGTATCGGCATTAAGCCGTTCATACTATCTTGTGTACTCCAACCCGCCAAAGCCATATAAGAAAGAGCGTCAGCTGATTCTTGTGCTGTTTTCGTTGTACTTTTACCTGCCTCACGAGCAACACTTTCAAGCTGTTTATA
>CAYPEJ010000092.1:0-2066 GCA_964409685.1 uncultured Anaeromicropila sp.
GGTCTGGATAAACCGTTCGTGTACAGAGCATCTTTTCATTGTAGTGGTATTCGCTACAATAACTCCTCTGAAATAAATTTTCTAGCTGAATCTTATGAAATCATAGTCCATTTCTATATTCTCAAAGTTCAACACGATTTAAAAAATCCTCATATACACTTTCTGAATTAAGTAACTTAGCTGAATAATTTTCAATTTGAGGTGTTCTTTCATCATCCGACATTGAGATAAAGTATGTTATTTCTTCTGAATCTTTTCCAAAACTTTTCTCTTCAATTACATTCTTTAACGCTCTAGTAATTGTCTCCAAAAATAATCCTACACAACTTGCATACTTTTGCGGATTTTCATTTTCTTTTTCATATAGTATTTTACTTACTTTATTCAATTTGCTGTTATTTCCATCCGAATAGCCCCATTCATCAGGAGTCCATTTCGTCAAACTAATAATTCCTTTCTGATAATTTGTGATATCTTCTTCCGACAAATCATCATGAAACATTTCTATATATTCTTCATCCGCTTTCCTTAGGTATTCATAAGTATTTAATGCCAAATACAATGTAATACAATCACTATCTGTAACTAGTGCAACTGCATATATTTTCTCTTTTCCAATTTGTTTCATAATTTTTTTTACGTCTTTTTTAATAGCCTTTTCAACTTTAGCACCTAAATCTTTAAAAAATAATTCCATTTTATCTCTCTCCTTTTAATAAAGGTAGTGTCAAAAGCCACCCCTATTTTTCTTTATAAAGTCTTAATTATTTGCATTTTTGCAAATAATTAAGCAATAACCCCTTTTTTAATTATATAATGTTAATCGCTAAACCAGCACTTACAAAGGAGTCATTGCTCATGAGCATTATACTTTATTTACTTAACTACATTTCATACAAACAGGATTAGGATTAGAAAAACCTTATCTAGTATAATAAACAGTGCAATCATAGAACCATCAAACTTGTATTTTGTCATAATAACTATAGAGTTCTTAAAAATTGAAAATACTAAAAGATGCAGACAACATACCAGACAAGTGGCAGTTGCTCATCTACCTAGGACAACAGGCAATACTTAATATACAAAAAGCCAAAGACACTAACTGTTCTTAGATTCCAAGCAGTGGTAATAAACAGCCACCACGTAAGTGACATGCCTTTGATGACTCAAACAAGTACTTTTTTCTTTACAACATTTTTCATATGTCACTTGACACTATCTTAATAACATGAAAAAACCTCTTCACCTGCCTCTTGTAACTTTTTCTTCATTTCCATTTGAGCCTCTTTCTTAGTGATAAGTTTGTTTTCTAATTGACTATTTAATTCATTTTTCGCTACTATTAGTTTATCTCGTATCAATTTTGCATTTTTAGTCGTGTGAACACCTTTTGTATTAGAAGCCCACATTAAGTTAGCAGAATCATTAATATCAATGTCAAATTGTTTGAGTATTGCCTTACTCTCATTAACATATTTTCCTCGTTTACCTTTAAAGACTCCTTTGAAAACAATATGATGTCCATGTGGATTAGTTAATCCATCAGGTATTGCTATACCTAATTTTCTCAAAAAATCAGACCAAGACAATCCTAATAAATCAATTTGACTATAAGGATCCCCCACATACCCATACAACGTCGGATTTTCCCCAGCTAACCCGATCGGATCCTGCTGAGTATACTGCCCTATCTGAGGGTCATAATAACGGAATCGGTTATAGTACAATCCGATTTCTTCGTCCTCATACTGCCCTTGGAAACGGAACGGAATAAAGTTCTTTTCTCCTATCTCTTTCTCGATTCTTCCATAGATATCTTTCTTAGGAGGTTTCACTCGCCCATAGATATCCAGTTCTCTCTCCCAGACTTTATTCCCTTCCTCGTCATAGGCTTCCACTGGTGTTCCAAGGTAATCGCTAATGATACTGTATTTTCCATCCTTTGTGATTTTCCCTCTTGGGATAAAGTCGTCTTGGAAAATCCACGTGATTAAACTATCTGGAGTTTTTTGTCCCATTTCTGCTTTTTCTCTAGCCTTTTGTTCTTCTTTCTCCTCCAGTTT
>CAYPEJ010000093.1:0-2013 GCA_964409685.1 uncultured Anaeromicropila sp.
AAAAATACGATACCGAGCTTATCACCGCCGGCGTAAAAACCGTTTATAAATACGGCGTGGCATTCAGCGGTAAAAATGTCGAGGTTGCAGTGGGATAATCTTTGCCTTATTGTCCCATAAATGCGGATAGATATTTTAGAAGCAAAACTTTCAAAAATAGTATTGGAGGAAAATAAAAATGTCTAAAAATACATTTCAATCTATCGAACCGAATATTGCAGATTTAGTAAACGGTTGGCTTAAGTCATATAATGTAGATTATAAACTGGAGCAAGAATCGCTAAATACCGAAATCGACCAAGCGCTTAATGACTATTTTTCTAAAAATGGTGGAAAGGGCGGAAATAGACCCGATGCGAAAATCTTGTTACACGCAAATGATGGAAAGTATTATCCAATTTTGATCGAATACAAGGGATATAAGGACAAGTTGGTCAAGTTGGATGCCGAGGGTAATGTTGCAAATAAGACCTCAAAGAACCAGCCCGATTTTACCAACATAAATTCTTACGCAGTAAATGGTGCTGTTCATTACGCTAATGCTGTGTTGCATTATACAAGTTATACGGATGTTATCGCAATTGGCGTTACCGGTTATAAAGATACAAACGGAAAGCTCAAGCACCTGATTGGCGTTTACTATGTTTCAAAAAGCAACTTTGGTGTCGGTCAAAAAGTTGATGAATACACTGATCTCTCCTTTTTGAAGAAAGAACATTTCTCTGATTTCATCGAAAAGGTCAAGCAGTTATCCCTCCCTCAGGATGAGATTGAAAAACTTAAAGAGCGCCGGGAACAGGAAATTACTGCAAGCCTTGTGAAACTGAATAACGACATTTTCAAGAGTGAAAAAGGTCTGAGCGAAAACGACCGTGTGTATCTCGTGGTGGCCTCTATTATGGCTACCCTTGGCGATGTGGAGAACAATGTATATCCTCTCACCAAAGCTGATCTGAAATCTTCCAACGAAAGAAATAATACAGACGGCGACATTGTCCTTAGAAAGATTGAATCCTTCCTTGATGCGAAAAAGCTTCCCAAGGACAAGAAAGACCTGATCGTAAGAACGCTCCAAAACACACTGACCACAGATAACATTAACAAAGCGGAAGATGGCGAAAGCCAGTTGAAACGTGTGTTTATAAAAATTGTTGACGACCTCGGTATTTACTACAAGATCGGATTGACAACAGATTTTACAGGCAAGCTGTTCAACGAAATGTATTCGTGGTTAGGCTTTACGCAAGATCAGCTAAATGATGTTGTTTTAACGCCGCCGTATGTTGCAAATCTCCTTTGTCGCCTTGCAAGAGTAAATAAAGATTCTTTTGTGTGGGACTTTGCAACCGGATCGGCAGGTTTGCTGGTAGCAGCTATGAACGAAATGCTGGTAGATGCCAAAAAGAAAATCAAATCTCCCGAAGAATTGGTGCGTAAATCGGCAGAAATCAAGGCGAATCAGTTGCTCGGTTTGGAAATTCTGTCCAATGTCTATATGCTTGCTGTGCTGAACATGATTATGATGGGTGATGGCAGCTCCAACATTCTGAACAAGGACTCTTTGAAATTTGACGGTCACTATGGATTCGGTAAAACGGATGAGAAGTTCCCGGCAGATGCGTTTGTCCTGAATCCCCCGTACTCGGCGGATGGCAACGGCATGATATTTGTTGAGAAAGCTCTATCTATGATGGAAAAGGGATATGCCGCTATCATCATTCAAAATTCCGCCGGCTCGGGTAAAGCAACCGAGTACAACAAGCGAATTTTGAAACGCAGCACACTCCTTGCAAGTATTAAAATGCCGATCGATTTGTTTATCGGAAAATCCAGCGTTCAGACAAATGTGTATGTTTTCCGTGTTGGCGAAGCGCATCAAAAAGATGATGTTGTAAGATTTATTGATTTTTCCAATGACGGCTATACACGCTCGAACCGCAAAAAGGCGAGCAAAAATTTGTTTGATACCGATAGAGCCAAAGAACGTTATCAGGAAGTTGTGGATTTGGTTCG
>CAYPEJ010000094.1:0-1988 GCA_964409685.1 uncultured Anaeromicropila sp.
ACCTTGATATGGTGCTTGAATATGAGCATATAAATTGGGGCGAATTAAAAGATGTTACTTGGGGTGCTGTTAAGCCTTATACTTGGAAAAGTGTGTCCCAAAGTGTGGCGGGAACTATATTGGGTGGTCTTGATGATGATTTTGATTAAAAATTATAAAACACTTGACAATGTGGGTTATAACCCACTATAATAAAAGTAAAGGAGGAAAAGATTTATGAAAGAATTTGAGATTATTCCATATAATAAGAAAGATGGAAGTTCTCCTGTTTTAGAATTTATTTCATCATTGAATCCTAAAATGAAAGCTAAAGTTCTTATGGAAGTTGATTTGCTTGAGGAATATGGTAACGAACTTGGCGGAAAATATACAAAACATCTCGATGATGGTATATTTGAATTAAGGGTAAAAGTATCATCTGATATAACAAGAATTTTATATTTTTTCTGTATTGGCAAAAAAATAATATTAACAAATGGCTTTATTAAAAAAACACAAAAAACGCCTAAAAAAGAAATTGATTTAGCTAAAAAGTATCGTGCTGATTATATTGAAAGAGAGGGATTGTAATGTCTTGGAATGATTTTAAACAAGAAATGTTAAAAGATAAAGAGGTTAAAGCGGAATATGAGGCTTTACAACCGGAATATGAAGTGGTTAAGGTTATCCTTGATGCAAGAAAATTATGTAATCTTACACAACAACAACTTGCTGACAAGTCTGGTGTTGATAGGTCTGATATAAGCAAATTAGAAAATGGTAATGGTAATCCAACAATAAAGTTATTACAGAGAATAGCTTCAGCTATGGACATGAATTTAAAAATAGAATTTATCCCTAAAGAACTCACAACTAAATAAATTTTAAAGCATCTCCTATGAGGTGCTTTTTTATTGGAGGTAAAAAAATGACACCTGTAAAAATGTTTTTTAGTTATAATAATAATGAAAAGGTCGTTGAAGTGCCTGTCATTCCAAATACTTTACCCGATATACTTCAAGAACTTCAAAACGAAACCTTTACAACTAATACAACAACACTAACGCTCCTTGGCAATAAAAAGCCGAGGAGTTTTTCTATGGATTTGTTTTTGCCAACTAAAGAATATGACTTTGCTAAGGACACAGGCACAGAGATTTTAAATCTTTTAGGATATGTTTCATCAAATAAAATACCTATGAGGGTTGTTGTCACTGACGGGCTTAATGAGCTTTTAAATATTGCTGTTTCAATTAGTAGCTTTAAGTATTACTTTGACAGAGCTGAAAATATACGTTGTAATGTTAGCTTTATAGAGTATATTTTTATTACGAGCGGAGAAGTAAATGATACTGATGTTGTTGTTCAATTCCAAACAGTTAAGGCCAAAATTAATAATACAAAAGTGAATGTAAGTGGTGTGAATGTAGACGGACACAACCTTGTTCGTGCAAGAGATGTACTTGAAATGCTTGGTATTGAGGTGGGTTGGAATGCCATAAAAAAGAGAGTTACAGCAGACGGAAAATTACTTGATGTTCATACTGAAATTTATAACGGTTCAGCTTATTGCTATGTTAGAGATTTAGCAAATGAAACAGGTAAGGCTATTGAATGGAACTCTGAAAACAAAACTGTAATAATCAACTAAGGAGGTTTTATAGTGAACTACAACGAAGAAATTTCAGACATACAATCTGATATGCTAAGTGAAATGCCTGACACTTATTCTAAAATCAAGGGCACTTGGCTTTGGGAGATGTTTAAGGCTTTTTCACTTAAAATTTATGAACTGTTACAACTTTTGACGGACACCTCAAAAAAGCTAAATATTGAGAATTTACAAGGTGATGAACTTGACGCATATGTTAGTCAGTGGACTGATTTAAAAAGAAAAAAGGCTCAAAAGGCTGAGGGCTATATTGAAGTGACGGGAAATGGAGTTATATATTCAGGAACTCTTGTTTCAAATGGCAGTATTCAATATGAGGTTTTAGAGGACACAGAGG
>CAYPEJ010000095.1:0-1434 GCA_964409685.1 uncultured Anaeromicropila sp.
AGAGCACGTCGCTGTCGCTCTGCAAAATGGCGGTGTTGCTGCCGCAGGGCGGCTCGATCAGCGTCAGCTCCACCGCATCGCTCAGGCGATGGCGGCTGATGCGCGGGGAAAAGGCCTCTCCCCTGCTGGCGGCCAGCAGCTCGGCAAAGCGGCTGATGCTGTCGAAGGTGCGATAGGGCGAGAGCCCCTGCTCGTCCAGCGTCTGCATGGCCAGATTCGCATTCACCAGCAGCTCGTTCTCCATGTCCTTTGAAATGTTCAGGCCGTTCACCAGCCCGGAGACGAAGGAATTATAAAAGATGGAATTGTCAAACACCTTTTCGGAATGGTTGTAATCGATGATGCGCACCTTGCAGAGCGCCTCCGCCTCCCGCAGGAAATCCTGCACGGCGCTCTGATCCTCCACGAAGAGGCCCATCTTGAAGAGCTGATAGGGCTCGCCGCTCTGCTGGGAGCTCATGTAGGAGATGTTGAAGCTGAAGCGCTGGATCAGCTCCAGCACGCCGGTCACGCTGCCCGGCACATCCGGCAGACAGAATTCGATCAGCAGGATGTTCGCCCCGCTGCCGCCCTTGGGCAGATAGCCGATGCGCTCCAGCTCCCGATCCGCCTCGGCCAGCTGCGCCGGCGCGCCCTCCGCATCGATGAAGAGGGTATGGCTGTCCACGGCCTTGTTGTAGCTCACCCGGCATATGTTCACGCCCAGCCTTGCAAAGCAGCGGCTGGCCTGCAGAAATGCACCGATGTGGTTGGGCATGGTGGTGACATAGGTTTTCTTCATCGCGGCCTCCGAAAAAACGCCTGCACACAGGCGGAATGTGCAAATGTTTGACATGATGTGTGATTTATGTACAGTTTTGCGTCATATATCACACATCATGTATTATAGCATGCGCATCCCCGCCCTTCAAGCAAGCGATGATTAAATGCGGCCGCAGCCTCCGTCTCTCAATTTACCATTTTGCGATTGACAAATTTACCCAGCCATGCTACACTTAGATCACCTAAGAGGGAGTAGTCAGCGGGCGGAAGGCCTGTGACAAGTCAACATGCATGGCCGCACGGCCTGGCTTGGATTAAATGACCAGACTCACGGGCAGGATAAACCTGTTTGTGCGTCTGGTTTTTTTATACGGCGCTCCCCATGCATTCCCCAAACGAAGAGAAAGGATGAAGCTCGTGAAATTCTACTGCGAAGACATTGAACAGGTACTGAACGAAACCGGCGGCGCGCGCGAGGGTCTCTCCTCTGCGGAGGCGCAGAAGCGGCTGGAAGCGAACGGCAAAAACAAGCTGGCGCAGGCCAAAAAGGATTCCCTGCTGGTGCAGTTCCTCAAGCAGCTCGCCGACCCGATGATCATCATTCTGTTGGTGGCCGCCGCCATCAGCGGCGTGCTGGCCGTGGTGGAGGGCGAGAGCTTTGCCGATGTGATC
>CAYPEJ010000095.1:1444-1709 GCA_964409685.1 uncultured Anaeromicropila sp.
AAAGGCCATCGAAGCCCTGCAGGAGATGTCCGCCGCCACCAGCAAGGTGCTGCGCGACGGCAAGATCGTCTCCGTGCGCAGTGAAGATCTTGTGGTGGGCGATGTGGTGCTCCTCGAGGCGGGCGACGCCGTTCCCGCCGACGGCAGGCTCATCGAAAACGCCTCCCTGAAGATCGAGGAGGCGGCGCTCACCGGCGAATCCGTGCCGGTGACGAAGTTCATCGATGTCATCAACCTCAGCGACAACGCCAAGGACGTGCCGCTG
>CAYPEJ010000095.1:1719-1986 GCA_964409685.1 uncultured Anaeromicropila sp.
ATGGGCTCCACCGTGGTCTATGCCCGCGGCGCGGCGGTGATCACCGCCCCCGGCATGTACACCGAGATGGGCAAGATTGCCGATGCGCTGGCGAAGGCCGAGGAGGGTCAGACCCCCCTGCAGATGAAGCTGAGCCAGCTCTCCAAGGTGCTGACATATCTGGTGCTGGGCATCTGTGTGGTGATCTTCGCGGTGCAGATTCTGCGCGCCGGCGGCTTCGGCTTTGAAGCGATTCTCAACAGCTTCATGGTCGCCGTCTCCCTCGCC
>CAYPEJ010000096.1:0-1929 GCA_964409685.1 uncultured Anaeromicropila sp.
ACATCTTTTAATTCGCCCCAATTTATATGCTCATATTCAAGCACCATATCAAGGTGGTAAGGTATCATTGTTTCAAGGCTTCTTTTTACAAGTCCTAAATATTTATTGTTTTCAACTCTTATAAATTTTAGAATTACGGTCATATCCTTAAAGTCAACCTCAACCTTTACACCATTTACGGTATTGGCTGTGTTTTCAAGAAGCTCTTTTGTTGCTGTACCAACTCCAAGAAGTCTTGTTTTAACATAGGCTCGCCTTTTATCTAAATCGTCAAGCCTTTTATTTATAGACATTTCTTTTTCTTTAAGCTCCAAATACCAAGTTGAGTAATCAAGAAAAATTTGACTATAAAAATCATTTAATTTTTCTTCTATCTCATTAAGCTTTTGCTCCAAAGCATTGGCAATATTAGTCGTTACATTATCCTTGCGATATAGCTTATTAATCAGCTTTAACAAAAAATCACCTCTCTTCTAACTGCTCAAGACTACAACTCATTGTGTGGTTACAACCGCTTATTTTGTGGCTTACTGATGTAATTCTGAAGTTACCCTCTATACCAAGATAGTCGTCAACTATGTGCATTATTCGGCTCGGTCTTACTTTGTCGTGCCCTATAAAGTCCATTGAAAGCTCACGTTTTATTGTATTTTTTTCTTTTAATTTATTTTTTGCAAGCTCCTTTATATTTTCTGCCTCATCAGAATTAATGCTATAATTTTCAGCAAGTAAGCCATACTTTTTTATGCTTTCTTCATCTCTTGCAATGAATTGTTTTTCAGGCATTTCACCGCTTGTCTTTGAATTAACCTCAGCAATAATGCTGTTTTTCATATTTTCTATTGAGTGAGAATATTTACCTCGGCTGTGTGCATTTTTATCTGTAACATCAAAAGCACCTACGTTTATTGCAGGCTTAAAAATATAGTTTACAGGCTCTATTGGCATTTGAAACACATATATTTTTTCAGCCCTTAGCTCATAGTAATATTTCTTGCCGTCATTATCCTCTTGTATTTTGATAAGCTCCTTGATTATTTCATTAACATTTTTTATATACACACCTTTGACATTTGCAGGCATATCGCAAATACTCCCCACCGAAACACCAACACTTGAAAAAAGCTGTTTTAAGCAATCAGACACACTCTGATTTTTAAATTGAATTACAATGTCATTCTTATTAAGGTAAAATCCAAAATCACAAGCCTTTACATTTCTTTTAGGGAAATCTCGACTTACATTTACAACAACCGCCCTTATCATTTCGTCACTATCATTGAAAAGCTGAATTATATCTCCCGCTTCAATTTTCAATCGTGGCACATATTTTTCGGCTGTATCCGGAACAGAAAAAGATAAAGAAATACCAACTGTTTCAAGGCTTTCATTCCAAGAAAGCTCGCCAACTAAAGCTGTTATATCCTCGCTTTTCCCATCTTTATTTAACATTATCTTATACATAGGTCATTACCTCAGCTATATTCTCCGATACTTCGATTAAAGAGTTATCAGTCAAAACGGCTGTGAAGCTAATGTTTAAGCCTCTTTTAACCCTTTCACTTTTCCAATCAACAACATCTGAAATAAGTGAGTGCTTTAATAACAGCTCTGTAACCTCTCTTTTTAGCTCACTATTTACATAGCCTAATGGTAAAGTTTTTGTGCCAATATAGTCATAGATAGATATGCCAAAAACGTCAGTTTCGCCTTTCGTGTAATCCTTATAAGTATTTGCGGGAGTTTTTAAGACATTTTGAATATACTGCCTTACACTTTCAAGCTGATTACACTCCTTTAACTTAGAACCCGTCATTATATGCTGACCTGTGCTATAATCAAAGCAAAAATCAACACCTGTATCCTCGCTTTCATTTTCTGTTGATGTACTTTCAATAAACACACTCGGAAACATATCACCACCACCTT
>CAYPEJ010000097.1:0-1840 GCA_964409685.1 uncultured Anaeromicropila sp.
AACCATATCAACCTTCGCCGCTGTTGTCACAATGCCAATCCCCAGCGGCTTTGTATAAAACAGCACATCCCCCGGCTTTGCACCGGAATTTGTCAGCATCTTGCGCGGATCTACAAAACCTGTTACAGCCAAGCCATATTTGGGTTCATCATCATGAATGCTGTGCCCACCTGTAATCAGTGCGCCAGCCTCGTAAACCTTATCATAACCGCCGCGCAGCAGCTCATGAACCGCTTCCTTTGGCATTTTTTCCGGCACCGCCATAATATTCAACGCCAGCTTCGGTTCTCCACCCATGGCATAAACGTCTGACAGCGCATTGGTCGCAGCGATCGCACCAAATGTATAGGGGTCATCTGCAATCGGCGGGAAAAAGTCCACAGTTTGTACCAGGGCCAGATCCTCTGAAATCTGATAAACCGATGCGTCGTCACTTTTATCAAAGCCAACGAGCAGCTTCGGGTCGTGGTGTACTTTAATATCATCAAGGAGCTGCGCCAGAACACCTGCACCTACTTTTGCCCCGCATCCAGCGCATTTTGCAAGTTTTGTCAGCTTAATATTTTCTTCCATCTTGATCTCCTCACTTCTTTAAAATCCCTGTCAGTTGTAAGCATGCCTGTAATACGCCGCCACCAACTGCAATCGCTTTGTCCGATGCGCAATAACAATGATCTAACTTGCACCGGGGATCTATATCACCGCTTTTCATGCCCTTAAATACCGGCGTTCCATCCGGCAAAATCCCCCGCAAAACACCGGAAATTGTACAACG
The DNA here is from genome assembly GCA_964409685.1 of uncultured Anaeromicropila sp. Classification (GTDB taxonomy): domain Bacteria; phylum Bacillota; class Clostridia; order Lachnospirales; family Lachnospiraceae; genus Clostridium_AI. The sequence continues at coordinate 776 of CAYPEJ010000097.1, forward strand.
CATCGGTACACCTTCGACCTCGCCTGCAATATCTCCTGCCTCGACAACTGCGCCAATTTCCAGCTTCTGGCAAAAGATGCCATCTGCCGGCGCACGCAAAACACGCTCTCCGGCGTAACCACCGATCAGGCCGGGAATATTCGTATTCGGAATCGGCTCCCCCTCCAGGATCACACGGCCGAGATAATGACCACGCATTGTTTCTACAACTGCATGGCAATCCTTACCAGCGCAAAAACCAGGGCCGACACCAATTACGACCGGTGCATCTGTAATTTTAGTTCCAAGGTTCTTTTTGGCAAGAATCGCATCAACCAGAACATCCGGCTGCAATGCTTTGATGCTCTCGCCAAGCGGATCTGCCAGTACCGGAATACAGCCTTCCCGCAAAATCTCAGCTACCGCTTCCACGCAGTCAGCACGCAGTGCTGTAACATCCTCCACCGTTTGACGGCCAAAACGAAGCGCAGGTGAAAAACAAACAGTACGACGAATCGCAGTCGGATTCGGCAAATCCAACATTGCAACCTGCATGCCACTGCGCCAAAGGCGCAGCGCAATACCTGTTGCGATATCCCCCGCACCACGAATTAAGACAAACATATTCCTTCCTCCCGCCGCAAAGTGTAAACCAGATTGTTCCTTGCAGCTTTTGTTATTCTAGCTAAAGAATATCACTTATTGCCCGTCAGGTCAAGTTCAGGATTGACATTTCGCATATTCCGATGGTAAACTAAAATTATGAACGATACATTACATCCTGTCCTCCGAATTCAGTTTTATTCCAAGGAAAAGTGCTTTGGTCCAGGCATCGCAAAACTATTGCAAAGAGTGGAGGAGCGGCACTCTCTGCGTGCTGCGGCTATGTCGATGGATATGGCCTACTCAAAAGCGTGGACAATGGTCCGTAGCTGTGAGGCTGCTCTGGATATGAAGCTTCTTAATTACTCTACCGGTGGAAAAAACGGCGGCGGCGCTATTTTAACCCAAGAAGCAAAACAGCTTCTCCAAATGTATACCAACTATTGTCAGGAATTAAATACCTATGCGCTGGAAAAATTCGAT
>CAYPEJ010000098.1:0-1784 GCA_964409685.1 uncultured Anaeromicropila sp.
TGGTGGCATCGCTGCCGCCGAACCAGCGGATCATAGTGGGGCAGGCCCAGTAGAACACCACCGTCAGCACCACGGCAAAAATCAGCAGCATGGTGAAGCAGTTGCCCATGATTTTCTGGGCCTTCTCCTTGTTGCCCTGGCCCATGGCGATGGCCGCCCGGGGCGCGCCGCCGGAGCCCGCCATCATGGCGAAGGCGGTGATGAGCATGAGGATGGGGGTAAAGAGGCCCACACCCGTCAGGGCGGTGCCGCCCACCCCGGGAATGTGGCCCACGTAGATCCGGTCCACGATGTTATACAGCAGATTGATGATCTGGGCCACCACCGCCGGCACCGCCAGCTGCACCATCAGCTTTTTGACGCTGCCGGTGCCCATATCCTGTTTCGCGTTTGCCATAAAGATTCTCCTTTTCTCAATAATCACATATTTTCCACATTTTTCTGGACTTTTTCAATGATCTGAAGCCAGAGCGCCAGCTCCTCCCGGGTGATCCCGGCAAAAAGCCTGGAAAAAAAGGCCTCCTGCAATGCCCTTGCCTCCCGGGCGATGCTCCGGCCCTCCTCCGTCAGCTTCAGGTGGACGGTGCGCCGGTCCTCCGGCGTGGTCTGCCGCTCCAGCAGGCCCCGGCCCGTCAGCGTCGCCACGGACAGGGACACATGGCTTTTGGCAATGCCCCGGTGGCTGACGATGTCCGCCGCCCGGTCAAAGCCCGGGTTGTTGTACAGAAACAGCATCACATCCAGCTCACTGCGGGTCAGCTGCCGGCTCTGGCACAGGGGCTCCAGGGTCTTGCCGTAGCTTTTGCGGGCCTGGCCCATGATATCGAAATAATTCGCCGTGGTACCCAGCTCCATGGCAGGCGCCTCCTTTGTTCGTTTTTGAACCATCCGAAGGATACCACACTTTCTGTTCCCTGTCAAGAGGGATTTGGCTGAGGTTCGCCGCCCTGCGCATTTTTATCCCCCCGGGGGGCTTCCGACAGTGGGCGTTCCCTGCTATAATGGGTCACAAATTGAGGAAGGGAGTCCTTTCTATGTGTGTCACCAATTCCCAGAATCTGCGCAAGCTGACCCTGGCGGCGGTATGCACCGCCCTGTGCGTGGTGCTGCCCCTGGCCTTTCACGCCATTCCCAACGGCGGGAGCATCCTGCTGCCCATGCACATCCCCGTGCTGATCTGCGGCCTGGTCTGCGGCTGGCCCTTCGGCCTGGCCTGCGGGCTCATGGGCCCCGTACTGTCCGGCATTCTCACCGGTATGCCTGGCCCCGCCTACATGCCCCCCATGATGATCGAATGCGGCACCTACGGTCTGGTTTCCGGCCTGATGCTGAAATGGGTCCGCACCGGAAAGCTCTACCCGGATCTTTACATCGCCCTGGTGACGGCCATGCTGGCCGGGCGGCTGGTTTCCGGCGTGGCCAAGGCTCTGATCTTCACCCCGGGCCTGGCCCTTTCCGCCTGGGTGACCTCCAATTTCCTGACCGCCCTGCCGGGCATCCTGCTCCAGCTGGTCCTTCTGCCCGCCCTGGTCTCGGCCCTGATGAAAGCCCGGATCATTCCCAGCCGCTACAGGAAAGGAGGGACCCCCCTGTGAACAAGGAAGATGTCATCGCCTTCTTCGACCGCTGCGCCCCCACCTGGGACGCGGAGATGGTCAAAAGTGACCCCATCATCAACACCATTCTGGATAACGCCGAGGTTGGCCCCGGCCAGGCAATCCTGGATGTGGCCTGCGGCACCGGGGTGATGTTCCCCTATTATCTGGACCGGGGCGTAGCCTCCG
>CAYPEJ010000099.1:0-1764 GCA_964409685.1 uncultured Anaeromicropila sp.
CTGTTCCAGAGCGCGATCATACATCCGGAACGATACGGAAAGATCATGGATTTCAAGGAGCGTATCAATTCTCTGCTTCATAAATTCCCTCCGTTATTCCTGCGCGCTGTAGGGATCCAGCACCATGCGCAACGTATCTCCAAGTCGATCTACCAGCAACACCAGCAGCACCAACAGCAAGCCCGGGAATACCGCCGTCCACCACATTCCGGCAGAAAGATACTTCATGCTCTCTGACAGAATAACGCCGATAGCCGGCTGCTCCGGCGGCATACCATAACCGAGAAAGGATATGGAAGCCTCATGCAAAATCGCATGCGGAAACAGCAATACCAGTCCGACAAAAAACTGCGGCAGCAAATGCGGCAACAGATGATGCACCAGTATCCAAGCGCCCGACTTGCCCAATTTACGCGATACCGCCACATATTGCTGACTGCGAAGCTGAAGCACTTCGCCGCGTATCAATCGCGCCAGACTACACCAATGCGTTGCCGCAATTCCGATCAGCAATCCCTTTAGCCCTTTGCCCATAACAAAGGAAATGAGAATCACCAATATGGTGTGCGGCACACCCATCATCAAATCAATCAACCAACTGATTACGGCATCTGCCGCGCGCGAACCGGCGGCAGCGGCAATGCCCACAAGCACAGCAATCCCCGCGCTGATTAAAGATGCGGCAAGGCCAACCGTCATGCTGACGGACAAGCCCTTGATCGTGCGCAGCAAAAGATCGCGCCCCAGCGCATCCGTACCGAATGGATGTTTCCAAGAGGGCGGCTGTTTTGCATTCAAAATACTGCCGTTCACCGCATCTTCGGGAATCAATAGTCCAACGACATAAATAAAAACCAAAATTGCCGCCAACAAAGCTGTCAGCCAAAGCAGCTTTGTACGTCGATTCATATGCTTTACTTTGTTCATTTTCGCGCCTCCCGAATCTGCGGATCAACAATTCCGTAGAGCAGGTTCGCAATCAAGTTTCCCACGCACACAAACAGCGCCGAAAACAGTGTCACACCCAACAGCAACGGCACATCCGAATTCAACCCCGCCGCAGCCACAGCCGAGCCGAGTCCGGGATAGGAGAATACATTCTCCGCCAATACACTGCCGCCAAACAGCTCGGCAAAGGAAGTAAATTGAAGTGTAAGCGCAGGCAGCAAAATATTGCGCAGGCCATGGCGCTTTAAAATCGTCCATCTTCCTTCTCCTCTTGCGCGTGCAAAGAGCACATATTCGCTATTGAGCACGTCCACGAGCTTCTGTCGGGTATGCAGGGCAATATTTGCAAATGAAGTAAGACTCAGCGTAAACGCAGGCAACGCCAAATGATGCAGTCGCTGCTAAAATGTTATATCTTCGCTGAGCACGCCGATCGGACCGGAAAATCCAATCGGAAACCATTTCAATTCCACCGCGAATATTAAAAGCAGCACCAGTCCCAGCCAAAACGTCGGCACAGATGAGAGCAGATAGCATATCTTTTTAAGGATTCGATCCAACCAGCGATTTTGAAACATACCCATCACGCAGCCAAGTGTGAAGCCAATTACACCCGAAAGCAGCCACGCGGTCATCATCAGCGCAAGCGAATTTACAAATCGCTCGCCGATAATATCCGCTACCGGACGCTGATAGAGCGCAGACATACCCATATCGCCATGCAACAATTCCCCAAGCCAATTGATATAGCGCCGAACCGGCGGTTCATTCACGCCCCAATAGGCTTCGATTTCCGCACGTTGCTCAGGAGAAACA
>CAYPEJ010000100.1:0-1752 GCA_964409685.1 uncultured Anaeromicropila sp.
CATAGGTTCTGAAAGCTGATTCGGCAATGCGTCTGTGTTTTCTAATTTTCTTGGTAGTATTCAGCCGTATTACATTTTCTGGAAAGAAAAGCGAGGAAGTCTGCCTTACTTGCTTGTGCACTGATTTGTGGAACAGGGAGGAGGTAGGCAGTCATACTGCTGGTATACAAGAAAATATACCGATCATTGATGACGCATATCCGTTCCAATGTGTCATAGCGTTGCTCGGCGCGCTTCGATGCGGTGATTTCCGTCATGGTGTCCTCGTGGAATTAAGGGTGGACACAGGATCGTATGGCAATTTCCCCATACCCTTTAACCGCTTGATCTGACTTTTATGCACCAGACAGATATCTGTTCAAGCAACAGAATATACAGCACAGCGAGTTGCGCCGATGCCGCGATAAAAGTGATGGAGAATGTTGTCCAACCAACCATCAAAACACAAAAAACCATTAAGAATACGACAGCAAGAACGGTGTAAATCCGATTTTTTCTGTACTGTCGTTTCCCCGGCGCCGACGCTATGGCGTGAAAACGCTGGAAGGAAAAATAATCCTCGTCGATCAGATGAATTTGGAACTGGAAAAGCATGTTATCTACCTCCATAAAGCGTATATCATGGGAATCCTGCAATTGCAAACTTTTTGGGGGAAATACGGACGGATTGCGGTACGGTGCACCAGGATGGAATAAAAACTTGTTGACAATTCAACAAGAACGTGGTATTATGGGGACATGTTGAAACTACAACAAGGAGAACATACATATGGAGCATCGGTTTGAAAGCTTTACCGTGCTGATCAACAGGATCAGCCGCAACATCCGAAGAATCAAGAATCATGAAATGGCTGCGTACCAATTGCGAAGTGCCCATGTTTCCTGCCTGTATTATCTCTATGTGTCGGGAGGGCTTACTGCTACGGAGCTCTGTGAGCGATGTGAGGAAGACAAGGCCAGCATTTCCCGTAGCCTGGATTATCTGGAAACCAACGGGTATCTGACCTGTGAAGCCAAAAGCACAAAAAGGTACAGAAGCCCCCTGGTTCTTACCGAAAAGGGAACAGAGGTGGGAAAAAAGATTGCCGATAAAATCAACGGGGTTCTCGATGAGATCAGCAGTGGCCTTGCGGAGGAAGAAAGAGTGACACTTTACCGCAGTCTGGCCATTGTCAGCGACAGCCTTGATGCGGTTGCCCAGAGAACCAACGGAGGGAAAGAATGAATGACATGAAGACAAGAGTAATTGTGGATTCCACGGCGGACCTGCTTCCCGAACTGAGGGGATGTGTCCATACTGTCCCCCTGACGGTTCACTTTGGGGACGAAATGTTCATCGATGGTGTCACCATTGACAACAAAACCTTTTACGAAAAGCTTATCGAAAGCGATGTGCTGCCCACAACCAGCCAGGCAACGCCTGCTGCCTTTATGCAGGAATATGAAAAAGCCAAGGAAGTGGGAGAGGCGGCCGTGGTGATCACGCTGGCTTCTCAATTTTCCGGTACCTATCAAAGTGCGGTAATTGCTGCAGCAGAGTATGACAATGTTTATGTGGTGGATAGCGGCAGCGCGGCCATGGGAAGCGGTATTTTGGTGGAGCTGGCGCTCAGACTGCGGGAGGAAGGCCGGTCGGCGGAGGAAATTGCAGCGATTCTGGAGGAAGAGAAGAAAAAAATCGTGGTTGTTGCGCTGCTGGACACGCTGGAATACCTGAAAAAGGGCGGCCGCATCTCGAAAACCGCAGCATTT
>CAYPEJ010000101.1:0-1735 GCA_964409685.1 uncultured Anaeromicropila sp.
TCCGTATAGTAGAATCAGATGGAATGTCGTTAGTAAATGCAGTAGTGGAGGAAGATTATGAGTAAACCCATTGTTGCTATCGTGGGCAGACCGAATGTGGGAAAATCAACCATGTTCAATATGCTCGCCGGTGAGCAAATTTCAATTGTAAAAGATACACCAGGAGTAACCAGAGACCGAATTTATGCGGATGTGACTTGGTTAGATAAACAATTTACATTGATTGATACTGGCGGTATTGAGCCGGAGACCAGTGATTTAATGTTAAAGCATATGAGAGAACAGGCGGAAATTGCAATTGCCACAGCAGATGTAATTATGTGTGGGGTAGATGTAAGACAAGGTCTGGTAGATGCAGATTTTAAAGTGGCTGACATGCTTAGAAGAGCAAAGAAACCACTTGTATTAGTTGTAAATAAAGTAGATAATTTTGATAAATTCATGCCGGATGTATATGAATTTTATAATCTAGGTTTAGGTGATCCTATGCCAATTTCCGGACAGTCAAAGCTTGGAATCGGAGATATGTTAGATGAGGTTATCAAGCATTTTGACACAGAAAGTGGAGAAGAAGATGAGGATGAGAGACCTAGAATTGCGGTAATTGGTAAACCAAACGTAGGAAAATCTTCTATTATTAATAAAATTGTAGGAGAGGACCGAGTTATTGTATCGGATATTGCAGGAACCACCCGTGATGCGATTGATACGGCGGTAACCTACAACGGCAACGAATATGTGTTTATTGATACAGCCGGGCTTCGTCGTAAAAGCCGCATTAAGGAGGAATTGGAGCGATATAGTATCATTCGTACCGTTACGGCAGTAGAGCGTTGTGATGTTGCAGTTTTGATGATTGATGCTGAGGAAGGCGTAACGGAACAGGATGCTAAAATTGCAGGAATTGCCCATGAGCGTGGAAAGGGTGTTATCTTTGTTGTAAATAAGTGGGATGCCATTGAAAAAGATGATAAGACCATATACAAATACACAAATAAAGTCAGAGAAGTATTGGCATTTATGCCATATGCGGAGATTTTATTTATTTCTGCAAAGACTGGTCAGAGAGTACCAAAGTTATTTGAGACCATTGATGCAGTAATTGAAAATCATTCTCTTAGAGTTGCAACAGGTGTGTTAAATGAAATTTTGGCAGAGGCTGTAGCGTTGCAGCAACCACCTTCTGACAAAGGAAAGAGACTTAAGATTTTCTATATGACACAGGTGTCTGTAAAACCGCCTACATTTGTTATTTTCGTTAATGATAAGAAGTTAATGCACTTTTCTTATACAAGATATATTGAAAATAAGGTGCGTGAGGCCTTTGGATTTAGAGGAACTCCGCTTAAATTTATTATTCGCGAAAGAAAGGACAAGTAGTTATGGGCAGTATAGGATCAACTTTGGTTAGCATTTTATTGTGTTTGGTAATAGGGTACGCATTTGGAAACATTTCTACAGCTTATTTTGTGGGAAAGTTATATGGAAATGACATTAGAAAAGAAGGTAGTGGAAATTTAGGAAGTACCAATGCACTTAGAACCTTAGGAGTTAAGGCTGGAGCAATGACCTTTATTGGTGATATTTCTAAGGCTGCGATTCCTATTTGGATTATTCGTTACTGTATCTTTTCCTGTCAGAAAGAATACGGAATTTTAATGGCAATGTGGTATGGACTAGGAGCTGTGTTAGGGCATAATTTTCCATGTTGGTTGCATTTTAAAGGTGTTAAGGG
>CAYPEJ010000102.1:0-1715 GCA_964409685.1 uncultured Anaeromicropila sp.
GTCAGCGGCAAGAGTCAGTTCGGCTCCAACTCCGGTCACGGCATTGCCGTCTATTCGCTGGAAAGCGACGGCACCATGACCCTGGCTTATGTCTATGAGATCGTGGGCTATCCCCAGACCTCTGCCATGCTCACCACGGCCTACATGGAGAGCGAGGAATGCGTCTATATCTACCTGCCCTACAACATGACTCCCGGCGGTATTTCCGTTCTGCGTGACCGTCCCGGCCAGACTGCACCGGAAGCTACCACTGAAACCGGCTACAGCGAGATCTTCACTCCCACCACGCCCCTTGCACAGTACTGCATCTGCTCCACCATTGCCGATGGCTACGGCACCGTTTACTACAAAAACGACTCCGGCTACATGATGGCGCTGACCTCCCGCATCGAAGACATCGAGATCACCCAGCTTCCCACTTCCCTCACCACCGGCGAAGACGGCACCATCACTGCCGAGGGAATGAAGGTAGAAGCCGTTCTCGCCAACGGCCTGCGCCGGGATGTCACCGAATATGTCACCATTGAGGTGCGCGACGGCAAGAAGACCGTGGTCTACACCTACGGCTTCGACCATGACAACTACGGTCTGAAGGAAAAGACCGCCCTCCTGCGCACGGAAGCAACGGTGGACTTCACCGCCTCCGCCGAGGGTGTCTATCTCCTCGCCCCACAAACCGGCGTGACCGTTTCCTCCGATCTGGCCGAACGCTACGGCTATACCGATGCTGTGGATCAGGCAGATGCCGTTTCCACGCTGGACGTTCTGGTCAAGGCACATGAGCTGATGTTTGCCGAGGCCTTCACTCCCGAGACGGCAGCAGAGCTTCTGGCTGTCTCCGAGACGGGCACCATGTCCATGCTCTTCGGCGTTGAGACCTATGCCGGCGGCTTCATGGTGGATCATATGTATCCCCACGACGGCACAGAAAGCAATTGGGGCGGCTATAACGGCTACCTCATCAACAACATGCCTCTGAAGAGTGGCAGCCTGGTGGAATTCTTCATCCTTCAGGATCAGAGCACCTGGTCGGACAACTACGCATGGTTCCAGCTCGACGGCGCTTACAGCCGCAGCCTCACCCTCTCCACCGGCAAGCCCACGGAGCTGACGCTGAAGAGCGCCTCCTTCATGATGGGCTACAGCTATAAGGATCTGGACGCCATGACCGCCGCCGGCACCGCCGTGAAGGGTGCGCAGCTCGCCCTTGTAGACGCAAAAACCGGCACTCTGACGGATCTGAATGGCACTGTCACCGACGAAAACGGCAATGTCACCGTCACCTTCTCCCAGCGCGGCGAATATCTCCTCACGGCCTACATGCCCGCAGACTCCATTGCCTCCGGCAGCGCCCCCGTGATTCTCAGCCTGACCGAAGTCACCGTTGGCGGCTACACCGTCACGCTGGCAGAGGCTCTTTCCGGCGAAGCCTATGCTGCAGCCGGCAGTGACTACACCTTCCGCGTGAACGGTGACGCAAATTACACCTATACCGTCACTGCAACCATGGGCGGCGAAGCGGCAGCGCTTACGGACAACGGCGATGGCAGCTACACCGTGAAGAACGTCACCGGTGACCTGGTCATCTCCGCCACCGCAACGCCGAAGACCTATTCCGTCACCGTCAGCGGTACGGGCAAGGATGACGTGTCCGCCCAGCCCACCGCCACCTATCTGACGGATTACACCTTCACCCTGACCAGAGACGGCAACTA
>CAYPEJ010000103.1:0-1704 GCA_964409685.1 uncultured Anaeromicropila sp.
TTGTCTATTGTCCGTTTTTACTGGGGCGGTTCACCACGCGGGATGGCTTTTCTTTATGCTTCAATAATGTTCTCTGCCACAGCTATGCCACAGATTATTAACGCCCGGCATACTTGTATGCGCCGGGTAATTCCATATAATAATAGTTAAGTAATGAAATTAAATTTGGAGGCGTGCTGCTATGATGCATGAGGAGGATGTAAGGCTATTTTACTCCATGCTGTCGCGCATCGGCAAGCTGAACCGCAGGCTGGGTGCGAATGAGAAGAACTGCGAAATGGTGAGCTTCGGCCTGCTCTTTGCCGGGGAGGAGGGTCGATCATGCGTGCGCATGACGGAGGTGAGCCAGTTTCTGATGATATCCAAGCCTGCCGCCACCCAGCTGGTGAACCGGCTGGTGGAGATGGGCTTTGTGGAGCGTGTGGACGATCCAAATGATCGCCGCGTGGTATATATCCAGCCAACAGAGGCAGGAAAGAGCTGTTTTGAGGAAGAACTGGAGAAGCGCCTGACGATCATTCGCCGGGCGATGCAGAGGATCGGCGAGGCGCGCAGCCTGAAGCTGATGGACGACATGACCGACCTGCTGGATGCGATGATTGCTGAAGCGGAGGAAAGCAAATGCTAGCAAAATTCAGTGTAAAGAAGCCCTATACCGTGATCGTCGGCATACTGCTGGTGATTGCGCTGGGCGTTATCTCCTTTGTGAATATGACTACGGATCTGCTGCCCAGCATGGATCTGCCCTATGTGATCGTATATACCACCTACACCGGCGCTACGCCGGAACGGGTGGAGGACGGCGTGACCCGGCCGCTGGAGGCTGCCTTTGCCACGCTGACGGATGTGAAAAACGTGACCTCCACCTCCAGCGAGAACCTGTCGCTGGTGATTATGGAGTTTGAGTCCGGCGCGGATATGAATACAGCCATGCTGGAGATATCCTCCGAGATCGATCAGCTTTCCGGTGGCTGGGAGGACGGCATCGGCACGCCGGTGGTTATGAAGCTCAACCCGGACATGCTGCCGGTGACGGTGGCTGCGGTATCGATGGAGGATACGGAGCTGCTGGAGCTGTCGGACCATGTGGAGGATGAGCTGGTTTCCAAATATGAGGCTGTGGACGGCGTGGCTCGCGTGACGGCTTCCGGCGTGCTGACTCAGCAGGTGGATATCACCATCGAGCAGAGCCGCATAGACGCGCTCAACAGCGCCATACTTGCCGAGGTGGACGGGGAGCTTGCCGAGGTTGAAGTGGAGCTGCGCGAGGCTCAGGACAAGCTCTCCAGCGGCAAGAGCCAGCTTTCCCGGGCGGAGGACAGCGCCTATGCCCAGATCGACGAGGCCCTGGCCGCCATCGATGCGGGAAGCGCCCAGCTGCCGCAGGCAATGGAGCAGCTTGAGGGGCAGAAGGCACAGCTGGAAACGCAGCTGGAGTCGGCAAAGGCCGCCCTCGCCCAGCTGGACAGGCTGACCGGCCTCAGCGATGCGGAAAAGGCAGAGTTGGAGAAGCTCAATAGCCAGCTTGCCCAGCTTCAATCCCAGAGGGATCAGTTGCAGGCACAGCTGGATGGCATGGGAGCCGCACCCTCCGGCGCGCTCGCCGAGCAGCTGGCCGCGGCACAGAAGTCCCGGGAGGAGCAGCTTGCCCTGAAGGCTGCCCAGCAGAAGTACATAGAGGATCTGAAGCTGCTGGATGCCAAC
>CAYPEJ010000104.1:0-1693 GCA_964409685.1 uncultured Anaeromicropila sp.
GAGAGGGTGGCAGTGGCGGGGGAGCTTGCTTCCCCGTCCACCAGACTGGCAAAAACTCTTTTTTGACAGTCTGAAAGTCCGTTTCCGAAAACGTCGGGAACGGACTTGAAATTTTTTATTCGCTGAAGCGCTCGATGCAAACGCCGCTTTCCTTGAATATTTCAAGAGAGAAGTCGTCGGGATAGCCCTGCTCGTATACTACGCGGGTTATGCCTGAGTTGACGATCATTTTTGCGCAGATAACGCAGGGCTGATGCGTGCAGTAGAGCGTTGCGCCCTCGATGGACACGCCCAGCTTCGCGGCCTGAATTATGGCGTTCTGCTCTGCGTGTATGGCGTAGCACAGCTCGTGATGCGTGCCGGACGGAACGCCGTTTTTCATGCGCATGCATTCGCCGCGCTCCACGCACGTTTTTACCCCTGCGGGCGCGCCGTTATAGCCGGTGGTGAGGATGCGCTTCTCCTTTACGATGACTGCGCCGATCTTGCGGTCGGGTTTATAGCAGCTGGCCCATGTGGAGACTAAGCGGGCCACTTCCATGAATCTCATATCCCATTTATCCATGCGTGTCACCTCCGATGTATGGATTGATTTTAGCATTACATATCGGGTGAGTCAAGGAAATTTACAGAATATTTGAGAAATACTATTGACAAACAGTGCTTATTCGATTATAATAATATCTGTCGCTGTGAGTCAGTGGCACGCTCACGGGGTGTGGCTCAGTTTGGTAGAGTACGTGCTTTGGGAGCATGGGGCCGCAGGTTCGAATCCTGTCACCCCGACCAATATGCGACCTCTTGGTCAAGCGGTCAAGACACCGCCCTTTCACGGCGGTAACACGGGTTCGAGTCCCGTAGAGGTCGCCATTTTTATTCCTTTAGGGGCCTTTAGCTCAGTTGGTTAGAGCAGTCGGCTCATAACCGATCGGTCCGGGGTTCGAGTCCCTGAAGGCCCACCAGTTGTGGTCCGGTAGTACAGTTGGTTAGTACGCCAGCCTGTCACGCTGGAGGTCGAGGGTTCGAGCCCCTTCCGGATCGCCAATATCCCATCGAGAAATCGATGGGATTTTTTGTATACTGAAAACCGGTTCGATGCTGAAATCGGGCTCTTTGTCAAATGTTGGGCTGCAAGGAGAAAGGCGGTGAGTGCCGCAAGCATCGGGGCAAATCGCTTTTCTGAAGATGAGCTAAGGCGCGGGTCTTGGAAGCGGCGGCGGGAATTGCGGAGGACGGGGGAGGCGCGGGTTATTCGGGACGGCGGCGCACAGGCGGAGGGGGATTGACGGATTGCTTCTATTATATAATGAAGGAATCGCACGCCTCGGTATCCGTTTCGGACAGGGCTGCTGTTTTGAATGGGCGGTTATTACAAAAGGAATAATTTTTATCCGAAACATAACACATATAGGCGGTCTAATTTATTGCATTTAGAGGGGATATGAGGTATAATAGCTAAGGTTGTGCAGGCATAGCTGTGCGTGCGCAACTGCTAGGGATGAAGCGGGAGGTTGCGGCGGTGGCCGCCGCCGGTAATTTCCGTGGACCAGTCCGCCGATCGGACGACGAGCGAAAAGCCCGTCGAATGAAAAAATTAAAGAGCACGCCCGGCAGCGTGTGCACGAGTTCGACAGGAGGAAAAACAATGGCCAGCCAGAAGATCCGTATCAAGCTCAAGAGCTACGAGCACAAC
>CAYPEJ010000105.1:0-1669 GCA_964409685.1 uncultured Anaeromicropila sp.
CATGCTGGCTTCTCATAAGGCCAATGGCGACACGGTTTTCTCCGGTACGGATGCCTTCAAGCTCTATGACACCTACGGCTTCCCCATTGACCTGACCATCGAGATGGCCAGAGACGAGGGCATGACCGTGGACGAGGAAGGCTTCAAGGCGCTGATGCAGGAGCAGAAGGTGCGGGCCAGAGAGGCGCGGAAGGCACTGGGCGATCTGGGCTGGGCAGGTATGGATTTCGGTCAGGATATTCCGGAGACGGAGTTCCTGGGCTATGACAACACCGAGGCCAACGGCAAAATTCTGGCCATGGTTGCCGAGGATGAGACAAGAACAGAGATCGGCGCCGGCGCGGAGGCCATCATCGTGCTGGATGCGACTCCCATGTATGCAGAGATGGGCGGCCAGGTGGCTGACCACGGCGTACTGGAAGGCCCGGACGGCGTCTTTGAAGTCACGGACGTACAGAAAAACAAGGGCGGGAAATATATGCACTACGGCGTGGTGCGCTCCGGCTCCCTGAAGCTGGGAGATGTCTGCCATGCTGTCATTGACGTGGAGCGGCGCAACGCCATCAGCCGTGCCCACTCCGCCACCCATCTGCTGCAAACGGCGCTGACCCGTGTGCTGGGCGATCACTGCCATCAGGCAGGCTCTCTGGTGGAGCCGGATCATCTGCGCTTTGATTTCACCCATTTCTCGGCTGTCTCTCCGGAGGAGCTGCTTGCCGTCTGCAATGAGGTCATGGAAATGGTGCTCCGGGGCGAAAAGGTGGAAACCCTTGTTCTGCCCATTGAAGAGGCCAAAAAGCTGGGCGCAACGGCGCTCTTTGGCGAAAAATACGGCGATACCGTCCGCGTGGTGAAGATGGGTGAGGATTCCGTCGAGTTCTGCGGCGGCACCCACCTGAGCAATACGGCGAAGGTTGGCCCCTTCCGCATCATGTCCGAGGCATCCGTTGCTTCCGGTGTGCGCCGCATCGAGGCTTACACGGGCAAGAAGGTGCTGGAGCAGATGGAAGGCTTCAACCGGATAATTCTGACGGCGGCGGACGAACTGAAGACCAGCCCCAAGGATCTTATCTCCCGTGCCCACAGCGTCATGGCAGAGGTAAAGGATCTGAAGCAGCGCATTGATCAGATGAAGGACAAGCTTCTGAGCGGACAGATTGATCAGATTTTCTTCTCCGCCAAGGAGGTCAGCGGACTGAAGGTGCTTACTGCCATCCGGAATGATCTGGATGCCAATGATCTGCGCAGAATGGGCGACCAGCTCCGGGACAAGTCTCCCGATGTAGTGGCGGTGCTCGCCGGCGTACAGGGAGAGAAAATCACCATTCTCGCCGTTTGCGGCAAGAATGCCGTGGCGCGTGGTGTGAAGGCCGGTTTGCTGGTGAAGGATATCTGCACGGCCTGCGGCGGCAGCGGCGGCGGCAAGCCTGATTCCGCCATGGGCGGCGGCAAGGACGCCAACAAGCTGGATGATGCCCTGGCACGGGTGGACGATTTTGTTGCAAACAATGCAAAATAAAAGAGGTGCTTTATGAACGACTGCATTTTCTGCAAGATCATTGCGGGGGAGATTCCCTCCCAAAAGCTCTATGAGGATGAGCTTTGCTACGCATTTTACGATATTGAACCGCTGGCACCCCAGCATTTTCTGGTGATTCCCAAGGAGCAC
>CAYPEJ010000106.1:0-1646 GCA_964409685.1 uncultured Anaeromicropila sp.
GACGTCTCATTTTTTCGGAAATAGATAAGCCTGCTGCATCATCTGCTGCACGGTTAATCTTGTAACCGGAAGATAACTTCTCTGTGGACTTAGCCTGTGTAGAGCTGTTTACGCCTAACATTCTGTTAGAGTTCATTGCCTGTAAGTTGTGTTTTACGATCATGGACATAATTTTTTCCTCCTTGAAATTAACGTCGCTTCCTTGCGTACGTTTGATAATATTTGCCATGACCTGCTTTTACGATTCGTACGCAATCCCAAAAGCTGTCATGTCGTTCAGCAAATAATGTATTTGCTTTACTTGTAATATATATCGGAGCAATTTTCAAATACTTTATACCTTTTCCAAAAAAATTCATCTTTTTTCCCAAAGAAAAGTATTCTTTATTGCTTCAGATCTACAATACGGCTGGCTTCCTGATTTGCCTTGTTTAAGTTCTGATAATATCCAAAAGCCGCCTTGGATGACTTTCTTCCCTGTCCCAACGACTTCCTCTCATTTTTAAAATAAGCAGTAACCATATCCCTGTTGCGGCTTTCCTGCGCCTGAATAGAAACACTTTTCTCTGTAATTTCACCTATGAGCTGCTGCATCTGTGCTATCTGTGCACCATACATCTGTTTGTTTTCCTGTAATTCCTGTTTCACCTTCTGATAAAGTGTTTCAAAACCATCATCCAGCTTTTCCAGTTCCTTAAGATAACCATCTTTTTCTTCCACCAGCTCATCAAACTGTTCCATATCCAGTTTTTCACACTTTAACAGCTCATTCTGTTTCTGGCTGGCTGCCTTTATGGCATCCAGAATTTTATTCTTTTTTTCCAGGCTTTCCTGCAACACAGTAAGATAATTTCCTATCATCGGAACACCATACCTTTCTAAATTCCTTCTTTGGTTCGGTTAATACGCATCACTTCTTTCCATGTATCCCGCATGGAACGAATATGTCCGCATACTTCTTCCATGATTTCCTTATCTTTCTTGATATTAGCCTCCAAAAGCCTGCGCTGCAGATATTCATAAACCCGGTCAAAATCCTGTGCAACCGGATATTTCATATCCAGTGTAGCACGAAAATGGTCTATGATTCGCTCCGTCTTCACAATATTCGTATGCGCCTTTTCTATCTCATTCTGCTCCAGTGCCAAAATGGCAATATTTGCAAATTTGATTGCGCCTTCATATAGCATAAGTACCAGTTCCGCCGGCGAGGCGGTCAGAACCTTACTGTTATTATACTGAGCATAAGCATTGGGCAAAGCCATATCATGAGCCTCCTAACATACTGGTTACCGCGCTTACATTTGACTGCATTTTTGCCATTGCAGTTTCCATGGCACTGAATTTTGCATACCATTTGTCTTCATAGTCAGCCAGTTTTTGTTCCAGTTCTTTTATCTCTTTGGTGTAACCATCATAATCACTCTGCATCTTTTTGTCGTCAAAAAAGCTGCCGTAGGAACGATACCCTTTAACAGACTGGGTCATATCGTCCATTTTACCATATAAATTCTGTGCAAATTTAGCGAAGAAATTAATTACGGTCTCCGGGTCATTTGCAATCATACTCTTTAGTTTGTCCCCATTGCCGGAAGTCAGTTCATCATCCGGATCTCCATCAATATGGTATGCATTCTTTTCATTTT
>CAYPEJ010000107.1:0-1634 GCA_964409685.1 uncultured Anaeromicropila sp.
GTTCCGAATGCCGACCATGCGTGCGGACGATAGATCTTTTCGACCGGGACATTGTGCATGGAGACCGGGATTCTGAGCATGGAAGCGAGGGTGATGATATCCGCGCCGACATGACCGTACACCGATGCGCCGTGGTTTGCGCCCCAGTTTGCCATTACGCTGTAGACATCGGTGAACGCGCCTTCGCCGGTGAGGGTGGGAGCGAACCAAATGGAGGGCCAGGTCGGGTCGGTTCTGTCGAGGAGTGCGTGAGTTACATTGTCGGGAAGCTCAACGGTGTAGCCCTCTGCGATCTGGATGACCGGACCGAGCTTGTCAACGAGGTTGACACGGATCATGGTTACAGGCATTTCACCCTTAGAGATGTACTGGCTGGAGAATCCGCCGCCTCTGAAGTAGCCCTTGTTTGCCGGAGCCCACTTGGTAGCCTCAAGCATTGCCTGCATATCGGCATCGGTGACATTCCACCATTCCTTCATTACGGAGTTGCCGTTTTCGTCCTTGGATGCGCCGTTTCCGTCGAGAGCCGATGCGCCCGAGTTGATGAGGTGCATAAAGCCGTTTGCCGCCTTACCCGAGACCTCATAGTCCGCAACGCGCTTTACTGCGTCAGGCGACCAGTAGGTACGAACGTCGGAGAATATTGCCGGGCGGTTGGTAACGAGGTTGAGCATGAGCATTGCGAGACCGTTGAGACCGTCATTTTCGGTAGCGAGTATGAAGGGAGGACGCTTGCCGTTCCAGTCGAAGGTGGTATTGAGGATAGCCTCGGTGAAGTCTGCGTTAGGCTTATAGTCTGTCCACTGACGCTGACCCTGGAAGCCGCCGAAGATAGCGTTTCTGCCGTTCGACTCCTCAACGAAGCCCATATCGGCGAGAACAGGGTTGCCGAGCATGATATCGCGGACGATGATGGTCATTTTTGCGATGAATTCCCATTCCTTTTCGTCCTGCTCATCGTTGTTCTGAAGCTCGGGGATGTTGACCTCAAGACCCTTCTTGCAGTTCTTCTTGATCCAAGCGAGTTCCTTTTCGTACTCTGCGTGATCATAGATTCCGAGATCGACGCGGCGGAGGATCTCGACCATATCGACCCACTCTGCGCGGATACCGAGATACTTCTGAAGGAAGTCGGGATCCTCGAACGAGCCTGCGATACCCATTGCG
This sequence comes from uncultured Anaeromicropila sp., assembly GCA_964409685.1. Lineage (GTDB taxonomy): Bacteria > Bacillota > Clostridia > Lachnospirales > Lachnospiraceae > Clostridium_AI. The sequence goes on from CAYPEJ010000107.1 coordinate 1,168, forward strand.
ACCGCACCGAGTCCGCAGTAAGCCTTTCCGCGCATGGTTCCGACTGCGATAGCGCAGCGAGCGAAGCGGAGGATCTTTTCCTCAACGTCTGCGGGGATGGTGGTGTCGTTCATATCCTGAACGTCGTGACCGTAGATAGCGAAAGCGGGGAGACCTCTCTGAGCGTGAGCTGCCATAACGGCTGCGAGATAGACCGCGCCGGGACGCTCGGTTCCGTTGAAGCCCCAGACTGCCTTTGTGGTGAGAGGATCGAGATCCATTGTCTCGCTTCCGTAGCACCAGCAGGGAGTTACCGAGAGGGTAGCGCAGACATTGAGCTTGGAGAACTTTTCAGCGCAGGCAGCAGCCTCGTTTCCGCCGCCGATGGTAGTGTCGGCGATAACACACTGAACGGGAGTTCCGTCAGAGTAGCAGAGCTTGGATTCGATAAGCTCCTTGGCTGCCTTAGCCATGTTCATGGTCTGATC
>CAYPEJ010000108.1:0-1633 GCA_964409685.1 uncultured Anaeromicropila sp.
GAGGAGACTACTGACTCCCGTCTTCCGGATGTGACCATCCAGACCCTTAAAGCCAAATTTCCGGCTGGAAAATACTGGAACCACGCACAGGACGAGCCAAACAACCCCGATGGCTACACGGATACCCCCTGCGACCATCATGGCTCCTGCGGCAACCTCTACAACGGTTCCTGCGGCTGCAACAGCTTTGACCGCGCCATTCAGTGTATGGGGTTTGCCTATAAGCTTGCCTACGATACCTTTGGAAGCTCTGCCAGAAAGTGGGAGGAAGTCTCTGCAAAGTCCTATGAGGACGATGTGAAGGCCGGCGATATCGCCCGTATCAGCGTCTCTGGCAGTGGCCATTCCATCTTTATACTCTCCGTCTCCGGCGACACCATTACATATGCCGATGCCAACTACGACCAGGGCTGCGGCATTCGCTGGGATGCTACCATCACCAGAGAGAAATTCAACAGCCGTCTGATCTATGTGAAAAAATCCCCGGAGATTGCCGCACCGGAAATGCCGGAGCTGCAGTGTAATTCTCCCGTTTCACAGTATGACACCGTGACCACCACCTGGAAGCCCATGCTTCATGTGGACTATTACGATGTTACCATTCTCTATAACGACGAATATCTCCATAGCTTCCAGACCACGGCAACGACGCACGTCTTCGATGCCGTCTGCCACGGCATGTATTCCATTCTCGTCACGGCAGTGAATCCGGCGGGCGAGTCGCAGACAGCCCGTTGGGACATTGGCGTTACAGAGCATGACTGTCCCAGTTATCCCTTCGTGGATGTGCCCAACAGCTCTGACTGGTCTCACGCCGGTATTGACTATGCTATTGCCAATGGTCTGTTCAACGGTGTCTCTGCCACAGAATTTGAGCCGGAGGAACCCATGACCCGGGGCATGATTGCGACGGTGCTCTGGCGTAATGCCGGCTCGCCCCACCTGATGACGGAGAATCCCTTCGTGGACGTGCCGGAGGATTTCTGGTATACCCAGGCCATCATCTGGGCGCATGCCAATGGCATCATGAACGGCGTGGGCGAGGGTGCGTTTGAGCCGGACGAGCTACTCACCCGGGAGCAGATTGTCACCGTGCTCTACCGCTACGCCTATTATAAGGGCGTGACCCTGGAGGGCAGCGCCTCTCTGGAGGGCTTTGCGGACAGTGATCTGATCGATTCCTGGGCGCTGGATGCGGTGCGCTGGGCGGTGGCCAATGGCGTGATTCAGGGCTCTGCGGAGGAAACCGGGCTGTATCTTGACCCCCTGTCTGGCGCGACCCGCGCCCAGGTGGCAACGATCCTGATGCGCTTCACCGAGGATGTCATCCCTGCCCAGGGGTGAGTCGGTATGCACTGGAAAAAGTTTTTGCAAAAAAACTGAAAAAAGACTTGCATTTCTCCGAGAAGTGTGCTAATATGTTTGGGCATTGAAAAAATACGGGGTTTTGTGCCCTTTTACGAAAAGAAGAAAGAGGTGAATCTGATGAAGGAAGGAATCCATCCCAAATACGAACAGACGACGATCCGCTGTGCTTGTGGTGAGGTCATTGAGACTGGTTCTACCAAAAAGGACATTAAGGTTGAAATTTGCTCCAAGTGCCACCCTTTCTATACCGGCAAGCAGAAGCTGG
>CAYPEJ010000109.1:0-1625 GCA_964409685.1 uncultured Anaeromicropila sp.
TATCTGCACTTTATCACACTAGCACTCAAAAAGCAAATCCCCCTTTTGATCGATTCGTCAAAGCGCCCACGGGCCTTTTTGTGTGATGAAATTAACAAACAAACCAAATTTTCCAGGATCCTTCGCTTTTTTGTCCTAAATTTTGGTTTTACCTATTTTTATACCCTCAAAAAGTTTCAAGAAATTTTACACCACTACTTCATTAAATCTTAATACTTTTCCTGCAAATATACATTGACAGGCGAAGTATATCGTGTTATCATATCTTCAACACAGAGCCACAGGCGCTTCGTATCACAGGAAAGGAGCTATGGATATGTCAATTTCATCAGATACTCTGCGCGGCCACACGGATACCATCATCCTGACGCAGCTGATGCGGGGAGATAACTATGGCTATGAGATCAATAAGACCATCCAGCAGCGCACCGGCGGCCAATACGGCTTTAAGGAGGCGACCTTATACACCGCCTTCAAGCGGCTGGAGCAGAATGGTCTTATCACCTCCTACTGGGGGGAGGACGGCCCCGGCGCGCGCCGCCGGTACTACGCCATCACCGAGGATGGCCGCCGACAGTGGGAGGCCAACTGCCGTGAATGGGAATCTACCAGGGCTCTTTTGAACGCCCTGATCACTTTAGAGGAGGTATGACTATGGACCGCATCAAAACCAAACTGATCATCGCCGTGACCAACCGGCTGAGCGCCGCCGCCGACACCGACGCGCGTACGGATCTGATCGAGGAGCTCAGTGAGAATCTCTACCAGCGCTATCTGGACCTGACTGCCTCCGGGATGGAGGAGACCGCAGCCTATACCAAGGCTCTGGAGGAGCTGGGCGACGTGGATGAGCTGCTGGAATATCTGCGCACTCTGGAGCCTGACAGCCAGCAGCCCCAGCAGGACACGGCGCACACCACTCCCAGCTTCGACTTCGACAATATGGTCCGGGGCGCGGAGGATATCGTCCGGGAGACCATCTCCCAGACCAGAGACGCTGTGGACCAGGCCAAGGACATCATGCGGGACGTGGCCCACAAGCTGAAGGAGCGCTACCCCCACGGCGTTAAAGACTTCTCCCCCTGCGGCTCCCCCGTCGAAGACACCGCTATCCCCGCTGAGGGCCTGACTGGGCTGGACATCCACCTGGTCAACGGCGACGTGGACATCCGCGTTGTCCCCGACCCCGGCGCACAGGTGCTCCTCTCCGGCAACACCCAGCAGCTGAATGTCCGCCTGCGGGAGGACGGCGTCCTCACCATCAGTCCTAACGACCGCACCGCCTCCGCCGCCTTCTTCTCCACCCGGGGCCTGCTGTCCACCGACGTGGAGCTGGTGCTCCCCTGCCGCCGCTGGGAGTGCATCAGTATCACGACCGCCAGCGGCGACGTGGACCTGCACGACCCCATCGACGCCGCCCAGCTCTCCATCAGCACCGCCAGCGGCGACGTAGACCTGTGCGGGGTCAGCGGCCCGGTCCAGCTCTCCACCGCTAGCGGCGACATTGCGCTGAAGGGCGACTACGCCGAGCTGACCGCCCGGACCGCCAGCGGCGATCTGGACCTGCGCGGCTCCGCCCAGAGTCTCTGCTGCTCCACCGCCAGCGGCGATGTGGACCTGTATCT
>CAYPEJ010000110.1:0-1624 GCA_964409685.1 uncultured Anaeromicropila sp.
ATGATTGCCTATATTGCAATAGAAAAGAATGTAGATCATTGTACTATCCCCAAAGCCTTCCCCTTGATAGCAGTCGCGCTGGCATTTGAAAAATGCGCGCGGCGCTGCCGAAACCTGCGCCGGTGCGTATGCGCGCTACGGTTTCGGTGCGTAGGGGGGAAGGTGGTTTGCAAAGCAAACCGGATGAGGTGTTCCCATCTCTCGTCAACATATCGTTCCATTCCCAAAATCCGGGCGCACACGCAGGTGCGCCCCTACCCCACCATCCTCCCCACACATCAAGCAAAGGAACGAAAACATGAGCAAAATCTTTTCGATAGCCATAGACGGCCCGGCGGGCGCGGGCAAATCCACCATCGCGAAGGCGGCGGCGGAGAAGCTGGGCGCAATGTATCTGGACACTGGTGCCATGTATCGCACGGTGGGTCTGTGCTTCATGCGCAGAAACCTGCTTCAGGACGGGGCGGCCATCGCTGCGGCGGTGGACGGCGTGCGAATTGAGGTCAAATTTGAAGGCGGCGCGCAGCGCATGTATCTGGAGGGCGAGGACGTATCCGAGGCGATTCGCACGCCCGAGGCCAGCATGGCGGCCAGCGCCGTGGCGGCGATTCCGCAGGTGCGCGAATATCTGGTGCGCCTGCAGCAGGAGACTGCGAAGGGTATTTCCATCGTGATGGATGGCCGCGACATCGGCACCAAGGTTCTGCCGAACGCCACGCTGAAGCTCTTCATCACCGCTTCGCCCGAGGTGCGCGCCCTGCGCCGCTATTCCGAGCTGCGCGGCAAGGGCGAAATGCCGCTGTTTCATCAGGTTCTGGACGATATTGTTGAGCGCGATTACAACGACAGCCACCGCGCGGCCTCTCCGCTGATGCAGGCCGAGGACGCGCATCTTCTGGACACCTCCGCCATGACGCTGGCGCAGGTGCTGGATCGGGTGGTTGCGCTGGCGAAGGCTGCAATCGGAGGCTGAAATTATGGGAGATCGCTTTTATCGCTTTGCGCATGGCCTGCTCGGCCCGGCGCTGCGCCTGCTCTGGCCTGCCCGCGTGGAGGGTCGTGAGAATATTCCCGCCGAGGGCGGCTTCATGCTCTGCATGAATCATCTCTCCGCGATGGATCCGCTGTATATCTCCGCCCAGCTGCCCTGCGCGCGGCGGGTATATTATCTGGCGAAGAAGGAGCTCTTCCGCTGCAAGCCCATCGCGGCGCTGCTGCGCAGCCTCGGCGGCGTGCCCATCGACCGGGGACATGCGGACATCGGCGCCATGCGCAGCGCGCTCCAGCTGGCCAAGGAGGGCTGCGGCGTGGGTGTGTTTCCCCAGGGCACCCGCAGCGATGTGGAAAACCCCAAGCCCATGCTGCCCGGAGCCAGCCTCATCGCCCTGCGCGCCGGCGTGCCGGTGATCCCCTGCTATATCGCGCCCTATGGCTTCCTGCGGCGGGGCTGCATCCGCTTCGGCGCAGCCATTGATTTTTCCGATTTCGGCCGCCGCTGCGACCACGACACCATGGAAGCCGCCACCCAGCGCATCTCCGACGCGATCTGGGGGCTGAAGTGAGGGGAGAGAGGCGCTGGCAGGGGCTCTGCCCCTGCACCCCGCAAGGGGAATGATTCCCCTTG
>CAYPEJ010000111.1:0-1617 GCA_964409685.1 uncultured Anaeromicropila sp.
GATCAAGGCAGATGATTCTACCGACACCAACAAACTGTCCTATGTGAGGTATCGGTATAAAAAGACTACTGACGAAAGCTATGGCTCCTATGTGAGCATACTGAGCAATGTAACCACCAGCGGCACCTCGTTCTCATTTTCCTCGTTGGAACTGTTGGAACTCGATGCAGAAAGCTCCTACAATTTCCAATTACAGATCAGAGACGCATTCGGCTCAACCACCTCGCTGGATGTGGAGGCGCTTATCCCGCAGGGTACGCCGGTGGTATCCCTGCGAAAGAGAAACAGCACCTACAGCTATCCCCGGGTTGGCATCAACAATCCCACTCCGAAGCATCCTCTCGATGTTGCCGGATCCATAGCTATGAACGGTTTTCTGGTGCTTGGATATGTGCGCGATCTAACCTCTGAGAATTTCAATACACTTAAGTCCGGCATCTACTACTACCCTGGGAGTGGTTGCTCCAATGCTCCTGCCAATGAGGCAGGATTTCTGGAAGCGGTGACAAATGGGACAGCGATTCTACAGCGATTCACAACACTTTCCGGTGCTGCCTATAACCGGGGCTATGACGGCTCTGCATGGTCAGCATGGGCATAAGGGGGGATTTTTATGAAACAGCCTTTATCGATCATCCGTGGAACTACACAAGTGGTTAATATTACGGTAAAAGACCCGGATGGTGGTGCATATCAACTGACAACCGGCGAAATCCTCCGGTTTGGCGTCAAACGTAGGCCCGAGGATCCTGATAGCGAATGTGTCATCAAGAAGGTGCTGACAGCAGAAAATTTGGATGGTGGAGTGTATGTGTTGACGCTCCTTCCCGCCGATACCAGGGATTTGCCATTCGGCTCGTATTTCTATGATGTCGGCCTGCAAAATGGAAATAACTACTACAACGTGATTGAGTGCAGCGATTTCATCATCGGGTACAATATCACAGCCCCGGAGGTGACTTCCTGATGGCTTACTCTGGAAATGCGACTGCTCCCAAATCTGTTTCTGGCACCATAATCCGGCCAGCGGATCTGAGTGGCACAGTAAAGCAGACAAACGGCAATAAATCCACATACCATAATCTCTTATCCAATCGTGACATGGAAGATCAGCACCCCATTGAATCCATCACCGGGCTAAGGGCGCTGCTAGACACCAAATTCGACGATGTAGAAATCGTGGACGGCTATATGTATCTCCTGTGCAACGGAGAACGAATATCCGGTCCACATGGGCCGTTCGCTGGTGGTGGCGGTGGCAGCTCTGGCAATAATGCTGAGCTGAAACTCTCTAACGGCTCCGGATGGCTGTACAAATCCATTGCCCAGAACACGGACTGTTTCTTGGAGGGTACATGGTCATCCCTCGAGGATGGCATCAGTACCGGTATGGGCGTGCTGTCTGTATCGGTAGGTGGCGTAGTAAAATACAGTGCCTCCGTGGAACAAGGAGCATTCTCTATCAATGTTGCACCCTATCTTTCCAATGGCTCAAATACAGTCAGAGTTGCCGTCACCGACATCTACAGCAACAGCCGCACATTGACCTACACAATCAACGTGGTTGCTCTGTATCTCGATTCCACATTCGATGGGACGGCGCAGTATAATGGAGCT
>CAYPEJ010000112.1:0-1614 GCA_964409685.1 uncultured Anaeromicropila sp.
TTTTTCAGTATCATATTGTCAAAAACACCGAAATATTGGCTTGCATTCACGCCTTCATAGCCGCGAAGCTCGTCAAGTGTTTCGGAATATCGTATTTTTTCAAGTGAGTCGCCGAGATATTCGGCAGTCGCGGACAACTCGTTAAGTCCGGGCGAAAGCGAATGCTCACGAATAAATTTCCTTAAAACCGCACGTGAATTTATCGTCTTTGAGCCTATCATGCTCACAGCTATCTTAAGCGAACGCTTTTCATCGTCGGCTATGCGATACTGCTCACGGCGAAGTAGCACATTTCCGCGCTTTTCACCTTCAAAGCGTCCCAAAAATCTGCCGCTGCCCGAGAAGAAGGCTATCCCGACTCCCAGCTCAGATAGATGGCGCATCAGTGCCGGACTCGCTCCCTGATAACCAAATGTGACGATATTTTCGAGATTATGTATCGGGCATCTCAAAAGCTCCTCGCCGTCAAGCGTCACGACCACATTTTCACCGTCAAGCCTGAGATATGCGTCGGGAGTGTTTACATAAAGAGTATTGTTCAGCTTTTTCATTACCGCGAAGCCCTCCTTTCAGAATATCAATCCTCGGCTCGTTCCCAAAGCTCACGATTGTAATCGCTCGCAGCCTTGGTTTTTAAGAGTCGCGGAAGACATTTTTCCTTCATCGAGCAGCTGCGGCATTTTTCCGAATATTTGACCCTCGGAGTGTATCCGCGGTCATACAGCTGACGCATTTCGGATATCGTTTTAACCGTTTTTTCGCGAAGCTCGGCATCAAGCTCCACACGTTCGCGATGTCTGGTCTCACAGTAATAGATATATCCGAGCGGTATATCTGCGCAGAGCATTTCTTCAAGACAGATCGCCTGAGCGCAGAGCTGAAGGCGATCCGCGTCGATCTCCTTAGAGCTGCCGCGCTTGTACTCTATCGGTATAGGCTGCCAAAGCCCGTCCCGTGCGGCGATCGGAACACCGTCCTCCGACAGATGGAACTCAACCATGTCGCATCTGCCGGAAAGACCGTACTTTTCGGAGCTCACCGGAAGTGCGCGGCTTTCAATGATATTGCCGCGCTTTTCGGTGAATTTCGGGTCATCGACCCGTTCATGTAATATATTTCCGTCAATTGTAAAGTAGTTATCTGCCCATTCCTGCTCAATATGGATCAAAGCCCATTGCCTTCGACAGAAATTAAAGTGCTGTATCCCTGAAATTTGCAGGTCATCATCCATAGTCAAATACCGTCGATGACCTCACAGTTGAGTCCATCGAGTGTGTCAAGCGTAATATCGTAGTCATCGATAGAGGTCGAAAGCTTTGCTGCATCCTTCGGAACCACCTTGAGAAGTCGGTGTACCTTTGCCGAAGGATACTGACCGCTCTTGCAGTTATGCTCCCACCAGTACAGCTTATATACCTCCATCGAGCCTTCGGGACGGGCGGAGGAAGCATCGTTTTCGAAAAGTGTGCGCAGACACTCCTTTATAACCTCTGCATCCTCATCGGTAAATTTGGTCTTTTCTGCGAGTTGAACATTGATCGAGCCCTTTATCAGATAGGCTCCGAAGCGCACCATGTGCTTCATTCCCATCGTATCGGAGGAACGCTTTTCGCC
>CAYPEJ010000113.1:0-1574 GCA_964409685.1 uncultured Anaeromicropila sp.
GGAACTCTTGTTTCAAATGGCAGTATTCAATATGAGGTTTTAGAGGACACAGAGGTAAATGGAAAAGCTGAGGTTTACATTTCTGCAACTGAGGCAGGTGAGATTGGAAACACAGATAAAAATACGATAACAACACTTGTCACCTCAAACGCAAATATAAAAAGTACTACAAATCTTGAAAAAATCGAGGGCGGAAGTGATGAAGAAACAGACGAGGCTTTAAGGGAAAGGTATTATCTTCGTTTATCAATGCCCGCAACATCAGGAAACAAGGCTCATTATATTTTATGGGCAAGGGAGTGTGTTGGCGTTGGCGGAGCAAAAGCAACAAGAGATACAGAGGTAAACAATAAAGTAAATTTGTATATCTGTGATGATGACGGAGGGACAGCAAACATAGACACGATAAATCTTGTTCAAGCTTATATCGACCCTAATAAAAACGGTGACGGTTCGGGAACTGCTCCTATTGGTGCGATATGCGAGGTTTTTAGTGCAGGTATTAAAGCTGTTTCAATAAGTGGAAAAATCGAGCTTGATAATACCCTTGATGAGGTTACAACTATTTCAAATGTAAAGGCTGATATTTTGAAATATTTATCTCAAATAAATTTTAACAAAACTGAGCTTAGCTATGCAAAGCTTTTAAATATTGCTGTAAGTAGCTTAGGTGTAAATGATGTAACAGACTTTAAGGTTAATGACGGTTATTCAAACATAGTCTGTGAAGAAACAGAAATTTTTACAATTAGTAAGTTTAGCTTGGAGGTGGAATAAATGCAAAAGACAACTAATCTTGGACTTAATAAGCCTGAGTATACAGATGTGGCGGATATAGCTGACATCAATAAAAATATGGATATAATTGATGATAATTTAGGTAAGCTTACAGTACCAACTTATACTGATAGTCAGGGCAAAAAATATGCAGATATAAATGGTATGCACCTTAGGACCGATAATTCTATGTATGTTAAAGGTGGTATAAAATTTGTTAAGGTCGACCCTTGCATAGACGGGCAAAATATGACTGAAACTGAAGCAATGGATAATGTTACTTATCAATACGAGACTGCAAAAATTGATGAATATGGAAATGCAGTTTTTACTGCGACCAAAACTAAAAATTTAGAAGTCGATTTTATAGCCGTTGATAAAATTTGGGTTGATAGTACTCTACTATATAAATTAGCTATGTGTTTTTCTAAGGCGAAAGGTGCTTTATATACAGATAATAGTTCAGGTAATGCAAGTGACGGCAGTAGGAAGTTTATATTTGGGGTTTATAAAGACACACCAAAGCTTGATTCAAATCAGATGCCAACATCACTTCCTAATGCAGGCATTATTACAAGAATTGAGTCTGATGAAAATGGAAACGGTACATACGTTGAAATTTACGGAGATAACATTGTATGTAGAACTAATAATGCAGTTTTTAAAGTACCTTCAATAAAGGCTGATACGATTAAAGCTAATGCTGAGCTTAAAATTGGTGGGAGCTCTGTCGCTGAAATGATAGAGAAAAAGGCAAATTTAGAGCATAGTCATAGTCTATCTGATGAAAGTATTAC
>CAYPEJ010000114.1:0-1556 GCA_964409685.1 uncultured Anaeromicropila sp.
ATATGAACATTAATATTATCAACCAAACATCATATAAACAACTGATAATTGTTTATGACGGAGTCGAGTTTTTGTCGAAAAGAGACGAAACAATTTCGCTTAATATATTGCCTAATGATTCAAAAATAGAACTGTTATTAAACGAAAAAAATAAAGTAATATTAAATTTGCTTTTTGGCATTATTGATGGTTTTGTTGATGGCGAAAGTCTTATTAACTCTTTATATTGTGATGCAACAATACATATTTCATCATAATCATCGAACAATACTATTATATTGAAAGACCTAGAATATCGCGATGATAAAAATGGATATATATATGAATCTGTTTATATAAAAGATGATGGTATAACAAAAAAAGTTTCGTATAATTTAAAAAACACTGATAAGGCACGAAAACGAGCACTGTTTTATTATATTTTTGTTGTTTCTTGGTTGCCGATTATAGTTGTTTTGCTAGGATATTATTTGCTTTTTAAGGGTAATATACTAGCGGTTTTTGCAAGCCTATTGATCTTTGTGGTATTCACTATTCCTTCTTGGCGAAAAGCATCTAAAGTAAAAAAGCACTACAGTACCGAATATGCTAATCGAGTTTTATTAAATTATACTGACAAACAAAAAATTAATGAAAAAAAATAATAGCTTTAATGTTCCAAATGATTTTCTTGGAAAATCTTTATATAAAACATTAGATTTTCTATTCAAAAGAAAAAAATAAAACTTTATAAAGCTTTTGCGAAATATGAATATAGAATGTACTATATAGACTATCAAACTAAAAAAACATGCAACTTGCTATTGCAATTTCCAAAAAAATTTTTTGAAAGAAAAAAGAATATTCACATAGAACAATCATGCAAAGAAAACATTCAAAAGATATGAAGGTATCAAAATTAATGTGTGTTTTAAAAAACATATACGAAACAGGTTTTAATGGGATTATTTCTACGATAGATAAATATAAGAAGAAACTATTCTTTTTTGATACAGTAATAAATATTACAAGTGTATCAACTAGTTTTTATATTGGCTGGTTGTATGTTGCACATAAAACAATGGTGTTGAATGAAATATCTATAGGTGATGAAAACACAGAACAGACTGATTTTTGAAATTTCAGTCTGTTTTTTCTGTAAAGTAATAAGGAGGATTGATAAAATGACATTTGAACTTGCAAGAATAAAATCAGACAGGGATAGCAGATAGTATGGCGTACTATTCTCAAAGCACAATAGAGAAAGCCAAAGAAATGGACTTGCTCATTTATTTGCAAACTTATGAACCTGATGAACTTGTGCGAATTTCGGGTAACACTTACACAACAAAAATGCACGATAGTTTGAAAATATCAAATGGAATGCGGATGTGGTGGTCAAGAGGTATCGGCGGAAGAAGTGCCGTTGATTATCTTATGAGAGTGCGAGGAATGACTTTCGTTGAAGCTGTTTCACAAATTGCAAACGATGAAAGTGCTTTAAGAAAACAATACGAAAACCCAAAACCGGCAAAGCTCTCAAGCGGGAGCAATGCCGGTTTTGGGTTGTTGTTGCA
>CAYPEJ010000115.1:0-1546 GCA_964409685.1 uncultured Anaeromicropila sp.
AGCATACCATTCCACGCTCTTACTGTCACCAGAGCTGCCAACAGCAGTGGTGTTCTGCAGGTAGACGCAGCCAGCAGTTGCCGCAGGTGCAGTCTTCCAAACTGCGTTGTCTTCCTGAGTGAAGTTAATGGAGCTGTAGGTGCCGCTGCCATCCGGCTTATTGGGAACAGAAACATTCTGGCCGGCAGCGTTCTTCAGGTAGAAGCCGCCTTCCGTCATTTCGACAGTCCAGACAAGTGCTTCGTCGGTAACAGTCAGCTTGCCGTCAGCGGGAGCAACCTCCACGCCGGCGCGGTAGTAGTTGCCACTAGCCGCGTCACCGGTAGAGAACGCGAGAGAATTCGCCTTGTTGACGAAAACAACCTTGTCGCCATCCTTCAGCTCGGAGGTCAGAGCATACTCTTCGCCGGTGGGAGTGGGATCGGGGTCAGGATCAGGCGTGGTGCTGCCCTCGGCACCCTTGACAAAGAACTGGAATCCATAGTCCTTTTCGCTAGGGTTGCTGGTTGCATAGCCGCAGATCTTGTCGGCAGTCTCACCAGTGGTGTTGTTGGTCTTGGTGAAGCACTCAATGTAGCCGGGGCCATAGCTGCTGGCGATGGTCGGGCTGCTGATGTAGTAAGTGCTGGTAGCAGCATTACCAACCGTCAGATTCCAGGTCTTGTCGCCGCCATCATAGTTAGCGTTGTTGGTCAACTCGACAAAGCTGCCCTTGTCGTTCACGGAGAGCCATGCAGTAATGGCGTTTTCGCCATTGACGAAGGTATAAGTGCCGTCTGCATTCTTCACAACCGTCCAAACAATGGTGGTGTCCTCAGTGACGATCTTGTTACTGGTGGGAGTAACTGCCTCAGCAACCAGGTACCAGTCGTTATCGTTTTCATTCTTGATGGCCTTGCCGTGACCGGCATTATAAATGATAACTTCATCGCCGTCCTTGATCTCTGCGGAAAGCACATACTCGTTGCCAGCGGGCTTCACAGGAGCGTCGGTGACGATGGTGATGCGGCCTTCGCCGGTAACAGTTCCGTAGGGGCTGTTGTCAGCAGTGATGGTAGCATCGGGGAAGGACTTCACATAGTTCGCCAGAACCATGTAGTCTTCCATGACATAGTCCTTGACGTTGACAGCGCCATCAAACATGGCGAAGCCGTCGCCCAGGTCGCGGAGGGTGTAATTATAGCCAGCCAGGTTGTAGGTCTTGGCAACATCCAGAGGCTCACCGCCAATGGTAACGTTCTTCACGCGGTAATCACCGGTGGGGCCACCAGTCCAGACACCCTTATCGTCCATCTGGACAGTGGAAGGAATGTAGGAATGGATCTCATAGGTAATGCCGGAAACCTGAAGGAAGCCGCCGCACTCGGAGTCAGGCGTGGTACGGGCGCCCCATTCCAGAGCGTCCAGAATCTGCTGACCGGTAACGGTGATCAGGCAGGCAACGTTGCCAAAGGTATGGATGGACTTGCAGGTCAGGTAGGAGATATCGCCGGTGATGGCCTTGTTACGGACACCGCCGCCGTTCATGATGGCCATATCGACCTTC
>CAYPEJ010000116.1:0-616 GCA_964409685.1 uncultured Anaeromicropila sp.
TTGGCAGACCTGAGCTGGATCTGCCCTGGGAGCGCACTGATGCGACGGAGCGAATTCTGGCCAGAGCCTGAGGCGCGTCCCCTGATTCCTGAATGCTAGAAGGGAAAATACTATGAACTTATCTCAGAAAATACAAGCCTGCGAGCTTTCTCCCATACGAAAATTCTATCCCTATGTGGTTGCGGCGAAGGAGCGGGGGATTACCATTCACGCGCTGAACATCGGTCAGCCGGATATTCAGACTCCTCCGGCCTATTTTGAAGCGCTGCGGCATTTTCATCAGGAAGTGCTGGAATATGCGCCCTCTCCCGGTCTGCCGGAGCTGATCGAGGCAATCCGCTGCTATTATGAACGGCTGGGTGTGTCGTTTAACAGCCGTGACATTCTGGTTACCACCGGCGGTAGCGAGGCACTTCTCATGGCGATGCTCTGCATGCTGGATGAAGGGGACGAGGTTATTGTACCGGAGCCTTTCTATCCCAACTACAACACCTTCATCCGGATGGCTGGCGGCAGGATCTGCCCGGTGCATACCCGTCCGGAGGAGGGCTACCGCTATGCGACCCGGGAGCAGATTGAGCCGCTTATCAACGAAAAAACCCGCGCGCTGCTTATC
>CAYPEJ010000116.1:626-1540 GCA_964409685.1 uncultured Anaeromicropila sp.
CAACCCGGGCAATCCCACGGGAACGGTGCTCACGCAGGAGGAGTTGCGCCTTATGGCGGATATTGTGAAGGAGCATGACCTCTATCTGATCTGTGACGAGGTCTACCGGGAGTTTATTTACGACGGCGGACATCTGACCACGGCAGCCAGCTTTGGAGACATTGACGATAATCTCGTTCTCATTGACTCCGTTTCCAAGCGGTTCAGCGCCTGTGGCGCGCGTATTGGTGCGCTCATTTCCCGCAACAAAGCCTTTATGGAGGGCGCAACCAAAATTTCTCAGGCAAGGCTGTCGGTTGCTACGTTGGATCAGGTGGGAGCCACGGCGCTTTACGGCGTGGATCCTTCCTATTTCGACGCGACGCGGGAGGAGTATCAGCGGCGGCGGGACGTGTGCTACCGCAAGCTGAAGGAAATCCCCGGTGTTGTTACCACAGAGCCGAAGGGCGCTTTTTACACCATGGCGCGTCTCCCCGTGGACAGCGCAGAAAAATTCCAGCACTATCTGCTCAATGAATTTGAAGACGGCGGGGAGACGGTGACCTTCTCTCCCGGCAGCGGCTTCTATGCAACCCCGGACGCAGGGGAGAATGAGATTCGCATTGCCTATGTGCGCTGCGAAGCGGAGTTGACCCGTGCGCTGGATCTGCTCCGTATTGCCATTGAACGCTATAATGAAAAATGCCGTAACGACGGATAAAACAAGGACACGCCGCGAGCCAGCCTCACAGCGTGTCCTTGTTTCATTGGCAGCAGGGGAAGAGAATCAATCTCTGTCCCAGTTGTGCCAGATGTTCTGCACATCGTCGTCATCTTCGAAGACATCAATCATCTTTTCCATCATCTTGATGTCGTCTTCAGATTCCAGCTTTTTGTATTCGCCGGGTACCATTTCGATCTGGGCGGAAACAAAG
>CAYPEJ010000117.1:0-1532 GCA_964409685.1 uncultured Anaeromicropila sp.
ATTTTTTTATCATTTTTTGTGCAATTTTCAATGTTTTTTTCAACATTTTTTGTGCAATTTTTACAACTTTTTAAGCCATTTCCAGCATTTTTTGTGTCATTTTCAACACTATTTTTGTTATTCTCAACACTATTTTTGTCTATTTCGTTGGCTTTTTTTGAAGCCTTGTTATTGCTCAAAAGAATGTTTGGCATTTCAACTTTTTCGGCAAAAAAGTCGTTATAAACTTTTTTAATCCACGTGTCAACGGGAAAAACATCACCTTTTTTAAAACCAAAAAGCAAAATACAATCGGCAACCTTTGGACCAACCCCGCTTAAACTTAAAAGTTTTGGAATAACTTTTTCGCTGGGGTTATTTCTTATTTCATCAAAGTCAAAATTTTCAAGTTGACGAATGACTTTAAACAAATATTCAGCCCGATAACCCGCCCCAAAACTTTTAAAATCGTCTACACTTGCTTTTAGCAACTGCTTTTGGGTTGGAAAAGCATAAAAATTTTCTTCTTGCATGAAAGTTCCAAACTTTTCACAAATTTTTTCAATAATAGATTGAATACGTTTAATGTTGTTGTTTGCCGAAATAATAAACGCAACAATCATTTCAAAGGCATCTTGCCTTAAAATTCTAATTCCCGATGCGAAACTCAAACTTTGCTTTAAAACGTCAAATTCGCCCAATTTTTGCTTAATTTGACCATAGTTTGTGTTTAAATCAAAATAATTTATGAAATAATCAACATCTGTGCATATAATTTCAACAAAATTTTCGTGAGAATAGATTTTTGCCATTTTGTTTGAACTGTAAACTTCATAGTGGTCGCCCAAATTTTTGAACCTGAAAACTTGCCCACATTCCAAAATGTGAGTTATGTTAAAATCTTCTAAATTTGTTACGATAATTTTATTTTCTTCAACAAAAAAGTCTTGTTTTTTGCCATTTTTTAATTGATTTTCCATATCTTTTTGCCCTTAAAATTGTTTTTTTTATGCAAAATTTAACAAACTTCAATTTCAATTATTTTTTTAATTTGAATTATTAATATTTTAAATTTTAATTAAAAATATCTTAAATTTTTAACTATTAATATCTTAAATTTAATGTTATCAATTTTTTAAATTTATATTGTTTTTAATTTCAAATTTTGCGTAATATATTATAACAAATTTCGCCAAAATTTTCAACATTTTAACAAATTTTTTTAATTATATTTTAACTTTTTTTCAATTTTTTTGAGCATTTTTTCAATTAATTTTGAATATTTTTGAATTATATTTTGAAAAATTTTGTGCAATTTTTAACAAAAAAATGTGCCAAATTTGACACATTTAATTTAAAAATTATTCAACTAAATTTATATGATTAATTTTTATTTCAAAAATTATTCTGAAACAACATTAACACATTTTTTGTCTTTTGATTTATAACCAAATTTAACAACACCATCAGTTAAAGCGAACAATGTGTAATCTTTTCCCATGCCAACATTTTTGCCTGGGTGGATTTTTGTTCCACGTTGACGAACAATGATG
>CAYPEJ010000118.1:0-1531 GCA_964409685.1 uncultured Anaeromicropila sp.
GACGAACTTGTTTTCTCCGCCGACAACGCACCTGCAGCCACCGCACATTCCTGTACCGTCCACCATGTATGCAGTAAGTGATGCAACTGACGGAATGCCATATTCTGCTGCAATCCCGCAGACGAATTTCATCATCATAGGAGGGCCTACGGCGATGACCTCATCATACTTGTTTCCTGCTTCTATCAGCTCTTTCAGCTTATCTGTAGTGAAGCCTTTTTCGCCGTAGCTGCCGTCATCTGTGGTTATGTACAGGTTGTCAGTTCCTGCTCTGAATTCGTCCTCAAGAATAACCATATCCTTGTTCTTGAAGCCTGCAATCATATCGACTGAAATGCCTTCGTTATGCATACCTGTTGCCAGCGGATAAGCCAGAGCGTTTCCTGTACCGCCGCCTACTACTGCTACTTTCTTCAGCCCTTCCATGTGAGTCGGCTTGCCGAGAGGTCCAACTACATCTGCCAGTGCATCGCCCTCTTCGAACTGGTCAAGCAGCATGGTTGTTCTGCCGATAGCTGCATATATAATATCTATAGTTCCTTTCTCAGAATCGTGTCCTGCCATTGTCAGAGGTATTCTTTCACCATACTCATCTGTACGCAGGATGATAAACTGACCCGGCTTCGCTTTTCTCGCTACAAGCGGGGCCTCAATAACGAGCCATGTCATCGAATCATTGAGTTTTCTTTTGCTTAATATCTTATACATTGGACTGCCTCCTTTCCTACTGCTCATCGAAGCTCTTCTGCTGTTTCCTGAGCTTCCTGTATCTTTCCATAGCTATAGTTTCCGCCTGTTCGAACAGTTCATCTGCTCTGTCAGGATTCTTCAGCTTGAGTGAATTGTATCTTACCTCACCCATGATGAAGTCATTATAGCTTTCTGTAGGAGGCGCACTGTCAACTGACAGAGGATTTCTCTTCTGTGCCACCATATCAGGATTGTATCTCAAAAGATTCCAGTATCCGGCTCTTACGGCTTTCTTCATTTCCAGCATAGCCTTGTTCATACCTGCCTTAACACCATGATTGATGCATGGAGCATAAGCAATAATCAGCGAAGGACCGTCGTATGCCTCAGCTTCCTTGATGGCTTTTAATGTCTGTGCAGGATTTGCACCCATTGCCACCTGTGCTACATATACATAGCCATATGCCATTGCAATCTGAGCCAGGTCTTTCTTTCTTACAGCCTTACCGCCTGCTGCGAACTGAGCAACTGCTCCTACAGGAGTAGACTTCGATGCCTGTCCGCCTGTGTTTGAGTACACTTCTGTGTCGAATACCAGTACATTCACGTTCTCGCCTGATGCCAGTACATGGTCGAGACCGCCGTATCCTATATCATATGCCCAGCCGTCACCGCCGAATATCCACATCGAAGGCTTAGTCAGCATGTCTGCGTTTTCCACCACATACTTCGCATCCTCGATAACTGTATAGTCCCTGCAAAGCGCAACTAATTCTTCGCCCAGCTTTCCTGCCAGCTCCGCATTGTTCATGCCTGCAAGCCATTCGTTGGCAGCCTTTGC
>CAYPEJ010000119.1:0-1517 GCA_964409685.1 uncultured Anaeromicropila sp.
TGTGCAATCGCCACTGGCGATTGATGGATTTAGAGCTTCGCTGCCCAGAGGGGGAGCCAAGTTTTTTGTACTTTTTCGACACGCTGAACAGGGCGGGGGCCAATGCCCCCGCCCTGTCAATTTTTGCCCGTTCCCCATGGCCTGGGCCTATTCCTCCTCGAACACCAGCTCCAGCCCTTTGAAGAAATCCTGAATTTCACACTGAAAGAGTTTACATAACGCAAGCATGATCTCCACCCGGATGCTGGCGATGCCCCGCTCGATCTGGGAATAGTACTGCCGGGAGGTGTCCAGGCCGATGCGCTGGAGGAAATCCACCGTGTCCTGCTGGCTCAGGTGCCGGGAGCGGCGGATGTCCTGAATATTGGCCCCGAGGTTATACAAATACCGATCCTGACGCACCCGCATGGCAGTCCCTCCCTTGGAATGATAAGAATTATGAAAGCAATTACTTTCAAAACTACTTGCATTTTACCCTGTAACTGTGCTATAATGTGAAAGTAATAGCTTTCATTTTTGGCGGATTTGACATAAATTTCCAGTCGTTGTCTACACGAATTGTCAACAAACAGGAACCAAAAAAATTTATCATGGATATTGATTTTTGGGGTGCGTTGTGCTATACTTGCAGTAACTATAGGAAGGTATGTGTACCACCAGAAATAGGGGCTGAGAGAGAAAAATCGCTGCCCCTGCACTTGGTGAACGCAAAATCTTCGGAATATCTATTTTTTGAGGACAAAAATGAGCAAACACTTAAAGAAAGTTTGGAACGCCATCACCTGGATCCTGGTGGCCCTGGTGCTGATTCTGGCCCTGTTGCTGGCCGGTGCCCGGCTGATTGGCATGCAGGCCCTGACGGTCCTGTCCGGCTCCATGGAGCCGACTTACCACGTGGGCTCCCTGATTTACGTCAAGAGCGTGGACTATAAGGAGCTGGAGCCCGGCGATGTTATCACCTTCATGCTGAATGAGGACACCCTGGCCACCCACCGGATCGTTGCCGTGGTCCCCGATGAGGAGGATCCCGAGACCCTGCGCTACCGCACCAAGGGCGACGCCAACGCCGCCGAGGACGGCTCCCTGGTTCACTATAAAAATGTGGTGGGCACCCCGGTGTTTACCATTCCCTACCTTGGCTTCGTCGCCAATTACATTCAGAATCCCCCGGGTACTTATATCGCCATCTGCGGCGGCGCGATTTTGCTGCTGCTCCTGTTCCTCCCCGATCTGCTGAGCTCCGACGAGCCGGAGAAGGAGGAAAAGACCGAAAAGCCCCACAAGGAAAAGAAGGCCAAGCCTGTTAAAAAATCCGGCGGCGCCTTCTCCCACCCCCGCACCACCCATTCCGATTACCAGGACCCCACGGAGGAGGAATAAAAGCCTTCCCCCTTGGCTCTCCCTCTGGGCAGCGAAGCCCTAAATCAAACAATCGCCAGTGGCGATTGCACATTTGAAAACAGAGCTGGCCGAAATCTTTGATTTCGGACTGAGAGGGCCCTCTCCGTCACCGCCTG
>CAYPEJ010000120.1:0-1507 GCA_964409685.1 uncultured Anaeromicropila sp.
AACATGGCAGTGAAAAATCAAAGACTCAAGTTTTTAACTGAATAATTCGATGGCCACAACTGCAACATGGCAGTGAAAAATCAAAGACTCAAGTTTTCAACTGAATAATACGATGGCCACAACTGCAACATGGCAGTGAAAAATCAAAGACTCAAGTTTTTAACTGAATAATTCGATGGCCACAACTGCAACATGGCAGTGAAAAATCAAAGACTCAAGTTTTCAACTGAATAATACGATGGCCACAACTGCAACATGGCAGTGAAAAATCAAAGACTCAAGTTTTTAACTGAATAATTCGATGGCCGAAACTGCAACATGGCAGTGAAAAATCAAAGACTCAAGTTTTTAACTGAATTATGCTAAGGCCACGGCTGAGTCGGAGCAGTTTAAAATCTAAGACGCAAGAAAAAAACTGCATTGGGCAAATGGTATCGTTGCATCGTTTCAGTTTTTTTCAAAGTTACGAGAAAAAAAACTGCAAAAAGCGATGCTCTACACAAGTTCGATTCAGTTTATTTTCAAGGTTGCAAGTTTTTAACTGCATTATTCGAAGGCTACGGCCGAGTTGGAGCAGTTTAAAATCAATGTCGTCTGGCTCCTTTCGCCAGACTCCTTTCGCTGTCGGATTTTGCACTGCACTCAATCCTGCTTCTCAGTCTTTCGTGCGCAAAATCCGCACGGGACCTTCTCACCCGCTCCCGCGGGTTCTCGTCCACTTTCTTTTCATAAAAAAATACGGACAGGAAAAACCTGTCCGTATTTTTAATGGCAGAGGGCACGGGACTCGAACCCGCGGGGCTTGCGCCTTACTCGCGTTCCAGGCGAGCTCCTTAGCCACTCGGTCAACCCTCTATATCTGCGGTCGTCAACTGACGACTGTGTGATATTATATCGCATGATAATGCTTAATGCAAGAAGGAATTAATATCCATAAATACTTATTTATTTTTTTTCAGGACTCCAAGGTAAAAAAGCTCTAAAATAAGTCCCATTGCACGGTTGCAAATGCTACAAAAGCACACTTACTACTTAGTACCGGTAGATCCAAAACCGCCTTCGCCTCTTATGGTATCCTGTAATTCTTCTACTTCTTCAAAATCAACAGCAAGTACAGGTGTTATGACAAACTGTGCCACCCTTTCCTTATCCTCAATCACCACATCAACATCCGAATGATTGTGAAGAGCCACCATGATTTCCCCTCTATAGTCAGAATCCACTACCCCAACCTTATTTGCCGGAGCAAGGCCCTTCTTTGAAGCAAGCCCACTTCTGGCATATACAAGGCCAGCATATCCCACTGGAACTTCCAATGCGATTCCTGTGTTAATCATAACTGTCTTTCCTGCTGGAATAAGAGTTTCCCCACCCATGCAGGCATAAAGATCAGCTCCTGCTGCAAATTCACTGCCGTACTTGGGAATCACAGCATTTTCTTTCAATTTTTTTATTCTTACTTTAGTTTTCAATTTTGCCACCCTTTACAATCTTTTCATTTTCTTCT